>NZ_JBEZBX010000009.1:0-408907 GCF_040647275.1 Lentzea sp. NPDC042327
CGCACCGGTGGGGGGTGGGGGCGGGGGGCCTCGACTACCGGCCCCGCGGCGTACCCGGCTCCCCAGACGGCGTCTGCAAGACCCCCCGAGGGGCTGGGGGGTTGGTACTTGCAGACGCCGGATCAGCCGGGGAGACCCGAGGCGCGCCACGCCCCCGGCCCGTGCTGCAACGGCCTGCGCACCCGCCGGGCGGGGTTGGCCCACTCCGACCGCGGCGCCGGCGCGTCCTCGACCGGCCCACCCGCGGCCAGCCCGGCCACGACGACCGTCAGCGCCGCCAGCTCGTAGTCGTCCGGCGCGCCCTTGACGACCCGCAGCAACGGCCGTTCGGGAGCGGCCTGCTCGTCCGCGGCGCTCACAGCGGGATGTTCCCGTGCTTCTTGGGCGGCAACGTCTCCCGCTTGTCCCGCAGCATCGACAACGCCCGCGCCACGTACCCGCGCGTGTAGGACGGCGGGATCACCGAGTCGACGTACCCGCGCTCGGCGGCCACGTACGGGTTGCACAGCGCGTCCTCGTACTCCTGCTGCAACCGGCCGCGCAACGCGTCGACGTCCTCACCACCGGCTGCCGCAGCGGCCAGCTTCTTGCGGTGCACGATGTTCGCCGCGCCGGACGCACCCATGACGGCGATCTGCGCGGTGGGCCACGCGAGGTTGATGTCGGCGCCGAGGTGCTTGGAGCCCATGACGTCGTACGCGCCGCCGTAAGCCTTGCGGGTGATGACGGTGACGAGCGGGACGGTGGCCTCGGCGTAGGCGTAGATCAGCTTGGCGCCGCGGCGGATGATGCCGTTCCACTCCTGGTCGGTGCCGGGCAGGAAGCCGGGCACGTCCACGAACGTCAGCACCGGGATGTTGAACGCGTCGCAGGTGCGCACGAACCGCGCGGCCTTCTCGGAGGCGTCGATGTCGAGGCAGCCGGCGAACTGGGTGGGCTGGTTCGCGACGACGCCGACGGAGTGGCCGTCCACGCGGCCGAAGCCGACCAGGATGTTCGGCGCGAACAGCGGCTGGACCTCCAGGAAGTCGCCGTCGTCGAGCACGCGGTTGATGACCTCGTGCATGTCGTACGGCTGGTTCGCGGAGTCCGGGATGAGCGTGTCCAGCGCGCGGTCGTCGTCGGTGATCGAGTCGGAGATCGAGCCGGCGGCCAGGGTGGGCTCGAACGCGGGCGCGTCGGACAGGTTGTTCGACGGCAGGTACGAGAGGAGCTCCTTCACGTACGCGATGGCGTCCTCCTCGTCGCTGCCGAGGTAGTGCGCGTTGCCGGACCTGGTGTTGTGCGTGCGGCCGCCGCCCAGCTCCTCGAACGTCACGTCCTCGCCGGTGACCGTCTTGATGACGTCCGGGCCGGTGATGAACATGTGCGAGGTCTGGTCGACCATCACCACGAAGTCGGTCAGCGCGGGGGAGTAGACGTGCCCGCCCGCGTTCGAGCCCATGATCAGCGAGATCTGCGGGATCACGCCGGACGCGCGGACGTTGCGGGTGAAGATCTCGCCGTACAGGCCGAGCGAGACGACGCCCTCCTGGATGCGCGCGCCGCCGCCCTCGTTGATGCCGATGATCGGGCGGCCGGTCTTGATCGCCAGGTCCATGACCTTGACGATCTTCTCGCCGTAGACCTCGCCGAGCGAGCCGCCGAACACCGTGACGTCCTGGGAGAACACGCACACCGGACGGCCGTCGACGGTGCCGTAACCGGTCACCACGCCGTCGCCGTACGGGCGGTTGGTCTCCTGCCCGAAGTTCGTGGAGCGGTGCCGCGCCAGCTCGTCCAGCTCGACGAACGAGCCGGGGTCGAGCAGGAGGTCGATGCGCTCGCGGGCGGTCTTCTTGCCCTTCGCGTGCTGCTTCTCGACCGCGCGCGCCGAGCCGGCGTGGACCGCCTCGTCGTTGCGCCGGTAGAGGTCAACGAGCTTGCCCGCGGTGGTGTGGACGTCGGGAGCGCCTGAAGCGTCGCCGGGGACGCTTCCGATCGGCTCGGTCGCACTGCTCATGGGCTCGCAGCCTAACGAGACCATTGCTGAACTGCCCCGTGCAGTTGTCCAGGTCACGGCAACCTGTTGGTCGTGTTCGATCGCACGTACCCTCTTCCGTTCCAATAGCCTGGCGCGATGGACACCGCACTCGACGCCGAAGCGCTGCGCGCGCGGCTGGTCGCACCCCACGGTCCGTACGCCGCGCTCGACGTCGTGCAGACCACCGCCTCCACGAACGCGGACCTCACCGCCGCCGCCGTCGCGGGCGCGCGGGACCGCTCCGTGCTGATCGCGCTGGAGCAGAGCGCGGGGCAGGGCCGGCGCGGGCGCAGCTGGTCGTCGCCGGAGGGCGGGCTGTACGTCAGCGTGCTGTTCCGGCCGGCGGACGTGCCGGCGCAGCGGCTGCCGTGGCTGAACCTCATCGCCGGGCTGGCGCTCGTGCGGGTGGCCCACTCGACCGGGGTCGAGGCGGCGCTGAAGTGGCCCAACGACCTGCTGCTCGGCGCCAAGGGCGAGAAGGGCGCCGGAATCCTGTCCGAGATCACCGCGGGCGTGGAGCCGGCCGTCGTGGTCGGCATCGGCCTGAACGTCGCGGCCCTGCCGGACGACGTGCAGCCCGCGCCGGGTGGGCTCGCCCCGACGTCGCTGGCCGACGTGGGCGCGAGCGAGCTCGACCGCGGCGAGCTGGCCTTCCGGTTGCTCGTCGAGCTGGCGGGGCTGGAAGGCGTGTGGCGCAAGAACGGCGGCGACGCCGTGGAGTCCGGTGTGCTGGAGGAGTACCAGGAGCACTGCGCGACCGTCGGGCAACGCGTGCGCGTCGAGCTCGCCGGTGGCGTGCAGCTGGAGGGCACGGCCCAGCGGATCGAGCCCGACGGCACCCTCGTCGTGCGCGGCACCGACGGCGTCGACCACGGCGTGTCCGCTGGTGACGTGGTGCATTTGCGCCCTGCGTAGCTAGGGTTGTCCCATGGCCTACCCCGACGACCTGCTGAGTTCCGGCGAGCACGTCGTGATCCACCGGCGCCCGCACTGGAAGGTGCTGGTCCTCCCGGTGTTCTGGCTGCTGGTGGTGGTCGTGCTCGGCACGTACCTGGCCGGGCTCGTCGGTGACCTGTCGTGGGCGGGCATCGCCTGGACCGTGCTGGCGGTCGTCGCGCTGCTGCTGGTCGTCGGGCTGACGCTCGTGCCGCTGGCCCGCTGGCGGACGACCCACCTCGTGATCACCTCGGACCGGGTGATCTACCGCGAGGGCGTGGTCAAGCGCACCGGCCTGGACATCCCGCTGTCGCGGGTGAACAGCGTCCGGTTCGAGCAGAGCCTCGTCGACCGCGTGCTCGGCTGCGGCACCCTGGTCGTCGAGTCGGCGTCGGACGCGCCGATCCCGATCGACGACGTACCGTCCGTGGAGAAGGTGCACACCTTGCTGTACCGCGAGATGAACGACAACCCCGAAGACGACTTCGAGCAGAGGACCATCAATGGGCGCGCGTGAGGTCGGCCTGCCCGACGTGGTCGGCTCCGGTTCGCTGCCGTCGTCGGTGACGATCTGGGAGGTCGGCGCGCGGGACGGCCTGCAGAACGAGTCCGCGGTCGTGCCGGTCGAGGTGAAGATCGAGTTCCTCGACCGCCTGGCGACCGCCGGTCTGTCCGTCCTGGAAGCCACGTCCTTCGTGCACCCGAAGTGGGTGCCGCAGCTGGCCGACGCCGCCGAGCTGCTGGCCGGCCTCGACCGCAGGGCCGGGGTCACCTACCCGGTGCTGGTGCCGAACGAGCGCGGCCTCGACCGCGCACTGGAGGCCGGCGTCACGCACATCGCGATCTTCGCGTCGGCCACCGAGACGTTCGCCTCGCGCAACCTGAACCGGACGCTGGACTCGCAGTTCGAGATGTTCGAGCCGACGGTGACCCGTGCGCTGGCGGCGGGCCTGTCGGTGCGCGGGTACGTGTCGATGTGCTTCGGCGACCCGTGGGAGGGCGCGGTGCCCCGCTCCCAGGTCGTGGCCGTCGGCGAACGGCTGCTGGACCTGGGCTGCTCGCAGCTCTCGCTCGGCGACACGATCGGTGTCGCCACGCCGGGCCAGGTCGAGGCGCTGCTGGGCGAGTTCCGCGACGTCTCCCGGCTCGCCGTGCACTTCCACGACACCTACGGCCAGGCGCTGTCGAACACGCTGGCCGCGTTGCGGTGCGGCGTCACGACCGTGGACTCGTCGGCCGGTGGGCTCGGCGGGTGCCCGTACGCGGAGTCGGCGACCGGGAACCTCGCCACCGAGGACCTGGTGTGGATGCTCGACGGGCTGGGCGTGAAGACCGGCGTGGACCTCGACAAGCTGGTCGAGACGTCGGTGTGGATGGCGGAACGGCTCGGGCGGCCGAGCCCGTCGCGGGTCGTGCGGGCGCTGGCGGGGTAGCGGGTCCGGTCAGCCGCGGGTGCCGAACATCCCCGTCGACTCGAACCGGTAGACCAGCTCGCCGCCGCGCAGGGCCGACCCGCGCATCTCCACGAGCCCGAGTCCCGGCCGGCTCTTCGACAGCCGCGCGCCGAGGACCTCGACCTCGAACGCGAGCCGGTCGCCCGCGAACACCGGCGCGAGCCAGCGCAGCTCCCGCACCCCCGGCGAGCCCTGCCCGGTGGAGTTCGAGAGGACCTTGTCGACGTAGACGCGCATCCAGAGGGACGCTGTGTACCAGCCGGAAGCGGACAACCCACCGAAAATCGAGTCGCGGCCAGCCTCTTCGTCCAGGTGGAACGGCTGCGGGTCGAACTTCCGGGCGAAGTCGACCATCTCGTCCCGGTCGACGACCACCTCGCCGAGCGGGATGATTCGGCCTGCCGGCAGATCCTCGAAAGCGAACACGTCGTTGATCGTACGTAACTGAAGTCGCCGGGAACCGATCTAATGGCAACGGCGTCCAAGCAGCCCGAGCCCAGGGCTATGCGTGTGAGGGGGACTCGGTGGACGACCACCGTGCGCAGGTCGAGGAGCTGATGGCCGACTACCGGCGCAGCCGCGAGCAGCTGGCGTCCGTTCAGCGCGAGCTGGCGACCGTGGCCGGGCGGGCGAGCAGTCCGGACGGGACGGTCACGGCGACGGTGAGCGGCCGCGGCGAGCTCACGGCGCTGGAACTGTCCGAGGTGGCCTACCGGCGGCACCGGCCGGAGCAGCTCGCCGAGCTGGTCGTGCGCACCGTGGCCGCCGCTGCCGCGCAGGCCGCCGAGGGCACCTACCAGGCGTTGAGCGCCGTGCTGCCCGCCGCCACGGACCCCGCGGCGCTGGTCGCGGGCACCGCGGACCTCAAGCCGGACGAGTACGGGCTCGACGACAACCGGGCGGTCCTGGGTCAGCAGCCCGCGCGCCGGCGCGTGGACGACGACGAGGACAACGAGCAGCGCGAGAGCTGGCTCGACTCCGAACTCATCAACAGGAGGGCGCGATGACCGGGTACGACGCCGATCTGGGCCGGCTCGACGCCGGTGCCGGCGAGCTGCGCGGGTTCGCCGCGCAGGCCGGTGAGGTCACGGGTGCGCTCGAGAAGACGCTGTCGGCGCTCGGTGCCTGCTGGGGCGACGACGCGGCCGGGCGCAGCTTCGCCGACTCGCACGTGGGTCCCGCGAACTCCACGGCCGCGGCGCTGACCTCGGTCGCGACCACGTTCGGCGGCGTCGGCGACAAGTTCGCCAAGACCGCGGAGACGTACCGGCACGTCGAGGAGAGCAACGCGACCGCGATGAGAAGGTTGGACGGCTGACATGGGCATCGAGCTTCCCGCCGAACTCGCCGAGGTCGCCGCCAAGGCAGGCGTCTCGTGGCCCAAGGCGGACGAGGACAAGCTGCGCGCCAGTGCCACGGCCTGGCGCGAGGCCGGCGACAAGATCACCCGGCTGGGTGCCTCCGCCGACGGCGCCGCCGGCCGCGCGTTCGAGAGCCTGCACGGCGCGACCGGTGACGCCGCACGCGGTACGTGGACCAAGGTCGTGGCACCCGACGGCGACCTCCAGCGCGCCGCGAAGGGCTGCCACGCCGCCGCCGCGCGCCTCGACCACGCCGCCAAGCAGGTCGGTGCCGCCAAGGTCGAGATCGTCCGCGAGCTCGTGACGCTCGCGAAGAACAACGACGCCGCCAAGGCCGCCGCCGGCACCGGCAACCAGACCGCGCTGCTCGGCCTCGAGACGCTGATCCGCGGCGCCGCGGCCAACGTCGCGAACCTGACCAACACCCTGACCTCCGCCATCCGCCTGGACAACGGGGTCGACATGGGCCAGGCCGGCCAGCCGGTCAACACCGCGCCCGGCTCCCACGGCCCCGGCCTGAACCTCGGTGGTGCTCCCGGCGGTCTGCTCGGCGGCGTCCTCGCGCCCGTCGGCGAGGTCGTCACCGGTGTCACCGCCCCGGTCGCCGAGGTCGTGTCCGGCGTGACCGCGCCCGTGGCCCCCGTGGTCGGCGCGGTGACGGCACCGGTCGCACCCGTGCTCGGCGCGGTCACCGCCCCGGTCGCCCCGGTGGTCGGCGCCGTGACCGACGTCGCCGCACCCGTACTCGACGCCGCGGCCCCGGTCACCGCACCGGCCGCCGCCGTCGTGGCGCCCGTCCTCGACGCGGTCCCCGGTGGCCGCGAGGCCGCCGCACCGGTCCTCGACGCGGTCGACGGACCCGGTGACGGGCACGGCCGCGGTGAGGGTCGCGGTGAGGGCCACGGTCCCGCCCAGGGTGGGGGCCAGGGTCCTGCCGACGGTCCCGGCCGCGGTGGCGAAGGCCCCGGCCGCGGCCAGGGCCCGCAGGTCCTGCCGCAGGTGCTCGGCCCGGTCGCCGACGCCGTCGCCCCGGTCGCGCAGCACGCCGCCGACGCCATCCCGAGCGTCCACGGCAGCCTCGGCCCCGTCGCCGAGGGCACCACGCAGGCCGCGGGTGCCGCGGTCCTCGACCGCCCGTTCACGCCCGATCTGCACAACCAGCCCGCGGCCCCGCAGACCGGTGCCCCGAGCGCTCCGAACGCACCCGCCGGCCCGGCGATGAGCGGCCCGTCCGGCCCGTCCGGCCCGATCGGCGGACCCGCCGGTGGTGTCGGTGGCGCGGTGGGTGGTGCCGCCGGTGCCGTCGGCGCGGCTCCGGCCGC
This sequence comes from Lentzea sp. NPDC042327, assembly GCF_040647275.1. Lineage (NCBI taxonomy): Bacteria > Bacillati > Actinomycetota > Actinomycetes > Pseudonocardiales > Pseudonocardiaceae > Lentzea > Lentzea sp. NPDC042327. The sequence goes on from NZ_JBEZBX010000009.1 coordinate 7,097, forward strand.
AGCGGCCCACGCGGGCGCCGCGGTCGCCGGTCAGCAGGGCCAGGCCGGTGCGACCGGTCAGGGCCAGCAGGGTCAGGGTCAGCAGGGTGCCAAGGTCGGCGCTCAGCCCGGTGCCCAGGCCGCGGCCCAGGGTGCGGCTCAGCCGGGTGCCCAGTCCGGCCCCGGCGCGCAGTCCGGTCCGGGTGCGCAGTCCGCAGCGGGCAAGGCGGGTGCGCCCGGCGCGGCAGGTGCCGCGGGTGCGGCGGGGCAGGCCTTCGGCAACCAGCCGGGCCAGCTCGGCACCCAGACCGGCCAGAGCGGTCCCGGCCAGATCTCCCAGTCCGGCCAATCCAGCCAGTCCGGCAGCCAGCCCGGTCAGGGCCAGCCCGGTGCCAAGGACGGCCTCACCAAGGACGGCCTCTCCAAGGACCCGGCGAAGGACGCCCTGCTCAAGGACGGCCTGCCCGACCCGGCCGACGACGCGCCCGGCGGTGCCGCGACCGGTGGCTCCACCGCACCGAACCCCGGCGACACCCTCGTCTCGGCCCCGGTGGCCCCCGGCGTGGACCTCGGCCAGCAGTCGAGCCCGATCGCCGACCGCCTGGAGAACCGCGACCAGTCGCAGGCACTGGCCGGTGCGCCCGGCATCGCCTACGACATCGCCCGCCACGCCTACACGGCGGCCGCGGTCGGCAGCTGGTTCATGGCGGTCTTCCTCAGCGCGGGCCAGCCCCCGCGACTGGCCCCGAAGCCCGCACGCCAGCTGCCCGCGCCGAAGCAGGAGGAGACCGAGCCGGTCGCCCGGTTCGCCCCGCAGGACCACCCGCGGGCGGACCTGGTCGACCCGTCCACCCCGCGGCCGTTCGAGCCGACCGGTGGGCTCGGCGCGGACCACCCGGTCGTGCAGGCCCTGCTGGAGGGCTACGACCCGTTGGCGGGCATGCACGAACGCGACTGGGACGCCCTCTTCCTCACCGAGGACGGCGAGCCGAGGTGGCCCGCCGAACGCGAGGGCGGCTACGAGGCCAGCCAGCCGGAGGTGCTCCAGGCGGGCGCGGAGCTCGACCGGTTCGGCACGCCGGAGGGCCGGGTCCTGAGCACCGCGGGCACGCCGTACGCGGAGCGGTCCCTGCCGCCGCACAGCGCCGGACAGGGCTACCGCCGCTACCGGGTCGTCCGCGACCTGCCCGTCCACCGCACGATCAGCGCACCCTGGTTCGGCCAGCCCGGCGGCGGCGCGCGGTACCGCACCACCCACCCGGTCGCCGACCTCGTCGCGCTCGGCTACCTCACGGAGATCACCGCATGAACGTCGAGACGCTGCCCGAGTGGCTGACCAGGATCGGTGTGCCGGACGACGTCGTCAGCATCGGCGAGGAGGCGGACCAGCGCTGGTGCGTCCTCACCGAGGACGGCTACGAGGTGTTCTGGCAGGAGCAGGGCAACCGGTACGACTGGGCCAGGTTCGACGACGAGAGCGTGGCGTGCCACTACCTCTTCGGCCGCCTCGCCTGGGCCCAGGTCGCACGCGGAACCCTCACGGCGCCAACAGCGTGAGAGCGGCCTCGTGCAGGTGGCCGTTCGACGTCAGCACGTTGCCGGCGTCGTAGCGCTCCTCACCCTCCAGTGAGGTGAAGCGGCCACCCGCCTCGGTCACCAGCACCTGGAACGGCGCGATGTCCCACGGGTTCGCGACCGCTTCCGGGGCCAGGTCGATCGCACCCTCGGCGACCAGGCAGTGCTGGTAGAAGTCGCCGAACGCGCGGCTCTCCCAGGTGGCGTCGACCAGCCGCAGGTACGACTCGCGGGTGCGGTACCGCACCCACGTCTTGAGGTCGGTCGTCGAGACGTAGGCGTCCTCCAGCTCTCGCACCCCGGACACGGAGATCGCCCGCTCACCGGCGGCGTCGGAGGCGAACGCGCCCCCGCCCGCGGCGGCCCACCAGCGGCGGCCCAGCGCGGGAGACGACACGACGCCCACGACCGGTACACCGTCGACGACCAGGGCGATCAGCGTTGCCCAGATCGGCACGCCGCGCAGGAAGTTCTTGGTGCCGTCGATCGGGTCGAGCACCCAGACCCGTGCGGCGTCCAGCGTGCCGCCGCGTTCCTCGCCCATGACGACGTCGTCGGGGCGTTCGGCGGTGAGCAGCGCGCGGACGGCGTCCTCGACGGCGATGTCGGCGTCGGTCACGGGGGTGCGGTCCGGTTTGCGCTCGACTGCGAGGTCGTGGGAGCGGAACCGGGTGGCGGTGATCGCGTCGGCGGCGTCGGCGAGGCGCAGGGCGAGTTCGAGATCAGCATCGTGGCGTGACACGCGGCGATCGTTCCACGAATAGTCTGATTGCCGTGAGCGTGGTGTTGCTGGCCGAGGACGACCCGGCCATCGCGGAACCGCTCTCCCGCGCGTTGACGCGGGAGGGCTATTCGGTGCAGGTCGTCGGGGACGGGCCGAGCGCCTTCGACGCCGCGATCACCGGGGGCATCGACCTCCTGGTGCTCGACCTGGGACTGCCCGGCATGGACGGGTTGGAGGTGTGCCGCAGACTCCGGCAGAACGGCAGGGGCATCCCGGTGCTGATGCTCACGGCCCGTGCCGACGAGGTCGACTTCGTGGTCGGCCTGGACGCGGGCGCGGACGACTACGTGGCCAAGCCGTTCCGCTTGGCGGAGCTGATGGCCCGCATCCGCGCCCTGCTGCGCCGCCGCGCGCCCGGCACGCTGGAGGTCAACGGCGTGCGGGTCGACCTGGCCGCGCGCAGGGTGACCGTCGACGGCGGGGAGGTCCAGCTGGCGAACAAGGAGTTCGAGCTGCTCAAGGTGCTGATCCAGCGCGCTGGTCAGGTCGTGAGCCGCGACGAGATCCTCTCCGAGGTCTGGAACGACCCGGACCTCAAGGGCAGCAAGACGCTCGACATGCACATGTCGTGGCTGCGGCGGAAGCTCGGCGACGGCACCCCGAACTCCGCGGAGAAGCGCATCGCGACCGTGCGCGGCCGCGGTTTCCGCTTCAACGCCGACTGATGCGCCGCCGCATCCTGCGGGCGATCCTGCTCGCCGTCGCCGTCACCGGGTTCGTGCTCGGCCTCCCGCTGGGTTACTCGGCGCTGACGCTCGTCGAGGACAGCGCCCGCGGTGACCTCACCGAACGCGCCCAGAGCATCGCGACCAAGCTCGACGACCAGATCGCCGGCCGGCAGGTCCTGGACGTCGAGGCCGTGAAGTTCGCCGTTCCCACCGGTGGCCGCCTCACCGTGGTGTCCGGGGGCGCGACGACCGTGACCGGTCCGTCGCCCGGCGCCGACCCGCTGACCGTCGAGCTGACGATCGCCCAGCAGGGCACCGTGCGGCTGGAGATCCCCTCCGGTCCCATGCACACCACGCAGTACCAGGTGGCGGGCCTGGTGCTGCTGCTGCTCGCGCTCTCCGTCGGCACCGGCACGGTCGTCGCGCTGGTGACGGCGCAGACGTTGTCGCGGCCCCTCATCTACGTCGCGACCCGCGCGTCCCGCCTCGGTGCCGGCGACTTCCGCGAGGACGGCCAGCGCTTCGGCATCCCCGAGCTCGACGCCGTCTCCGAGGCCCTCGACACCTCCGCCACCGCCCTCGCCCGCCTCGTCCAACGCGAACGTGAGCTCGTCGGTGACGTCTCCCACCAGCTCCGCAGCCGCCTGACGGCACTGCAGCTGCGCCTGGAGGCCCTTGCCGAGCACCCGGAACCCGACACGGCCGCCGAGGCCCGTGCCGCCCTCGAACAGGCCGAACGCCTGGCCGCCGTCCTCGACGAGCTCCTCGCAGCCGCCCGCGCCGCCCGTGCCGTGGATGCGGAACCGCTGGAGATGCGCCCCGCCCTGACCGCCATCGCCGAGGAATGGCGTGAACAGGTCAAGAGCCAGGGCCGTGCGTTGCGCGTCCGTGTGCCCGATGGCCTGCTCGCGCGCGCCACGCCCGCCCGTCTGCGCGAGGCCATCGGCGTGCTGCTCGACAACGCCCTGCGCCACGGCGAGGGTTCCGTCGTCGTCTCCGCGCGAGGGGAGGAGGGCACGGTCGTGGTCGAGGTGTCCGACGGCGGCGCCGGTGTGCCGGATGAGCTGGCCGCGCACATCTTCGAGCGTGGCGTGTCCGGCGGTGGCTCCACGGGCGTGGGCCTGGCGCTGGCCCGCGCGCTCGTCGACGCGGACGGCGGGCGGCTGGAGCTGTCGACGGCACGGCCCGCGACGTTCGCGGTGTTCCTGCCGGTCCCGAAGGCCAAGGACGTGGTCGGCATCCCCTGGAAGGCGCCGAACACGCCCCGGTAGCTCAGGAGTGGCCGAGCGCCTGCTCGTCGTCGAGGGGGCGCTGGTTGCGGGCGTTCTCCTCGGGGAACACCCACTTCTTGTACCCGTACCAGCGGAACGCCATCGCGACCAGCGTGCCGACGATCTGCGCGCTGAGGAAGTCCGCCAGCTCCTCCGTCACCCGCGTGACGTGCGGCTCCTGGAGGTCGAACAGGTAGCGCGATACCCACAGCGGCGCCGAGTTCAGCACGATGCCGATCCCGTTGACCAGGAAGAACAACGCGGCCTCGTGGTGCCGTTCACGGCCGCCTCGGGTGCGGAATGACCACTCGCGGTTCAGGACGTACGACACGATCGTGGCGACCAGGGTCGCGATGATCTTCGCCGTCACCGGGTGCGATGGGAGCACCAGGGTCTTGATGCCGAAGAACAGCACCGTGTCGATGATGAAGCAGGTGCCCCCGACCAGGGCGAACTTGACCAGTTCACGATGCTTCAGCGCGATCGACCGGATCGGTTCCGGAAACCGGGAGACCACTGTTTCGGATAGTGACACGAGACGAGTCTACGGAGATCGGGTGAACTCGCCGGTCAGGCCGGGCACCGGCGTCCGGGAACACCCACCGGCGCATGGCCCAGAACTTGAACCCGGTCGCGAGCAGCATGCCGATGATCGAGCCGGACACGAAGTCGGCGATCTCCTCGGTCAGGGCCGGCACGGCTGGCGCCTGCAGGCCGAACAGGTGCCGCGACAGCCACAGCGGCAGGATGTTGATCGCCACGCCCAGGCCGCTGACCAGGAAGAACAGCGCCGCCTCGTGGTGGCGCTCGCGGCCGCCGCGGGTGTGGAACGACCACTCGCGCGACAGCACGTACGAGGCGATGATCGCCACCAGCACGCCGATGACCTTGGCCGTGACGACCTTGTCGGTCAGGATCGTCAGCTTCAGCGCGTACCAGACGCCGTTGTCGATGAGGAACGTCGTGCCGCCGACGACGGCGAACCGGATCAGCTCACGGTGCTTGTTGATGAGGAACCGGAGAGGTTCGGGGAACCAGCTCAGGACCTTGCGAGCGATCGGCAGCACCGCGCCAGCTTACGGATCAAGGTAACGGCCATCGCCCCGGGGTGTTACTTTCCGCAACGTCCGGATTGGTCTGGAATGTCCGGAAATCAGTGTTCAGGCGTCCGGCACGGCCACGGCAGGAGGTCCGGGATCAGCGGCAGCCGCCACACCGGCGGCGGCTCGCACGGCTCCGACGTGGGTGGTGGCGTCGTGGGCGGAGTGGTCGTGGGCGGCACCGGCACCGTGGTCGACGGCGGTGTGGACGGCAGCGGCAGGGTCGGCACCGGGACCTGCGGCACCGTCGGGGTGGTCGGCTCGGCCGGTTCGACCGGCGTGGACGGCTTCGTCGGCTCGGTCGTCCGGCCCGGCTTCGTGGGTTCGGTCGGCTTCGCCGGCTCGGTCGTCGGCACGGGGGCCGGGGCCGGTGGCTCCACCGGGTCGACCGGCCAGTGGTTCGGCCGCCCCTTCACCGGCACGGTCACCGACTTCGTCGCGTTGCCCAGGGTGGCGGTCACGGTGATCGACCCGCCCCGGTGCGGCAGCCCGAACGCCCACGCGGACATCCGGAACTTCGCGCCCTGTTCGAGGTCCGCGACGCAGCGGAGGACGTTCCTGTCCGTGCGCGTGCAGTCGCGGTACGGCGTGAACACCACGACGTCGGACGACGCGGACAGCTCCAGCTTCAGCGTGCCCGGCCGCGGTCCGCGGTTGCGCACCTGGACGTCGACCCGCGGGTCCCAGAACACCTGGTGCCACGTCGAGGCGGTGAGCTCGATGTCGTCGTTGACCGGCGGCACCTCGACGCCGACGCTGACGTTCACGCTGATCGCCGTGCCCGCGCTGACGGCGCCGGTGATGACGCCGGTCACCGCCTCGGGCGTGGCGCGCAGCCGGAAGAGGAACGTCGCCTGCCCGCCGGGGGCGATGCCCTGCGGGGTCGTGCAGGTGATCACGCCGCTGCCGGCCGGGCAGTTCACGGTCTGGTCGGCGGCGCCGTCCGGTTGCAGCAGGCGCGCGGCGAACGACGAGGGCCCGCCGGTCGACAGCACGCCCGGTGGCAGCGTGAGCACCATGCTCGCGGGCGGTGCCGCGGTGCCGCCGGTGTTGCGGACGGTGATCGGCAGGTCCTTGGCCTCCTCGCCGGGCGTGAGCGTGAACCCGGTCGGGACGGTCGGGGTCAGCACGGCGGGCGGCGGCGGAGCGGGCTCCTCGGCCGGTGGCGCCTGCGGCGGCGGGGCGGGGACCGGCGCTTCGGGCGCCGGCTCCTGAGTCGGGACCGGTGCCGGCGGCGGAGGTGGCGGGACGGGCGTCGGCACCTGGACCGCGGGCGGGGGCGGAGGCTGGACGATCGTCTGCGCGGGCGGCGCTTCGGCCTGCACCCGCGCGGGCGCCTGCTCGCCGCCACCGGAGGCGAGCGCGATCGCGACGGCGGCCACCACCGCGACGGCGGAACCACCGACGGTGAGCAGCTGGCGGGGCAGCGCGGCACCGGCCGCGCCCGCGCCACCCGCAGCGGCACCGGCACCGACGGCGACCTTGGTCGCGCCCGCGACCGTGAGGTAGGTGGCGGCACCCGCGCCCAGCACCAGCGGGGCGACGAACCCGCGCAGCGCGCCGTTGACGTCGGCGAGCTCCGCGGCCAGCGAACGGCACCGGTAGCACTCGTCGAGGTGCGCCTCGACCTGCGTCGCCTCGCGCCTGGACAGACCGGCGCGGGTCCACGCGCCGAGCCGGTCGACGGTCGCCTTGCAGCGCTCGGCGTCGGTCTCGGCCAGGTGCATCTGCAGGTACTGCTGCTTGAGGCCCTCGCGGGCGCGGTAGGCGAGCGCGGACACGCCGTTGGCCGTCAACCCGAGCAGCGGGCCGACCTCGGCGGGCGACTGGCCCTCGATCTCGGTGTGCCAGAGCACTGTCTGCCAACGCTCGGGCAACGCGGCGAACGCGCGCGCTGCGAGCGACCGTTCCAGACCGGCGACCGCGGTGTCGCTGAACGCCACGGGCGGCGCGACGTCGGTCATGTCCTCGGTGAGGTCGACCTTCTTGTCGCGGCGGGTCTTGTCGTAGGCGGTGTGCCGCAGCGCGGTCAGCAGGTACGCGCGGAACGCCGAGTCGGGGCCGCGGCCGGCGCGCAGCGTGTCGAGCACCTTCGCGAAGGCCTCCGACACCAGGTCGTCCGCCTCGGCCTGCGAGCGGGCCAACTGGCGGGCGAGGTTGTAGGCCGCCGAGACGTGCCGTTCGTACAACTGGCCGTAGGCGTCGATGGTCCCTCCGCGCACGGACTCGATGAGTTCCGCGTCGCTCGGGCCCTGGACGTCTGCAGGAACGGTCGCCAAGATTCTTTCCCCTCCTCGCGCGCCCAGTGTGACCTACGGCCCGCGGAAGAGTCATCTCAATCCCCCGCGAGGGTTGCGTCACGAGCCGGGCACGGGCGCGTCTCCCACCTGGAATCCACGGAGAAGGGAGACGGACCGGGTGGGAGTCGCACAAGCGGAACGCCTGCTGAAGGCCAGATGGCGGACCGCCACGATGGCCGCGGGCTGGGCGTTCCCCGCAGACTGGCCGCTCGCCGAGGTCGACGAGGTGTGCGCGGCGGTGTCGGAGGGCACCGACCCCTCCGACGCGCTCGTGCGGCTCGGCCGGGCTCGTGCCGAGGCGGGTGCCGGTCTCGGCGAGACGCTGCTCGACCTGGCGGCGCTGCACGCCGTGCTGACCGACGAGTCGCACGTCGTGTCGCCGGACGTCGACGCGCTCCCGTCGCGGATGGTGCGCACGACGGCGCTGGGGTGGGCGGACGTGGTGACGAGGCAGGCGGGCGACTGCGCGGCCGAGGACCCGCTGACCGGGCTGGCCACCACCGCCTACCTGCGGACGCGGCTGGGCGAGGTGTACCGCGAGACGCCGGTCGTGCCGCTCGACTACGCGCTGGTGCTGCTGCGCCTCGACACGCACCGCGCCACGGGCTGGTCCCGCGTGGTCGCGATGACGCTGGCCTCCGACGCCCTGCGCACGGTCTTCGACGGCGGCGAGACCCTGGCGACCCTCGGCCCGAGCGTGGCCGCGGTGCTGGCCCGCCGCGACGAGACCCTCGCGCGCCGCGTTTCCAACCTGCGCGTCCTCAGCGCGGACCGGCTCGCCGACGACCCGCACGTCAGCCCGGCCGGTCCCGCGAAGGTGTGGACCGAACGCCTCCCCGACACCCACTCCCAGGCCTGCGCCCTCCTCACGTCGCTCGGACGCTGACCCCCCTGTCCCGCGCCCGCGCGCTCCCCGTTCCCCACCGTCACGCGGGGACCCCACGTTCCCTTCTGGGGAACGCGGGGCCCCCGCGTGCGCTCCTGGAGTACGAAAGCTCCCCGCGTGCACTTCACAACGGCGCGGGAAGTGTTCTATTGTCTTAGTTCAGTAGCACAATCTGGGGAGCGTGTGTGGTCGAGTTCCACGTCGACCGCGGCAGTGGCCTTCCGGCGTACCTGCAGCTGGGGCAGCAGGTCAGGGAGGCCATGAGGCTCGGCTGGTTGCAGCCGGGCGACCGGTTGCCGACGGTCCGCGACGTCGTCGCGCGCAGCGGGGTGAACGCGAACACCGTGCTGAAGGCCTACCGCGAGCTGGAGCTCGCCGGTCTCGTCGAGGCCCGCCAGGGCTCCGGCACCTTCGTCAAGGCGTCCCTGGGGTCCGCCGCCCCCGAGGACCTGGACCCGCTGCGGGTCACGCTCGCCGGCTGGGTCGCGGGGGCACGCGCCGCCGGGTTGGAGGACGAGGACATCTACGCGCTGCTGCGCGAGGTGCTGAGCAGGGGAGCGCAATGAGCGTGGTCGCGGCCGAAGTCTCGAAGTGGGCCATCCGTGGCGTCTCCTTCGAGCTGCCGCCGGGCAGCGTCACCGCCGTGGTCGGCGCCAACGGTTCCGGCAAGTCGACGCTGCTGAACGTGCTGGCCGGGCACCTGCCCCCGGAGTCGGGGCACACGGCGGTCGCGGGCCGCGTCGCGTACGTGCCGCAGCACAAGCCGATCTACCGCAACTTCAAGGTGGCGGACGTCCTGCAGTTCGGCCGGCGGATGAACGCGGTGTGGCACAACGACCTCGCCGACGCGTGGCTGACCAGGTTCAAGGTGCCGCGACGGCTGCAGATGGGCGACCTCTCCGGCGGCCAGCGCACCCACGTGACGCTGGCGCTGGCGTTGGGCGCGCGCCCGGACGTGCTGCTGCTGGACGAACCACTGTCCGAACTGGACCCGTTGGCGCGCCGCAGGGTCATGAGCGCGTTGCTGACCGAGGTTTCCGACAACGGCATGACGCTCGTCTTCTCGACGCACGTCGTCGCCGAGATCGGTGGCGTCGCCGACCGGTTGCTGCTGATGCACGACGGCCGCGTGCTCGTCGACGGCGACACCGACGAGCTGCTGGAGGAGCACGTCCTCTACACCGGCCCGCACGCCTCGCAGCCACCGGTGGAGGGGCCAGTGGTGCTGGCCAGGCACGGTCAGGCGCAGTCGACGTTCCTGGTGCGCTCCGGCGGTGCACGGGTGGACGAGCCGTGGACCGCCCGGTACGTGACGCTGGAGGAGCTGGTCGTGGCACACCTGGAGCGTGCGGCGTGAACGCGGAGACGATGATCTGGCTGACGTGGCGCCAGCACCGCTGGGCCATCACCACGACCTCGGCCCTCGCCCTGTTCGCGGCGTACGGGCTCGTGTCGGCGGAGCTGCGGCACTTCCAGGTGACGATGACGCTGGCCGCGTTCTACGGCCTGGTGGTGCAGCTCGGGTTCGGCGCTGTCGTCGGGGCGTTCTGGGGTGCCCCGCTGCTGGCCCGCGAGCTGGAGGAACGCACCTACTTCGTCGCCTGGGGGCAGGACGTCACGCCCGCGCGGTGGTTGCGCGGCAAGCTGGTCGTGCTCGGCCTGCTCGCCGCGGTGCTCGCCGCGCTGGTCGGCGTCGGCGACGGCCTGGGCGGCAGCGAGGACCGGTCGTGGCCGATGTTCGAGGCGAACTGGCTGGTGCAGGTCGGGTACGCGCTGCTGGGCCTCGCCATCGGCGTCCTGGCCGGTCTGCTGACCCGGCACACGCTCACCGCCATGGCCGCGACCCTCGTCTGCTACACCGTCGTCCGGACCGTGCTCGCCGTGGTGGCCCGCGACCGCTACCTGCCGGTGCACCGCTCGATCGCGCGCTGGGACCAGAACCCGGCGGTGCCGAACGACGCGTTGAAGATCGGCGACGGCTTCGTCGGCCGCGACCTGGAACCGGTGCCCGTGCCCGACCAGTGCGCGGGCCTGGTCCCCAACGGCTGCATGCGCCGCACCGGCTCCGCCATCGGCACCTACACCGACTACCAGCCGGCGGACCGCATCGACGTCTTCCGCTGGATCGAGTTCGGCGTCTGCGCGGCACTGGCCGCGGCGGCGTTGTGGCTGACGTTCCGCTTGCTGCGCAACGGCGGCGGCTGGCGACCCTCGCGTTCGCACCGCCGTGACGTCTCGACGGCTCCGGTCGCCCCCGCCCCGGCGCAGGGGTAGGCCGGTCCCGCTCGCCTGCTGAACGGCTCCACTGGGGGTGTGGCCGTTCAGCAGGCACCGTTCGGCGGTTGCGGAACGTGCAGGTAGGCTGCCTGAACCGTGGACTCCCGTACCCGTCTCCCCGTCGTCGGAATGATCGGCGGCGGGCAGCTCGCCCGCATGACCCACCAGGCCGCGATCCCGCTCGGACAGTCGCTGCGCGTGCTCGCCGTCTCGGAGAACGACCCCGCCGCCCTCGTGGCGCGCGACGTGGTCCTCGGCACGCACACCGACCTCGACGCGCTGCGCTCGTTCGCGAAGGGCTGCGAGGTGGTCACGTTCGACCACGAGCACGTGCCCGGCGACCACCTGCGCGCGCTCGTCGCCGAGGGCGTGAAGGTGCACCCCGGCCCGGACGCGCTGCAGTACGCGCAGGACAAGCTGAAGATGCGGGTGCGGCTGGCGGAGCTGGGCCTGCCGGTGCCGCCGTTCACCGAGGTGAACGACGTCCGCGACGTGCTGCGGTTCGGCGCCGAACACGGCTGGCCGTGCGTGCTGAAGGCGGTCCGCGGCGGCTACGACGGCCGTGGCGTGTGGATGCTGAACACCCCGTCGGGCGCCGAACGGGTCGTGCCCGAGCTGCTGGAGGCCGGGACACCGCTGATGGTCGAGCAGTGCGTGCCGATGCGCCGCGAGCTGGCCGCCGTGGTGGCGCGCTCGCCGTTCGGCCAGGGCGCCGCGTGGCCGGTCGTCGAGACCGTGCAGTCCGACGGCATCTGCGTCGAGGTCCTCGCCCCCGCCCCCGCGCTGGACGGTGACGAGGCCCAGGAGCTGGCCCTGAAGGTCGCCGACGCGCTGGGCGTCGTGGGCGTGCTGGCCGTGGAGCTGTTCGAGACCGCCTCCGGCGTCGTCGTGAACGAGCTCGCCATGCGCCCCCACAACTCCGGCCACTGGTCCATCGAGGGCGCCCGCACCTCCCAGTTCGAACAGCACCTGCGCGCGGTCCTCGACTACCCCCTCGGCCGCACCGACCTGATGGCCCCGGCCGTGGTGATGGCGAACGTGCTGGGCGCCACCGAACCGCCCGCCATGGGCCCGGACGAGCGCGTGCACCACCTGTTCGCCCGTTTCCCGGACGCGCACGTGCACCTCTACGGCAAGGAGGAACGGCCGGGCCGCAAGGTCGGCCACGTGACGTTCCTCGGCAACGACATGACGACGGTCCGCACGCGCGCACGGCTGGCGGCGGACTGGCTGTCCACCGGCGTCTGGTCGGACGGCTACGACATCCACGGCGAAGAGAAGCGGAGCGCGCAGTGAGTGCGGTTCAGGTTGGCGTGATCATGGGCAGCGACTCGGACTGGCCGGTGATGAAGGCCGCCACCGAGGCACTGGCCGAGTTCGACGTGCCGTTCGAGGTGAGCGTCGTCTCCGCCCACCGCACCCCGCAGCGCATGCTCGACTACGCGTCCTCCGCGGCGTCGCGCGGCCTGCGGGTGATCATCGCCGGCGCGGGCGGCGCCGCCCACCTGCCCGGCATGGTCGCCTCCGCCACGGTGCTGCCGGTCATCGGCGTCCCGGTGCCCCTGAAGTACCTCGACGGCATGGACTCGCTGCTCTCGATCGTGCAGATGCCCGCAGGCGTCCCGGTGGCCACTGTCTCGGTGGGTGGAGCGCGCAACGCGGGCCTGCTGGCCGTGCGGGTGCTGGCTTCGTCCGATGTGGCGTTGCAGGAGCGCATGGCCCGCTTCCAGGCAGAACTCGAGCAGCTCGTACTAGACAAGGACGCGGCTCTGCAGAAGTCCCTCTGAGTGCTCAACGGCACAGCAGCGCCCGATGTGAACGGGCGCTAACATCGTGCCGAGTACTCGCTACCGGGAGGTAACAAGGTGAACCCGAGCTTCGGCACCTACCAGCTCGCCGAGGAGCACGAGGCGCTGCGAGAGGCCGTCCGCTCGCTCGCCGAGAAGGAGATCAAGCCGTACGCGGCCGAGGTCGACGAGAACGAGCGCTTCCCGGTGGAGGCGCACAACGCCCTGGTCAAGGCCGGCTTCGCCGCCGTCCACGTCCCCGAGTCCTACGACGGCCAGGGTGCCGACTCCGTCGCCACCTGCATCGTGATCGAGGAGGTGGCCCGCGTCTGCGCGTCCTCCTCGCTGATCCCGGCGGTGAACAAGCTCGGCACCATGCCGATCCTCCTGTCGGCCTCGGAGGAGCTCAAGCAGCTCGTCATGCCGTCCATCGCCTCCGGTGAGGCGATGGCTTCCTACGCCCTGTCGGAGCGCGAGGCCGGCTCGGACACCGCCTCGATGCGCACGCGTGCTCTGCTGGATGGCGACCACTGGGTGCTCAACGGCACCAAGTGCTGGATCACCAACGCCGGCGAGTCCACCTGGTACACGGTCATGGCGGTGACGGATCCGCAGGCGGCCAAGAAGTCCGCCGGCATCTCTGCTTTCGTGGTGCACAAGGACGACCCCGGCTTCTCCGTCGGCCCGAAGGAGCGCAAGCTCGGCATCAAGGGCTCGCCGACCCGCGAGATCTACTTCGAGAACTGCACGATCCCCGCCGACCGGATCATCGGTGAGCCGGGGACCGGCCTGAAGACGGCTCTCCGCACCCTGGACCACACGCGTCCGACGATCGGTGCGCAGGCCGTGGGCATCGCGCAGGGTGCCCTGGAGGCCGCGGTCGCGTACGTCAAGGACCGCAAGCAGTTCGGGAAGTCCATTTCGGACTTTCAGGGCGTGCAGTTCATGCTCGCCGACATGGCGATGAAGATCGAGGCCGCGCGGCACATGGTGTACGTCGCCGCTGCGAAGGCTGAGCGTGGTGAGCCGAACATCGGCTTCATCACCGCTGCGGCCAAGTGCTTCGCGTCCGACGTGGCCATGCAGGTGACCACCGATGCCGTGCAGCTGTTCGGTGGGGCGGGGTACACGCGGGACTTCCCCGTGGAGCGGATGATGCGGGACGCGAAGATCACGCAGATCTACGAGGGCACGAACCAGATCCAGCGCGTTGTGATGTCGCGCGCGGTTCTGAACGGCTAGATCGTCGGGTGTTGCGGAGCCAGAACCTCACTCCTGGCTCCGCAGCCTCTTGTGGATTACCTCGAACATCCTCCAGCCTGTGCTGTCGCTGTCGGGGAAGATTCGCGTGAACTGTTCTTCTGTCAGACCGTTGAAGGTTGCGATGATGCTTCCCAGGCTGACTTCGATCGCGCGGCCTTCTGACCGAGGGCCGAACACCGACAAAAACGCGGTGAGCACCCGGTGCGCTGAGGTCCCGTCTGGCAGCAACCCGTCGAACTCCCCGATGGTCCTCGCGTCGAGCGCCCCGGCGATCGCCACCAGCACGCTGAGATTGCTCTCCCAGTAGGTGATTCTCAGTTTTCTCGCCACTTCGATGATCGTCGATACCTTGGTGCTGTTGCGCAAGTAGGCTTCGATGGACTGCGCGTCGACGTTCATGTCGAGGATGCCGTGCCTCACGCTGTCGGAGTACTCGCCGGACAGTGTGTCGATGGCGTCCTTGATGGTGGAGAACTGCTCATCCGCCAACTCGAACAACGCGCTCAGCCGGAACAACTTCCGTTGCAACGGCACCGGCACGTCAGCCTCGCGCTTGTAGCCGAGCTTGTGGTGCATCGCGGCCCAGGCGTGCTGCGACATCGTTCTGACCTGGAACTCGACGGAAATGTCGGCGTACTTCGCCCACTCCAACCGTTCGCTCCGACTCCCGATTCGCACGACCAGATGATTCGACGTGTAACCGAACTGGTCGGGCGCCAGTTCGTCCTGCTTGTTCATCGAGTGCTCTTCGCGAACCTCGAACTCCTTGCCCAGGAGCTCGACGATCCGGTCCACGTCCTCGACGTAGTGAGCGATGATCCGCACACCGACCAGGTCCGTCATGTCGGTGAGCGGGTTGTCGTACTTGCCGGACTTCCGTCGGATCTTCTCGTCGAAACTGTCGAGCGTCTTCACCCGGCCCTCGACCTGGAAGACGTCGATGCCGGCGTGATCGAGGATCTCGCACACGAGCTCGCGCAATTTCTTCTCATACGCCTCGTACTTCGAGCGGACCTCGGCGTACTCGGCCTTCCAGTTCGGCGACGTCACTGCGGCTCCTGATCTCGGCGGTGGTGCACGCTGTTGATCGGGAGCCACCCGACGACCATTACAAGCCACGTCACGTGGCATCAAGCAGGCACGCACGTCCCCAGCGCGTCACCGATCGCCGCCTTCGCCCCCACCACGCACTCCGCGTCCGCCGTCACCGACTTGTCCGACTCCTGCTGCGCGAGCGCGATGACGATGTTCATCAACCGCACCGCGTCGTTGCTCCCCGCGGCCTCCTGCACCGCCGCGTTGCGGGCGTCCTCCGTTGTGCAGCTGAGGTCCGTGCCGACCGTGTCCACGCGCGGCAGCCAGAGCGCCTTCTGGCCGGCGGGGCACGGCTCGACCTGCCAGCGACCTGCCGGCTCGGCGTCGGCGTGGGGAGTCAACAGTGCGGTGCTCGCCGAGAGGGCGAGCGCTACGAGGAAACGTCCCATGCGGCGAACATAACGCGCCTGACCTGCCACGACAGGGGGAATCGAGGTCACGGTCGGGTGCTGCGGAAGCTACCCAGCGAGATCAACGGCGACCGTGCAGCCGCGCAGTTCGCGGATCAGTGCGGAGGCCAGCACGCGGTGCACGAAGGGGTCGTCGTAGGCGAAGTCACCGGCGCGGACGGCGACCGGGGCGAGGGTGCCGGGGCGGTACAGCGAGCCGCGCACGCCGGCGATCGGGTGGTGGCGGACGCGCACGGCCACGACGCCCTTGCGCAGGGACGGGCACAGGCGGCGGGAGAGCGGGACGCACGGGCGGCACACCGGTGGTTCCGTCGACGCCATGCCCTCCGGCCAGTTCGGCCAGTCGCCGCGGAAGTCGCGCAGCAGCCAGAGGACGCCGGTCTCGTCCTGGTCGGCGGGGTTGCCGCACACCTGGCACAGCAACCGTTCCATCGCCCGCCGTTGCCGCTGCGGGTGGACGCGGGCGAACTCGGGGCGGCCGTCACCACGGCGCGAAACGGTCTGGGTCCACAGGACGCCGTGCCGGTCGCGGTCGGTGAGGAGTTCGGTCGCGTAGCCGAGGCGGTGGTCGGGGCGGTCCACCAGCACGCACGGGAGGTCGTGTTCCTCGCTCCAAGCGGTTATGTAGGGCGCAATCATCATCCACCTCTGTGCAGAACTCAGTGGCGAGAGTGAACCGTAGTTCTGTGCAGAACCACAAGTGTATTCGTCAGCCCGAAGAGGTGAAGTTGTAGGCCACGACGTAGGCGGCGGAGTCGAGAGTCATCTCGTTGACCTCGACCGGCCGGTTGTCCGAGGTGAAAGCGGTGCGCGCGATCAGGATGACCGGAGTGCCTTGGGCGAGTTCCAAGGCGTCCCGTTCGGACTCGCGGGGCATGCGGGTCCGGAGTTCTTCCAGGAACCGGGTCGGTTCGTGACCCAGTTCCGTCAGCCGCGCGTACGTGCCGCCGGCGCCAGTGTTGATCTCGGTGATCGCCGAACCCGCGACGAGGGCCAAGGGATAGAAGGAGGTGGCGAGCTGGACCGGCTTGCCGTCCACCAGGTAGCGGCGCCGCCGGACCACGACACGGGCGCCGTCGTCGAGGTCGAGTGCCTTGGCGATCGGATCCGGCGGCGTCTCGACGTCGACCGTGATGTTCTCGGTGCGTTGCCGGGTACCCACGTCTGCCTTCCAAATGGACAGACCGGAACTCCAGTTGCGAAGCCGATCAGGCGACGTCCGCCTGATCGGCTTGAACTCGCGCACGAAGGTTCCGGCGCCGCGGCGCGCGACGATCAGGCCCTCGTTCTTCAGCTCGTCCAGCGCGCGCCGGGCGGTCGCCTGCGCCACGCCGAAGCGGGTGATCAGCTCGTTCTCGCCGGGAACTCGGCTGCCGGGTGCCAGCTCGCCCGAGTCGATGCGCTGCCGCAGTTCGTCGGCGATGTCGCGATATCCGACCCGTCCGTTCTCGGCCATGCGGCCAAGTTACCCGCCTGCCGTCAGAACGTCGGCAGCAGCTCGGACAGGCGCTCGTAGCTGCGTCCGGCCCCGTCCGCCATCCCCGTCGCCAGCACCGCGTCCCGCGCCTCCTGCGACCCCAGCTCCATCGTCGACACCATCGTCGTCCGCCCGTCCTCCTCGGTGAACGTCGTGGTCACGGTCGCCGGCGGGTTGTCCTCGAACTGCTCGGTGTGCACGATCCGGGTGTGCGGCTCCAGCTCCACGTACGAGCCGTGGATCTCGAACGCCTCGGAGCCGTCGGGCTGGGCCCAGCCGTAGCGCCACCTGCCGCCGACGGCCAGGTCGATCTCGCAGATCGGCATCTCCCAGCCGTCGGGGCCGAGGAGCCACTGGCGGACCAGCGCGGGGGTGGTGAACGCCTTCCACACCAGCGCGGCCGGCGCGTCGAACGAACGGGTCATGGTGATGGTGCTGGCGGTCGGGGTGGTGACGGCGGTGCCGTAGGTGGTGGTCATTCCTCGTTCTCCTTCATCTCGGTCAACAGCGCGTCCAGGCGGGCGTAGCTCGCGTCCCAGAAGCGGCGGTAGTTCTCGGCCCACACGGCGACCTCCTGCAACGGTGTCGCGTCGAGCTGGCAGGGGCGCCACTGGGCCTCCCTGCCGCGGGTGATCAGGCCTGCCTTCTCCAGCACGCGCAGGTGCTTGGAGATCGCCGGGCCGCTGATGTCGAACGGCTCGGAGAGCTCCTTCACCGTCGCGGGGCCCTCGGTGAGCCGCGCGAGGATCGCGCGGCGCGTCGGGTCCGCCAGTGCGGCGAAGGTGGCGCTCAGCTGGTCCATCTCGTACCTAACCGATTGGTTATCTAACCTCTGGGTTAAGTACGCCAGATCGTCGGCGAGATGTCAAGGGCAACCGCGCCTGCACTCCGTTCCGTCCTGGGGGCATGAGACTTGTGCCGGTTGTCGTCGTCCTGCTCGCGGTCGCCGGGTGCGGTGGGGCGGCGGGGAATGCGGACTCGTTGCGCGGCAAGGTGTTCGTGTCGACGTCGGTCAGTGACCGGCAGCTCGTCGAGGGCACGTCGGTGGAGCTGCGGTTCACCGACGACGGGCGGTTGGTCGCGCGGGCGGGGTGCAACATGATGCAGGGCCCGGTGGACCTCGACGGGGGCGAGCTGGAGGTCGCCGACCTCTCCAGCACGGCGATGGGGTGCCCGAAGCCCGAGCTGCACGAGCAGGACGAGTGGTTGTCGAAGCTGCTCGGCGCCACACCGGACTGGCGGCTCCAGGACGAGAACCTGGTGGTCACCGGCGCGGGCGGCGAGATCGTGCTCGCACCGGAGGCGCCGGCCCGGCTCGAAGGCGGGGAGTGGCGGGTCGACACGCTCGTCTCCGCCGACGCCGCCTCGTCGGTGCCGGGGGCGGTGCCGGCCACGCTCAAGTTCGAGAACGGCCGGGTCGAGGTGTTCACCGGCTGCAACTCAGGTTCGGCGTCCTACCGGGTGGACGGGAGGGCCATCACGTTCGAGGGGCTCGTGCACACCGACAAGGCGTGCGGCCCGGACGAGGCGCTGGTCGAGAAGGCCGTGGTGGGGGCGTTGCAGGGGGAGGTCAACTACGAGGTCGAGCGCAGCTCGCTCTCCCTGACGAACACGCAGGGTGATGGCATCCAACTTAAGAAGTAGCTGTTGGAATCCTGTCGAAATCGTGAGGTTGTTCAAACCTGCACTAGTTTTGGTTCGAAGTTGAACAGCTGAACGACAGGATCGGGGAGCACCAACCATGGTCAAGGACGTCACCGCGCTGGTCGGCCGGATCGGCATCGGCACCGTCTTCATCGCGCACGGCTGGCAGAAGTTCACCCAGTACGGGCTGGACGGCACCGCCGCGAGCTTCGAGAAGATGGGGGTGCCGGCACCCACCCTGTCGGCGTGGTTCGCCGCGATCGTCGAGCTCGTCGGTGGCGTCGCGCTCATCGCCGGTGTCGCGCTGCCGGTCGTCGGGGTCCTGCTGGCGCTCAACATGCTCGGCGCGTGGCTGATCGTCCACCTGCCCAACGGCCTCATCGGCGAGGGCGGTGCCGAGCTCGTGGTCGCCCTGGGTGCGGCGGCGCTCGCGCTCGGCTTCAACGGCGGCGCCTACGCGCTGGACCGCGTGCTGTTCAAGAACAACAGGGTGCTCAACCCCGCGGCAGCGTGACGCTGACCCTCTCGACGTCCCGGCGCGCGGCCAACCGGCCCGCGTCGGGGTTCGTCACCTGCACCAGCGAGCCACCGGCCGCGAGCACGGCGAGAAACCCTTCCAGCACATCGGAAGGCGAGCTCCACTCCAGAGTGGACAGCACGCGCGGCTGGTCGCCCAGCGCCTCGCCGAGCTCGCGCGCCCGCGCCACCAGCTCGTCCACAGTGGACTCATCGAGGGCCGGGGCGGAGCCGTCGACCGCGTCCCACGGCGCGAAGTCGTCGCCGTGCACGCGCACGTCGTCGTTGTAGTCGACCGCCGCGCCCGACCCCAGGCCCATGGGGTGCAACGAGGCCACGGCCACCACGTCGGCCTCGGCAGAACCACCCGGCGGCACCACGGCCACCTTCACGTCCGCGGCGTCCGCGCTCATCACCACGTGCGCCCCGCACCACCAGGCGCCCAGCAGCACGCCCGTGGTCTGCCAGTGCGCGGGCAGCAGCACCGCCACCCGGTCGCCCGGCTCGACGTCGTGCTCGTCGCGCAGCCAGTTCGCCGTCTTCGCCGCCCAGTTCGCCACCGTCGCGCGGGACAGCTCGACCCTGGTGCCCGCCGCGTCGTCGTAGTGCGTGATCAGCGGACGGCCGGAGTCGGCCTTCAGCAGCGGCGTGAAGAGGATCTCGGTCACGCTCACGGGCGCACTCCTAGTCGACGCAGGGCACAGACGGTTGCTGCGCTGTCACGGCACGGGCGCCGTCCAGCGACAGCAGCCTCTCACCGCCGAACCGCGACGGCGTGCTCGGGGTGGTGGACCCGGTGGGGGCGGCGGAGGTCGTCGACGGCACCGGTGCCGTCGTCTCACCGATCAGCTGGCGCACCCACGCCTTCACGGCCTCGCGGTCCACCGTCACGACGCTCTGGCCGCGTTCGTTGCGGAAGTCGATGTTCGTGACCGGGATCGTGGCGAACTCCACGTTGCCCGTCGCGAGGCCCTGCGCCTGCGTCGCCAGCGTCGCGATGTCGAGCTTCTGGTCCACGACCACGGACTTCGAGACGGCGTCGAGCAGGCCGTTCAGCTTGGCCGGGTCGGTGAACGTGCCCGCGGACAGCAGCTGCTTCATCGCCTGCGACATGAACACCTGCTGGCGCGCGATGCGGCCCAGGTCACCGCCGGGCATGTTCCGCTGCCGCACGAACGACAGCGCGTCACCGCCGGAGACCGTCTGCTCGCCCGCGCGGAAGTTCGCACCGGAGTTGGGGTCCGACGTGCCGGCCTTCAGGCACACCCGGACGCCGCCGATGACCTCGGTCAGCAGGTAGAAGCCGTAGAGGTTGATCTCGGCGTAGTGGTCGACGCGCATGCCGGTCAGCTCCTGCACGGCCTGCACCAGCGCCTTGCGCCCTGCCTCGTCCGACCGGCGCTCGCGCTCGGCCTGGTCGCTCACGCCCTCGGCCTGCAACCGTTCCGCCGTCAGGTACTTCACCGCGCCGTACGCCGAGTTGATCTTGTCCTCGCGGTAGCCGGCGATCGGCACGTACGTGTCACGGGGAATCGAGATCGCGCTCGCCTTGCCGCCGTTGCGCGGTACCCGCAGCACGATGACAGTGTCGGTGTTCACGCCGTCGGTGCTCTCGGTGCGCAGCTTGCGCAGCACGTCCGCGGGCAACGGCCGGCCCTGCGCGTCCGTGCGGCTGTCGCTGCCCACGAGCAGGATGTCGACGGCGCCGTCCTCGACCGGCGGCGAGTTCGGGACGTCCTCCAGCACCTCGAGGATCTGCGTGGTGTTGGTGTTCTGCTTGACCAGCCGCAGTGCCGTCCAGAAGTACCCGGAGAACACCAGTGTTGCCACCGCGACCAACGCGACCACCGTGCGTCCGGTGACCAGGAACGCCTTCCTGGCGCGCGATGCAGCGCTCAACACGGGTTCCTTCCAGTACGGGTTTCGAATGCACAGCGTAACCGCCGAGAACCGGTACCGCAGGGATTTCCGGTCAGTTGACGCAGACGAGACCACCCGCGGTGATCGGAGGTGTGCTGCTCGTCGCGGTCGACGGGGTGCCGGAGGCGTTCTGCGCCTCGACGTCCTCGCCGTCCCCCTCGTCACCGTTCGAAGTCACGTAGTCGGTGCCGACGTGCACCTGCACCTGTCCTCTTCGGACCGACTTCTCCTCGGCGACGGTCACGTTCGGCCCGAGCTCGGCGGCGACCTTGCGCGCCGCCCCCTCCTCGCCGGCCGCGTAGTACACGACGGTGGAGTCGCTGGCCGGCCCCGAGAGCGCCTGCCCGCGGGCGAAGCCCTTGGCGACCAACGCGTTCAGCACCTCGCCCGCGAGACCCTGCCTGTTGGTCGCGTTGTACACCTGCACGGTGATCGCGGAGTTCGGCGGCGCGGGCAGCGTGGTCGTGGGCGTCGGCGGGGTGCTCGACGGCTTGTCGCCGGCCAGGCCGGTGATGAACTTCTTCACCTGGGCCGGGTTCACCGGCAGCACGTTGCCATCACCGTAGGTGTCCATCGGGTCGCCGACCGGGATCGTGCGGAACTCGATGTTGCCGCCCACCAGGCCCTGCATCTGCTCGGCGAACGTGGTGATGTCCCAGCCGTCGCTGAGGATCACGGACTTCTGGATGGCGGCGATGAGCGCGGAGAGCTTGCCCGAGTCGGTCAGCGTGCCAGTCGAGAGGACCTTCTTCGCGAGCGCCCCGATGAACACCTGCTGGCGCACGATCCGGTCCAGGTCCCCGCCGGGCAGGTTCTGGCGCTGCCGCACGAACGACAGCGCTGAGCGGCCCTCGATGAGCTGCGGGCCCGCCGCGAAGTCGGCGCCGGAGTCGCGGTCGCTGGTCGGTTCCCTCAGGCACACCTCGACGCCGCCGATGGCCTTCGTGACCTCGTAGAAGCTCGCGAGGTTGACCTCGGCGTACCGGTCGATGCGCACCGAGCCGCCGGTCATGCCCTCGATGGTCTTGATCAACGTCTTGCGGCCGGCGGCCATCGACTCGTCGCGGATCAGCTTCTCGTCGGTGACGCCCTTGTTGCGCAGCTCCTGGTCGACGGTGTTGCGCTGGCGCGCGAACGCCGAGTTGAGCTTGTGCTTGCCGAACCCGTCGGCCATCTCCACGTAGGCGTCGCGCGGGAACGAGATCGCCACCGCACGCGTGCCGTCCACCGGGATGTGCACGAGGATCATGGTGTCGGTGTTCTGCTCGCCGTCCGGGATGCCGCCGTTGAGCAGGGCGAGCGCCTCCTGGGACAGCGGGTTGCCCTGCGCGTCCGTGCGGCTGTCCATGCCGACCAGCAGGATGTCGACGGCGCCGTCGAGCGGCTTGCGCCCGGCGTCCTTCGCGATCTCCTGGTCGATCACGTCCGTCTTGGTGATGCCGTCGTTGGCGCTCTTGTACTGCGCCCAGCCCACCGACGTGACGAGCAGCACACCCGCTGAGACGAGTGCGACGAAGATGCGCCCCGTGACCAGGAACGCGCGGAAAGCGGGCGACGGGCGGGTGACCGTGACCCGTACCGGCAGACCTCTGCCTTCCACTGCTGGTTCCTCCCCCACCACACGGAGTTTAGTCGTTTATAAGACAAACGACGTGACATTGCTGTGGGTTGCACCGATGGACCCCATGACAGACTGCAAGTGGTGGAACACCACGAGAGGAAATGAGCATGCGCGTACTGGTGACAGGTGGGGCCGGGTTCATCGGCTCGCACTACGTGCGGGAGCTGGTGAGCGGCTCGTACCCGGCCTTCGCGGGTGCCGACGTGGTGGTGCTCGACAAGCTCACCTACGCGGGCAGTGAGACCAACCTGGCCCCGGTCGCCGGCCGGTTCGAGTTCGTGCGCGGCGACATCTGCGACCCCGTCGTGGTCGCCGAGCAGATGCGCGGCGTCGACGTGGTCGTCCACTTCGCCGCTGAATCGCACGTGGACCGCTCCATCACCGGCTCGGCGGACTTCGTGCTGACGAACGTCCTCGGCACGCAGACCCTGTTGCAGGCCGCGCTGAACGCGGGCGTGGGCCGGTTCGTGCACGTGTCGACCGACGAGGTCTACGGCTCGATCGAGTCGGGTTCGTGGGACGAGGCGCACGCGCTGGAGCCGAACTCGCCGTACTCGGCCTCGAAGGCCTCCTCCGACCTGCTCGCGCGGGCGTTCCACCGCACCCACGGGCTGCCGGTCAGCATCACCCGGTGTTCGAACAACTACGGCCCGTACCAGTTCCCGGAGAAGGTGATCCCGCTCTTCGTCACCAACCTCATCGACGGCAAGAAGGTGCCGCTGTACGGCGACGGCCTCAACGTGCGCGACTGGCTGCACGTCGACGACCACTGCCGCGGCATCCAGCTCGTCGCCGAGGGCGGCCGGCCGGGCGAGGTCTACAACATCGGCGGCGGCACCGAGCTCACCAACCGCGAGCTCACCGAGCGCCTGCTCGCCGCCACGGGCCGTGACTGGTCGTCCGTCGAGCCGGTGGAGGACCGCAAGGGGCACGACCGGCGCTACTCGGTCGACATCTCGAAGATCGCCGCGGAGCTGGGGTACAAGCCGCAGGTCGACTTCACGACCGGTCTCGCGGAGACCGTCGAGTGGTACCGCGCGCACCGCGAGTGGTGGGAGCCGCTCAAGGAGCGCGCGGCGCTGGCGAAGGGCTGAGCCGGCGTGATCCTCGTTCCCGGAGGTCGTGGTCAGCTCGGCCACGACCTCGCCGCGCTCTCCGCCGACGTCCACGCGGCGTCGTCGGCGGAGCTCGACGTGACCGCGGTGACCGCCGACGACGTCCGCGGGTACTCGGCGGTGATCAACTGCGCCGCCTACACCGCGGTCGACGCGGCCGAGACCGACGAGGACCGCGCGTTCGCGGTGAACGCCGTCGGTCCCGGTCTGCTGGCGCGCGCGTGCGCCACGGCCGGCACCCCGTTGATCCACGTGTCGACGGACTACGTCTTCCCCGGCGACGGCACGCGCCCGTACGAGCCCACGGACGACGTCGGCCCGAAGAGCGCCTACGGCCGCACGAAGCTCGAAGGCGAACGCCGGGTGCTCGAAGAGGGCGGCTGGGTCGTGCGCACCTCGTGGGTGTACGGCGCGAACGGCTCCAACTTCGTGAAGACCATGGCGGCACTGGAGTCCTCGCGCCCGTCGGTGTCCGTTGTGGACGATCAACGCGGTGCGCCGACGTGGTCGCACGACCTCGCCGCCGGTCTCCTCGAACTGGCGGCCGTGCTGCCGTCCACGCGCTTGCTGCACGCGGCCGGCGGCGGCGAGACGACGTGGTTCGGCCTCGCCCAGGCCGTTTTCGAGGAACTGGGTGCCGATCCCGCGCGCGTCACGCCGTGCACCACCGCGGACTTCCCGCGGCCGGCGCCCAGGCCCGCCTACTCGGTGCTGTCGGGTGCGGCGTGGGTAGCAGCGGGACTGCGCCCGTTGCCGCACTGGCGCAGCGCCCTAACGGCTGCATTCCGGGCGGGTGTGGTCGCTCCGCGTGCCTGAGCTGGTCCATTGGGGTGACCGGTCTGGTCTGGCCGTGGGCGATGCGGGAGCCTGTTCGGCATGGTCGATTCCGGGCGCAAACCCCAGCGTCCCGCGACAACGGATTCCGACAGGCAGCGATTCCTGCGCTGCGTTGCCGTGGTGACGGGCTCCCGACAGGCGTCGCAGAGCCAGCTCGACAGGTACGCACCGGGGCCGCATTCCCGGTGACGTGGACGACGTGGTGGGGCGTCAGGACTTCCTGACGCCCTCACGCAACAGCACAGGACGTCAGGCCTTGCTGCGCCGGTACGCGCCCAGCGTCAGCTCCGCGCACCGCCGCCACGTGAACCCCGCCGCGTGCGCCCGCCGTTCCGCCTGGGCCGCCGGGGTCGCCGGTGCCGCAACGGCTTGCGCCAGCCCGGCCGCCAGCGCCTCGACGTCACCGACCGGCACGTGCAACGCGTGTCCGCCGGCCACCTCGCGCAGCGCCGGCACGTCCGAGCACACCACGGGGACGTTGCACGCCAGCGCTTCCAGCACCGGCAGCCCGAAGCCCTCGTCGCGCGACGGCAGCACCAGCGCGGTCGCGCCCGCCACCACCGAACGCAGGTGCACGTCCGACAGGTACCCGGTCCGCAGCACCCGTCCGTCCACACCGGACCGGCCGGGGCCGACGATCACCAGCGGCGGCAGCGACGGGTCGGACGCGTGCGCCTTCGCCAGGTGGTCGAGGCCCTTGCGCGGGCCGTCGGCGCCGACGAACAGCAGGTACTCCGACGGCAGCCCCAGCCGGCCGCGCAGCGTCGTGGTCGGGGGACGGGAGGCGAACCACGCCGGGTCGACGCCCAGCGGGGTCACGACGACCTTGTCCAGCGGCACCGAGAACCGGTCGGCGACGACGTCGGCGACGGCAGCGGTCGGCGTGCAGATCACGTCCGCGCGCTGGGCCGAGAGCCGCACGAGCTCCGGCAGCCGGGCGTCGGAGGCCGGCAGGTCACCGGGGCTGTCCAGGAACGCGAGGTCGTGGATCATGACGACCCCGCGGGCCCTGATCGTGGGCGGCAGCACGAAGTTCGTGGCGTGCATGACGTCGGAGAACCCGGCCAGCAGCTCCACCGGCGGGAACGGCGCGCGCAGCCACAGCTGCCGCAGCGCCCGTGCCGCGACGGGCAGGCCGCGGGCCGTGACGTCGTGCGGCAGCACCGTCCGCAACGCGCGCCAGCCGCGCAGGGTGAACGCCACCGCACGGACGTCGGCCTCGTCCGGCATCGACGCCAGCTCCTCGGCCAGCGCCGCCGTGTAGCGGCCGATGCCGGTCCGGTGTCCGAGCAGGGGAGTGCCGTCGAGCAGCACCGAAAGGGGTTTGCGAGCCATCAGCCACCGCCACGCGCGATCTTGCGCAGACGCCCCGTCGCCCGCTTGGCCAACTCCGTCGGGCCACCCGCGTCCAGGTACTCGCGCACCAGCCGCAGGTCCCGCTTCACCTTGTCCGCCTTGCTCAGCTCCGGCGTGCGCACCAGCGGCGCCGAGCCGGGCAGGCGGTCCGCGGCGGGCCTGGGGTTGCGGCAGAACTCGGCCAGCGGCGCGAGTGCCGTCTCCCAGGTGTACCGCTCGCGGACGACGGCGATGCGTTCACGGCACCCGGCCGCGAACTCCTCGTCGTAGAGCACCGTCTCCAACGCGTCGGCCAGCGCCTCCGGGTTCTCCGGCGGCACCACGACGCCCAGTCCCTCCCGCGCCACCAGGTCCGCGAACGAGTCGCCGGACGTGGTGACGATCGGCAGCCCCGACCACAGGTAGTCGAGCACCCGCGTGCGGAACGCGAACGTGGTCTCCACGTGCTCGTAGTGCGTGGTGACGCCGCAGTCCGCGTCCAGCAGCCAGTTCTGCCGCTCGGTGTAGGGCACCCACCCGTCGTTGAAGAACACGTGCTCGCCGGTCAGCCCCAGCGACGCGGCCAGGCCGCGCGTCTGTCCGGCGATGTCCATGTCCGGCACCTCGGGGTTCGGGTGCTTCATGCCGAGGAAGTACAGCTTGGCGTTCGACCGCCGCTTGCGCAGGTGGTCCATGGCCTCGACGAGCGTCAGCGGGTCGAACCAGCTGTAGACGCCGCCCGCCCAGATCACGACCTTGTCCGCGTCGGTCACGCCCGGCACGACGCCCTTGATCGCCGGTGCGGTGCGCTGCGGCGGCTTGCCCGACAGTCCGAACGGGACGATGCCGAGCAGCGACTGGGTCGTGGGGTCGTTGTCGTACAACGTGGGCGTGAGCCGGCCCAGCGACGCCAGGTGACCCAGCCAGAAGTGCCGCTGGCGTTCCGACGCGCACAGGAAGAAGTCGCCGCGTTCGAGCTGGGTGTTCAGCACGCGCGTGACCGTCTTCAGGTCCAGCGCGCGCTTCTCGTCCGTGTCGTCCTTGCCCTGTTCCAGCAGTTCCAGGTGCATCGGGTCGTACATGTCGCAGACCACGATCTTGGTCGACGACTTGCGCTTGAGCTCCTGCACCATCTCCAGCGCGTGGCCCTGCAACACGACCACGTCCGCCCACGCCACGTGCGGCGGCAGCTCCTTCGGCCGTGCCCGCTCGACGGCGAACGGTGCGTCCGGCGGCGCGCACAGCGGGTTCGTGGTGACCAGCCGCACCTGGTGCTCGCCAGACAGCACGTCCGCCATGTGCCACGCGCGGATCGCCGGACCCGCCATCCGGTCCGAGATCGCGTCACCGGTGATCACCAGGACCTTGCGCGGCTTGCCGAACACGTCGTCCAGGCCCAGTACCTCGACGAGCACGTCGTGGGCCGCCAGGTAGCGCGGCAACGGGTACGCGGGCTCCAGCGCCTTGCGCATCAACGGCACCAGGTCGGTGTCGGAGAGCCGGCGCTTGGCCTGCTCCACCTTCCGCGACTCGGCCAGCGACGGCATCAGCTCGACGAACTGGTCGATCGCGAGGAACCCGGCGAGCGCCTGCCGCGACACCCCGACCGGTTCGCGGTCGAGCGCCGGGTCCGCCGGCCTGCGGGTGATCTCCAGCTGGGTGGGGTCGATCTCGCCGCGCGCGGTCGCCCTGCGCACGCACAGCGCGAGCGCCGCGGGCAGCACCTTCGCGAGCGTCTCGTCGGAGAAGTTCTTGTAGAGCGCCGCCAGGGCGTTGCGCTCCAGCAGGTACAGCTCGCGGCTGTGGTCGATCGAGCTCATCGACGCGTGGTGGCGGTGGAACGTGAGCGACGCGGGCTCGTAGCGCACCCGCCAGCCGCGCAGGTTCATCCGCCAGCCGAGGTCGACGTCCTCGTAGAACATGAAGAACCGCTCGTCGAACCCGCCGAGCTCGCGGTAGACCTCGGCCCGCACGAACAGCGCGGACCCGGTGCCGAACAGCACGTCCCGCGGGCCGTCGTGGCTGCCGTCGTCGGGCTGGCCCGCGTGCCGCTTGTAGCCCATGCCGAACCAGGTCAGCCCGCCGTCGACGAAGTCGATGTTCGCGCCGTCCCAGTCGAGCACCTTGCTCGCGACCGCGCCGACCGCCGGTTCGGAGTGGAAGACCCTGATCGCGGCCTTCACCCAGTTCCTGTCGGCACGCGCGTCGTTGTTCAGGAACGCCAGCACGCTGCCCGTGGCGTGTTCGACGCCGAGGTTGCACCCGCCGGCGAACCCGAGGTTCTGCTGCGAGGTGACGATCCGCGCGCCCGGCAGCTCCCGCGTGAGCCGCTCGGTGTCGTGCGCCTCGTTGTCGACGACGACCACCTGCAGCAACTCGGCCGGGTAGTCGAGCTCGGCGAGACCGCGGACGCAGGTGATGGTGTCGTCCGCGCCCCGGTAGTTGACGACGACCACCGAGACGACGGGCAGAGAGGCTCGATCCACGCGCTAAGCCTGCCTCATCACTCTGCGCGCCCGCAGGCTGGTCGCACAGATCAGCAGGAGCAGGACCGCGACCGGCACGCCGGCCACCCAGCCCACCGACCAGTCGTTGCGGTCGGCGAGCAGCGGCCGCATCCACTCGTGCCGCAGCACGGTCGCCGGTCCCGGCGGCAGCCGCTTGTCGGCGTCGCCCTGCACGACGATCGTGAGCCGCGCACCGTCCGGGCACAGGACGCGGTGCGCGTGGGCGGGGTTGTCCTGGCCGGCGACCTCGTCGACCCGTTCGACGACGCACGTGTCGCGGTGCGCGAACACGTCCATCAACGCGCGGTGACCGTCACCGGCCAGCACCGCCGTGCCCGGCACCAGCACCATCAACGCGGGCAGCACCAGCCACGGGTCGCTCAGCTCGCCGATCCCCCACGCGAACGCGCACGCGAGCAGGCAGCCGGGGACCATCACCGCGAGCCGGTGTTCGTCGGGCACGACGGCACCCAGGACGGCGGCCGCGGCGATGCCGAGCACGCCGGCCACGATCAGCGGGACGGGCCGGCTCATGGCCGTTTCCTGAGGGCCCTGGCCAGTGGCACTAGTGCGATCATCACCAGGGGGACGCTCGTGACCACCCAGAGGTTCCACCCGCCCGGCTCCGCGAACACCGGCCGCGCCGGCGGACCGATCGTGACCTGGGCCTCGTGCCCGCGAAGGCGGTCGGGCCAGTCGCGGCTCAGCTCGACCTCGCCGCTGGGACAGGTCAGCACGTAGTCGACCGACGGGTACTTGGTCCGTGGGTGCTCGACGGCCTCGGTGACCGCGCATTGCTCCGTGTGGCCGATCTCGTCCATCACCACGCTGTGCCCGCCGAACGTGAGGACGAACGGCGCCGCGAGCCCGACGGCGAACGCGGGCAGCGCGACGGCCTTGCGCTCGCCCAGGGCGCTGACGCCGAGCGCGAAGGCGAGCCCGCCGAGCAGGCCGACGAGCAGGAAGCCGACGTCGACGGTGATGCCGAGAGCGGACCCGGCCAGGACGGCCGCGCCGCCACCCGCGACCAGCCACCGGGCGAGGCGCTGCTGCACCGCGTCGAGCGCGCGCCGGTGCGCCGGTTCCTCGGGGTCGTGGACGGCGCGTGGCTCGCGGCTCGGGCCGTTCCTCGTGCGGACCGGTCTGCGCTTGCGCCGGGACATCACCGGCCGGCCCATTCCCGCCAGACGCGCCGGCGGCCGGCCGTCGTCGTGATCCGCGCCCGCTGCCACAGCGACGCCGGCAGCCGCACCACCACCTCCGCGAGCACCCGGACGCGCAACCCGACCCGGAAGTTGGCCGCGTCCGGCACGTTCTCCCGCAACGGCAGCAGCGCCGTGATCGCGGCGAACCGCCCGAGCTGGGAGAGCGCGACCGGCAGGGGTGCGCAGCGCAGCAGCATCAGCAGGCGGTTGCGCTCGTTCCAGCGGTGGAACAGCACCGAGCCGGGCCTGGTCGACGCGCCGTGCCGGTGCCGCACCCGCGCCGGCCCGACCGAGATCACCCGGTGCCCGGCCAGCCGCAGCCGCCAGGCCGTGTCGGTGTCCTCGTAGTAGCAGAAGAAGCTCGCCGGCACCCCGCCCACGGCCCGCAGCACGCCGGTCCGCAGCAGCGCCGCCCCTCCGCAGAACCCGAACACCTCGCGCCCGGCCAGCACCACGTCCCGGCCGTACCCGTCGGCGGTCAGCGCGACGCCCACCGACTGCGTCGAGCCGTCGGTCAGCTGGATCGACGAGGTGGCCGCGGCGGCGCCGGGGTCACCCTTCAACGCCCGCTCCAGCTCGGCCAGCCACGACGGGTCGGGCACGGCGTCGTCGTTCAGCCAGGCGACGTACGGCGTCTCGACCATGGCCAGCACCGCGGCGAGACCACCGGCGTAGCCGCGGTTCGACGACAGGCGCACGACCTCGTGCCCGCTGATCAGCGCTGCCGTGCCGTCGTCGGAGGCGTTGTCGACGACGATCGTCCTGTGTGGACTCTTCTGGGCGGAGAGGGCGTCCAGGCAGGCCGTGACGTGGTCACGGCCGCGCCACGTCACGACCACCACGGTGCTGAGCGGCGACACGGCGTGAGACGGTACGCGACGTGCCCGAGCTGGTAGTGCTGACCGAGCAACTCAACGCGCCCGTCCCCGGCGGGACCGGCCGGTACACCGCGGAGCTGCTCCGCGCCCTCCGCGCGACCGCGCCCGGCGGGTGGGGCGTGACCACCGCCGCCACGGCCGGCGCCGACCGGAACCTGCGGGTGCCGCGGCGGGTGCTGGTGGCGCTGTGGGAGCGCGGTCTTCCCCCGCACCTCGGGCCGCACGTGCATGCGCCGACACCGCTCGCACCGCGCGCGGGGGCCGTCGTGACGGTGCACGACGTCGTGCCGTGGACGCACCCCGAGACGCTCACGCCGCGCGGGGTCGCCTGGCACCGCAAGGTGATCACGCGCGCGGCCAGGGAGGCCAAGGCGCTGGTCGTGCCGACGAGGGCGGTCGCCGACCAGCTCGCCGAGCACGTCCCGGTCGAGGTCCCGGTCCACGTCGTCCCGAACGGCGTCACGAACCTCCAGGCGACCGGCAGGCCGGCGGACCTCCCCGAGACCTACGTGCTCGCGATCGGCACGATCGAGCCGCGCAAGGGGTTCGACCTCCTCGTGCGGGCCACCGAACGGCTGCGCGTGCCGCTCGTGGTCGTCGGGCCGCAGGGCTGGGGCGGTGTCGACCTGCGCGCGCCGCACGTCCGGCTGCTCGGCGGCGTCAGCGACGAACGGCTGGCATCGGTGCTGGCCGGGGCCACCGCGCTGGCCGCGCCGAGCCTCGCGGAGGGGTTCGGACTGCCGGTGCTGGAGGCCATGGCGGCGGGCGTGCCGGTGGTCCACTCCGACGACCCGGCGCTCGTGGAGGTGGCGGGCGGAGCGGGCACCGCGGTGCGGCGCGGCGACCTCGCGTCGCTGACGGAGGGACTG
The DNA here is from genome assembly GCF_040647275.1 of Lentzea sp. NPDC042327. NCBI lineage: Bacteria > Bacillati > Actinomycetota > Actinomycetes > Pseudonocardiales > Pseudonocardiaceae > Lentzea > Lentzea sp. NPDC042327. Next base: position 38,416 of record NZ_JBEZBX010000009.1, read on the forward strand.
CGGGCGGTGCTGGCCGACCCGGACCACACCAAAGAGGCCGGGATCACTCGCGCGAGTGAGTTCACCTGGGAAAAGACTGCGCGCGGTGTCTGGGCAACCCACATGTAACCACGTAGTTGATGCATTCGGTGTAAGTGGGTTTCGCGATGACCGTACGCTGCTGACCGTGCCGATCGTCGAACCCAGCGTGCTGATCGACGCCACCGCCGTGCCCGCGGACCGAGGCGGCGTCGGGCGTTACGTGGATTCGCTCGTCGCGGCGCTCGACGCGGACGGCGCCAAGCTCTCCGTCGTCTGCCAGCCGCGTGACGAGGACCTCTTCACCAAGATCGCCCCGAACGCCCGCGTGCTCCGCGCCGCCGACGCCGTCGCGACCAGGACGGCCCGCCTGACCTGGGAACAGACGACGCTGCCGCGGCTGGTGCGCACACTGGGCGTCGACGTGCTGCACTCGCCGCACTACACGCTGCCGATCGCGAGCAAGGCCGCGTCGGTCGTGACGCTGCACGACGCGACGTTCTTCACCGACCCCGTGCTGCACTCGTCGGTCAAAGCGCGCTTCTTCCGCGCGTGGACCCGTGCGTCGCTCAAGCGCGCCGACCTGTGCGTGGTGCCCTCGCAGGCCACCGCGGACGAGCTGGTGCGCGTCGCCGGCGCCGACCGCAGGGCGTTGCACATCGCCCAGCACGGCGTCGACACCGAGCGCTTCCACCCGCCGTCGCCCGACGAGGTCCTGAACGTGCGGACCGCGCTGTCGCTGGGGGAGACGCCCTACGTGGCGTTCCTCGGCGCACTCGAACCCCGCAAGAACGTGCCGGCGCTGATCCGCGGCTTCGCCCAGGCCGTCGCCGGCCGCCCGAACCCGCCCGCGCTGGTGCTCGCCGGCCAGCCCGGCTGGGACAGCCAGGTCGAACGCGCGCTCGACTCGGTCCCGCACCGCATCCGCGTGATCCGCGCCGGCTACCTGCCGTTCGAACAGCTCGCCGGCTTCCTCGGCGGCGCGCAGCTCGTCGCCTACCCGTCGCTCGGCGAGGGCTTCGGCCTGCCGGTGCTCGAAGCGATGGCGTGCGGCGCCTGCGTGCTCACCACCCGAAGACTGTCGCTCCCGGAGGTGGGTGGCGAGGCGGTCGCGTACTGCGGTGTCGGAGCGGGTGACATCGCGGCGGCGATCGCCGAGTTGTTGGACGACCCGGCCCGCCGATCATCGCTGGCCACGTCCGGTCAGCAGCGCGCGAAGGACTTCTCGTGGGCCGTCAGCGCCGAACGCCACCGGCTCGCCTACGAGCGCGCATCGCTCATCCGCCACCGCCGCTGACGGTGCACGCGTTTTCGCGCAACACCGAACCACTATCGTGTCGCGCGTGAACTACGGCGACGGACTAGGTGTCGTGACGGTCACGTACTCGCCGGGCGAGACGCTGGCACCGTTCGTGGACACCCTCGCGAAGGCGACAACGCGCGACATCAGGGTGATCCTCGCCGACAACGGCTCCACCGACGGCGTGCCCCAGCAGGTGGCCGCCGAACGCGAGCACGTCACCTTCGTGCCCACCGGGGGCAACCTCGGCTACGGCGGCGGAGCGAACCGCGGCGTCGCGGCACTGCCCGCCGACGTCGGCTGGATCCTGATCTCCAACCCCGACATCGAGTTCTCCCCCGGCAGCGTCGACACGCTGATCGACGCGGCGGCCCGCTGGCCCCGCGGCGGCATGTTCGGCCCCCTGATCCGCGAACCCAGCGGTGAGGTCTACCCGTCCGCGCGGCTCCTGCCGTCCGTCGGGCGGGGCATCGGCCACGCCCTGTTCGCGGTGGTGTGGCCGGGCAACCCGTGGACGCGCGCCTACCGGCAGGAACAGGAACCCGTCGAACGCGTCGCCGAATGGCTGTCCGGGTCGTGCTTCCTGATGCGCAGGGAGGCGTTCGACGCGGTCGGCGGGTTCGACGAGAGGTACTTCATGTACTTCGAGGACGTCGACCTCGGCGACCGGGTGGCGCGGGCCGGGTGGGTCAACGTGTACGTGCCCGACGCGGAGGTCGTGCACATCGGCGGCCACTCGACGGCGCGGGCGTCGGACCGGATGCTGGCCGAGCACCACCGGTCTGCCTACCGGTACCTGGCGGACCGGCACCGCGGGGTGCTGTGGGCGCCGTTCCGGTGGGCGGTGCGGGCGGGGCTGGGGGTGCGGGTCCGGATGCTCACCCGGTGACGTTCGCGGACTGACCGCGGGTGATCCCGCTCACCCCGGAACCGGGCTCACGCGCGGGCGCGCAGGTCACATGTCGCCGCTCAACCGCTGCGAGAGCGAGGAGCGGGTCGTCTGGTGGTGGGAGACGGTCGGGATCATGCCCGGTTGCACGACCTGCGTGATCTCCGCGTCGTCGGCCGCGGCGGCGGGGGACGGCAGCGGCTGGGCCGGCACCGGGTGCTGCTGCGGGCGGTGCTGCTGCGGGCGGTGGGCCTGACCGGGGCGGGGCACGGCCGCCTGGCCCGCTGCCTGGGCGGCCGAGAGGACCATCGTCGAGTCCGGGTCGAGGCGCGGGTCCACCGCGTTGACCAGGCTGCGCGGGATCTGCAGGGTGGCCGAGGAGTCCATGGGGGACGTCATGTTGTCCGGCGTCACGATGTTCCGCCCACGTGCGCGGGCGCGGGCGAGCAAGGCGTCGGCCCGGTCGCGGGGGTCCATGTCGGATTCAGCTCCTTGCCGGGACCAGATCCCTGGCGGGACCAGACTCCATCTGACGATCTGCTTCGTGTCAGAGTATTCCGTCGAACGGCTTGCTGTAACGCGGAGGAGGAAAAAGGTGCACGGCGTTGAAGCTGTGGTGCTGGTCGGGGGTAAAGGCACCCGTCTTCGCCCGCTTACCCTGTCCGCTCCCAAGCCCATGCTCCCGACCGCGGGGGTGCCGTTCCTGACGCACCTGCTGTCGCGGATCAAGGAGGTCGGGATCACCCACGTGGTGCTCGGCACCTCCTACAAGGCCGAGGTCTTCGAGGAGTACTTCGGGGACGGGTCGAGGCTCGGGCTGGAACTGGAGTACGTGGTCGAGGAGGTGCCGCTGGACACGGCGGGCGCCATCAGGAACGTGGCCGACAAGCTGCGCGAGCCCGACGTGATGGTCTTCAACGGCGACATCCTGTCCGGCGTCGACCTGGCCGGGATCGTGGACACGCACCGGCAGCACGCGGCGGACGTCACGCTGCACCTGGTGAAGGTGGCTGACCCGCGGGCGTTCGGGTGCGTGCCCACCGACGAGCAGGGGCGCGTCCAGGCGTTCCTGGAGAAGACCGAGAACCCGCCGACCGACCAGATCAACGCGGGTTGCTACGTGTTCAAGCGCGAGGTCATCGACGCCATCCCGGCGGGCCGGCCGGTGTCGGTGGAGCGGGAGACGTTCCCGGGGCTGCTGGAGGCCGGCCGGCGGCTGCAGGGGCACGTGGACGCCACCTACTGGCTGGACCTGGGCAAGCCGGAGGCGTTCGTGCAGGGGTCGGCCGACCTCGTGCGCGGTGTCGCGCCGTCGGCCGCGGTCGCCCAGGCCGGTGACTTCCTCGTGCTCGACGGGGCGAACGTGCACGGGGGTGCGACGGTCCGCGGCGGCAGCACGGTCGGTGCGAACTGCACGGTGGCCGAGGGCGCGGTGCTCGACGGCGCGATCCTGTTCGACGGGGCCGTGGTCGGCGAGGGCGCGGTGGTCGAGCGGTCGATCGTCGGCGCCGGTGCGCTGGTGCAGGCCGGTGCGGTGCTGCGGGACGCGGTCGTGGGCGACTCGGCGGTGATCGGGGCGCGGTGCGAGCTGATCGGTGGGGCGCGCGTGTGGCCCGGCGTGGTGTTGCCGGAGGCCGGTGTGCGCTTTTCGACGGATGCCTGAGAGGAGCTGGACACCACCGTTCCCACTGGACCTGGGAGCGGTGCTCGGGCCGTTGCGCCGCGGGCCGGGTGACCCGTCCTTCAGCACGGAGGGCGGCATCTGGTTCGCGGCGAACACCCCGTGCGGGCCCGGCACCCTGCACGTCACCAGGGTCGGCGACGAGGTGCGCGCGCGGGCGTGGGGTGACGGCGGGCTGTGGCTGCTCGACGGCCTGCCCGCCCTGCTCGGCGCGGACGACCCGGTGGACGAGTTCGTCGCGCACCACGACGTCGTCGCCGAGGCGCGCCGGCGGCGGCCGGGACTGCGGCTGGGCAGCACGGGCCGGGTGTGGGACCTGCTGTTCGCCTCGATCCTGGAGCAGAAGGTCACGGGCACGGAGGCGTTCCGGACGTGGCGCGAGCTCGGCCGCCGGTTCGGCGAACCCGCGCCGGGACCGTTGCCGCTCAAGGTCCCGCCGACGCCGCAGCGGTTGCTGGGCCTGCGGGACTGGGAGTGGCACCAGTGCGGCCTCGACGGCGCGCGGCGGCGCACGCTGGTCAACGCCGCCCAGGTCGCGCACCGGCTGGAGAAGGCGGCGGAGATGCGCAGCCGTGAGCTGCTGGAGAAGGTGCCCGGCATCGGCGTGTGGACCTCCGCCGAGGTGGCGCAGCGGTCCTGGGGCGACCCGGACGCCGTGAGCGTCGGCGACTTCCACGTCGCCAAGAACGTCACGTGGGCGTTGACCGGCACGCCGGGCGACGACGACGGAATGATGGAACTCCTCGCGCCCTACACGCCACAACGGCACCGCGCGGTCTGCTACCTCCAGGCCGCGGGCCTGCACCGCCCACGGCGAGCCCCGCGGTTCTCACCGCGCGACTACCGCAAGTTCTAGCGCAGGCGGGCCAGGGCCGACTCGATCAACGGGTGCAGGTCGTCCACGTCGGCCGGCAGCGAGTCCAGCGGCCACCACTGCAGGTCCACCGACTCGGCCGAGCGCACCGGCTGCGCACCGACCGGGGCGCGCACCAGGAACCGCACGTCGAAGTGCCGGGTCGGCACGCCCAGCGAGCACGTGATCGGGTGCACGTCGAGGTGGATCGGGGTCGGTTCGATCCGCAGCCCGCGCATTCCGGACTCCTCGGTGGCCTCGCGCAACGCGGCCGCGGCCAGGGAGACGTCCTCCGGCTCGCAGTGACCGCCGAGCTGCAGCCACCGGCCGACGCGCGGGTGCAGCGTCAGCAGCACGTGCTCGGCCGTCGCGTCCAGCACCAGTGCCGAGGCCGTGAGGTGCCCCGGCTCGCACGACCGCTGACAGGCGTCCTCGCGTGCGGCCAGGAAGCCCAGGTAGGCCTCCTTCAACGCGTCCTGCCCCGAGAACGCCCGCAGGGTCGCGACGGCGTCGGCGTGCAGTGTCACAGCTCGATCAGTCCTTCCAGCGGTGCGCGGGGGACCAGCGGCTCCAGCGGGTGGCCCACGGCCACCGCGCCCAGCGGCTCCCAGTCCCGCGGCACGTCCAGCACGGAACGCACGACGTCCGCGCAGAAGATCGTCGACGACACCCAGCACGAACCGAGGCCCTCGGCGGCCAGCGCCACCAGCAGCCCCTGCACGGCGGCGCCGCCGGCGATCGTGAACATCGTCTTCTCGGCGTCGGCCCGCCGCGCGTCGGGGTAGGTGTGCGCGCCTTCGCGGACGAGGAACGGCACCACCACCTCCGGCGCCTCCACCAGCAGGTCGCCCCGGCGCACCCGGCGCGCGACCTGCTCGTCGGTGAACCCGTCGCCGCGCAGGTCGCGTTCCCACTGCTCGCGCATCGCCGCCAGCAGCGCGGCCCGCTTCTCCCGCACCAGCACGAACCGCACCGGCCCCGTGTGGTGCGGAGCGGGTGCGGTCAGCGCCGCCCCGACCGCGCGCCGCAGCACCGCGAGGTCCACCGGCTCGTCCGAGTAGAACCGCACGGACCTGCGCAGCAGCACGGCCTCCGCGCGGCCCTGGGCCAGCGCCTCCTCCGTGCCGAGGCGGAACAGGTCGAACTCGGTCGGCCGGGTCAGCTCCCGCGCGCTCGACCCGTCGTCGACCACCTCGTACCCGCGCAGCACCGCCACCGGCACCGCGCCGAGCTTGCCCTTGACCAGGTCGGCCGCCGCCGCGATCTCGTCGGCCACCGCGACCTGAGTGACGAACAGCTCGTTGCCGTGCCGGTCGACCGAGCCCGCGTAGTCGTGCAGCACGCGCAGACCGGACGCACCGATCGCGGCATCGGTCTGACCGACTCGCCACGCACGGCCCATCGTGTCGGTGACGACCACGGCCACGTCCACGCCGAGCAGGGACTTCACCGAGGCGCGCAACGCCGCCGCCGACCCGTCCGGGTCCAGCGGCAGCAGCGCGATCTCGTCACCGGCGACGTTCGAGGCGTCGACACCGGACGCGGCCTGCACGATGCCCAGCCGGTTCTCGGTGATCAGCGTCCTGCCCTTGCGGGCCAGCACCCGCACCGACTCCGCGGTCACGTGCTCGCGGCGGGCGCGGTCGCGCTCCTCGGGGTCGGCGGGCACGGTGACCAGCCTGCCCTCCACTTTGGACAGCACCTTGGAGGTCACGACGAGCACGTCGCCGTCGCGCAGCCAGGGCGCGGCGGTCGTGATCGCGCGGGCCAGGTCGTCGCCAGGCCGGAACTCCGGCAGGCCGGGCACCGGCAGCAGCTCCAGCGCGGCCGCGGCGTGGTCAGCCAACGTCGACCCCGGCGAGGTCGAGCGCGGCGCGCGCCATCTGCGCCGTCGCGTCCACATCGGACATCACCAGCGGCACCGCGCGCACCGCGACCCCCGGCACGTCGGCGCGGTCACCGGTGTTGACCAGCCACGCGTCCAGGATGCCGTCCTCGGAGCACTTGCGGGAACCGTAGAGCCGCCCGACCCCCTCGGCGGAGGTCTCGACACCGATCGCGTCCAAACAAGCGTCCGCCATGCCGCGCAACGGTTTGCCGCCGATGATCGGCGACAGGCCCACGACACCGGCGTCCGTCTTGCGCAGCGCGTCCCGCACACCCGGCACGTTCAGGATCGTGCCGATGCTCACGACGGGGTTCGACGGGGCCAGCACCACGGCGTCGGCCTCGGCGATCGCGTCGAGCACCCCGGGACCGGCGGTGGCGGTCTCGGCACCGACGAACGCGAACGACTTCGCGGGCACGGCCGCGCGGTGCTTGACCCACCACTCCTGGAAGTGGATGGCCTTCGTCTCGCCGTCGAGCTCGACGACGACGTGCGTCTCCACCCGGTCGTCCGACATCGGCAGCAGCTTCACGCCCGGCTGCCAGCGGGTGCACAGCGCCTCGGTGACCGCGGACAGCGGGTAGCCGGCGCGCTGCATCCGGGTGCGGACGAGGTGCGTGGCGATGTCCCGGTCGCCGAGCCCGAACCAGCTGGGCTCGGCGCCGTAGGCCATCAGCTCTTCCTTGACGGTCCACGACTCGTCCGCACGGCCCCAGCCGCGCTCGGAGTCGATGCCGCCGCCCAGCGTGTACATGCAGGTGTCGAGGTCGGGGCAGATGCGCAGTCCGTGCATCCACACGTCATCGCCGGTGTTGACCACCGCGGTGACGTCGGCTCCCAGGTGCTTGAGCCCTTGCAGGAACCTCGCGCCGCCGACCCCGCCGACCAGTGCTACGACCTTCACGCCGGGCCATGCTTCCACAGCGCCCCGAGGCGCCCGGAGTCAGCGCCAGAACATGAAGTTGGCGTAGCCGTAGAACGCGCCGACGGAGTTGCCGCCGATGAGCTCGAACACCCACGTCGAGACCTGGAACAGCAGCCGGCTGACCTCGGAGAAGGTGAACAGGACGGCGAACAGCACCAGCGGCGCCCACGGCCGGACCTTGGCGCCGAAGCGCTGGGCCTCGTACGACATGAACGGCTCCCACACGCCCCAGCCGTCCAGGCCGGGGATGGGCAGGATGTTCAGCACGAAGGCGAGCACCTGCAACAGAGCCAGGTACGAAATGGCCGCCGTGAGCGCTCCCGGCGGGTCGAACAGCGCCACGACCGCGACCAACAGGGCACCGACCGCCAGGTTGGTGGCCGGGCCCGCCAGCGAGACCATCGACTCGACCTTCTTGGAGCGCAGCGCGTGGTGGTTGATCCACACGGCACCACCCGGAAGGGGGATCCCGCCGAGCGCGAGCAGGACGAGCGGCAGGACGATGCTGAGCACCGGGTCGGTGTAGCGGCGGATGTCGAGGGTCAGGTATCCCTTGTCGCGCACCGAGAAGTCGCCACCCCGGTAGGCGACGGCCGCGTGCCCGAACTCGTGCAGGCACAACGTCACCGCCCAGCCGGCGAGCACGAACAGGACGGTGCCGGCGATGACGGCCACATCGCCTTCGAACAGGGTGAGGACGGCTCCGGCGGCGGTCGCCGCGAGCAGACCGAGGAACAGTGGACTGGGGCGCACCGCTGATCGCTTCACCCCACCAGTGTGGCGTGTCGGCTGGCGCGGTGGGCCGTTCGGGGACGGGTTGCGGTACGTGGATCACCGTCTGTGCTGCACGTCAAGGTTTCAACGGCCATCTGCGCGAATATCCCCCGACGTGTGGACTCGGCTTGACCCCCCGCTGTGACGCAGGTGTAATCACATCGGTGTCATTCGTCGTTGTGGGAACGGCGTCTGGCGTCCGCCAACCGGGGAGAGCGGAAGGCGAGGAGGCGGACGAAATGCAGGAATTCGAAGAAGATCACGTCGCGCAGCCGGTCGTACAGGGCGAACTGTCGTACCTGTTCGACCCAGCCGACGAGCAGGACTGGCAGGAACGCGCCCTGTGCGCGCAGACGGATCCCGAGGCGTTCTTCCCCGAAAAGGGTGGTTCGACGCGGGAGGCCAAGCGCATCTGTCTGGGTTGCGAGGTGCGTTCGGAGTGCCTTGAGTACGCGCTCCAGCACGACGAACGCTTCGGCATCTGGGGCGGTCTCTCGGAGAGAGAACGCCGCAAGCTGAAGAAGCGAGCCGTCTGAGACGTCTGGAAGTGTGATCTTTTTGCCTTAACTTGAGGGAGTGACAAGCCCTCACCCGAGGCTCCGGACCGCGCCGGTGCTGTGCGTCCTGGTCTGCCACGACGGCGACCAGTGGCTCAGCACGGCGCTGTCCGCTTTGCGGCGTCAGCGAATTCGTCCCCGCCACGTGATCGCGGTCGACACCGGATCCCACGATCGCACCGCGAAAGTACTGGCGGAGGCCGAAGATCTGCTCGACGGCGTGCTGTCGCTGCCGCGCGGTACCGGTTTCGGCACCGCGCTGCGGCTGGCGGTCGAGCACGCCGTCGACCGCTGGGGAGACCCCGGCAAGTGGCTGTGGCTGCTGCACGACGACAGCGCACCCGAACCGGACTGCCTGGCCGCACTGCTGACCGCGGCCGAGGTCTCGCCCTCCGCCGCGGTGCTCGGCCCGCTCTGCCTCGACTGGGAGGCCCCCCGGCTCGTCGTGGAGGCGGGTCTCTCGACCGACGCCTCCGGCCACCGGCAGACCGGGCTCTCGTCCACCGAGCACAGCGCGCTGTTCCAGCAGAGCGCCGAGGTGCTCGCGGTGTCGTCGGCGGGGTCGCTCATCCGCCGCGAGGTCTGGCACGCGCTCGGCGGGTACGACGAGGCGATGCCGTTGCTGCGCGACGACGTCGACTTCGGCTGGCGGGTCAACCGCGCGGGCCACCTGGTGCTCTGCGTCCCGGTCGCCCGGATGCGGCACGCCCGTGCGGCGACGAAGGGCCTGCGCCTGCTGGACGCGGCCGTCGCACGACCCGGTCCGTCGGTCCGCGGCGTCGACCGCGCGCACGGGATGCGCACGTTCCTGGTCAACACCTCGGGTCCCTCGTTCCTCATCGGACTCCCGCGCCTGCTGTTGTTGTCCCTGCTGCGGGCGCTGGGCTTCCTGCTGCTCCGACGTCTCGCCGACGCGCACGCGGAGGTGGGTGCCGCCCGGTACCTGCTGACCCGCGGCCGGTTGCTGGAGGGACGCAGGGCGCGGCGCGGTTCCGCGGTCGTGCCCGGCCTCTTCACGAGCAGGCTGACCCGGTTCCGCAACGCCCTGCGCGCCGGGGCCGCGTTCCTGATCCGCCGCCGCGTCGAGGCCGACGCCGCACTGGGTCGTTTGCCCGCAACCGATTCCGGGTCCGCGTGGCTGGAGCCGTCCGAAGTGGACTCGCCGCGGCCGGTCGGACCGTCCGCGCTGCCGGCCGGCGCACGGGGCCGGCCGCGGGTCGCGAGCCTGCGCCGCCCGCCCGTCGTGGTCACGGTCGACGCGGCGCTGCCGGGTGCGCTGCGGCCGTCGCCCAAGCCGCGGCCGTCACCGGGACCGCGCCGCGACATGGTGTTCGTCGAGGTCGACCAGGGCCGGGTGCTGCGGTCGCTGGTGCTGGCACCACCGGTGTTGCTGCTGCTGGGGCTGTCGGCGCTGGCGGTGGTGGCGAACTGGTCGCGGCTCGGCCTGGACCTCGCGGGCGGCCGGCTGCTGCCGGTCGGGTCGCTCGGCGAGGTGTGGTCGGCGTACCTGGCGTCGTGGCACCCGGTGGCCGGCGGAACAGCGGCCCCGGCTCCTGCGGCGCTGGCGTTCCTCGGCCTGGTGCCGGGCGGGCCCCGGTTCGCGGTCGCGCTGTTGCTCCTGGGTGACATCCCGTTGGCGGCCTTGTCGGCGTACATCGCTTCCCGTGGCATGCGCGTACGGCGTTCCGTGCGCGCGGTGGTCGCCGCGTTCTACGGCTTGCTGCCCGTGTCGACGACCGCCGTTGCCGAAGGGCGCCTGGACGTCGTCGTCGTGCACATCGTCACGCCGTTGGTGTTCGCCGGCGTGTACGCGGTCTTGCGCGCGTCATCCACGCACGCATGGCTCGCCATGGCCTCGGGAACGGCCGTCGGCGTCGCGGTGCTCGGCGCGTTCTCGCCGCTGAGCCACGTGGTGGCGCTGGTGGGGGCCCTGGTCGGCTTCGTGGCGGTGTCGGGCGGTGCCCGCCGGATCGCCGCGCTGTTCGCGATCGTCCTGCTGCCGATGGCGCTGCTGCTGCCGTGGCCCGCCGTCCTGCTGCAACACCCCGAGATGGTCCTGAACGGCCTCGGCGCCGCCTACTCCTCACCGCCGCCGAACCTGATCGTGTGCTCGGTCTTCGCGGCCGCCGCGTTCGCCGCCGCGGTCCTGCGCCCGAACGCGGCGATGCTGCCCGGCCTGTTCGTGGTCGTGCTGGCGATCGGCGCGCTGGCCGCGGTCACCGCCTTCCACGCCTGGCCGGGAACACCGCTGGTGATCCTCGCCTGGGGCCTCGTCTGGGTGGTGCTGGCCGGGTGCCGGCGCGGTGTCACGCCGGGTGTCGCCGGTCGGCTGCGGGTGCGGCGCGCGGTGTACGCCGTGGGCGTGGTGACGCTGGCCAGCCTGGGTGTCGCGGGGGTGCTCGACCTGCGGACCGGTCCGCTGCGCGCCGACGGTGGCGAGCAGCTGAGCGCGTCGCTGACAGCCGAGCTGGACCGCTCGGGCCGGTCGGTGCTGGTCCTCGGCACCCCGACCCGCCAGGTGGCCGGCCGCATGCCCGCCTTCGGCGACGATGACCTCGTGCCGACCACGTCCTCACCCGCACGCCTGCGCCGGTGGACCACGTCCCTGCTCGACGGGTCGTCCTCCGCCGTGGGGGTGGCGCTGGCCCAAGCGGCGTCGTCCGGCGTGTCGTTCGTGGTGCTGCCCACTGCCGCGGACGCCGATCGCGTGCGTGCCGCGGCGGGGGAGCTGGTGTCGGTGGCGGCACCGACGACCGCGGGCCGTCCCGTGCTGCGCATCCGGCTGGTGTCCGACACCGGCGTGCTGCTGCCGCCGGAACTGGCCCGCCGCGCGCGCACCGGCGGCGACCCGCCCGCGGAACCGGCAGCGGAGGTGGCGCCGGTGAACGTGACGCTGCCGGACGTGGCGGTGCGGGTCTCGCCGGGCTCCGACGGGCGGGTGCTGGTGCTCGCGGCCGAGGACGAACCGGGCTGGGAGGTGTTCGTGGACGGTCAGCAGGTGCCGGTCGTGCGGTCCTGGGGCCACCTCGTCGGCGTGCCGCTGCCGGGGGCGGGGGCCGAGGTGAGGGTGACGATGAGCACAACGCTGCGGGACCTGCTGCTGCTCGCGCAGGCCGCGGTGGCGTTGTTCACGGTGCTGACGGCGATCCCCACGCGGCGGCGCCAGACGTGAGCAGGCCGCCGTGGGTGTCGTGGGTGTGCGGGCCGCCGTGGGTGTCGTGCGTGGGCGGGCCGCCGTGGGTGTCGTGCGGGTGCGGGCTGCCACAGGTGCCGTGCGTGAGCGGGCCGCCGTGGGTGTCGTGCGGGTGCGGGCTGCCACAGGTGCCGTGCGTAAGCGGGCCGCTGTAGGTGCCGTGAGTGAGCGGGCCGCCATAGGTGCCGTGCGTGTTTCCACACACACGACGGCGCCGGGATCCCCCGATTTTGATTCTAGTCGCGGGGTCCGACAGTCGGCGGGGGTCAGCCCTCGTCGATCACGTCCGGGTCCAGCCCGAGGTAGTTCGCCACCTGCTCCACCAGCACCTCGTGCACCAGGTCCGCGAGGTCCGCGCCGTCCTTCGCGCGGGCCTCCAGCGGCCGGCGGTACAGCACGATGCGGGCGCGCTGGTCCGAACCTGCGGGCAGCAGGCGCGCGAGCGGCACGTTGCCGTCCTCGACGACCCCGTCCTCGCCCTCCACCTGCACGTCGGGCACGTCGTCGACGGCCACGTCGAGCTGGGTGAGCTCGGTGCGCCAGCGGGCCTCGATGGGCTCCAGCGCCTCGATCACCAGAGCGTCGAAGCGCTCCGCCCGTGAGCGGGCCGCGGGCAGGGTGGCCGGGTAGAGCGGACCGCGCAGGCCCCTGCCGTGCCGGTCGCGACTGCGCCGACGCGGCGAATCCTGCCGCCGTGAACCCCGTGCCATCACCACAACCCAGCAGCCTAGTTGCTGTCCCGCGGGAGCAAACACAGCGTGCCTCACACACAGCCCCGCGTGGACGCGCTATCGTCCCGGATCGTGCGGAGCGTGAGACGGTGCTCGCGAACCGGGTGTGCTAACCCGGCTGTCGCCACGCTCACCTACGCCTATGCGGACTCCACCGCAGTCGTCGGACCGCTCGCCACGTACTCCGAACCGCACAGCTACGACCTGTGCGAGGAGCACGCGATGCGGCTCACGGCGCCGCGCGGCTGGGAGGTCGTGAGGCATCAGGGTGAGTTCGCGGCCCCCGAGCCGAGCGTGGACGACCTGACGGCGCTTGCCGAGGCCGTGCGCGAGGCCGGACGAGCAGATGTGACCCCGAAGCTGCCCGAGGTCCCGGCGGGGACCCAGCGGCGCGGTCACCTGCGCGTTCTTCCGGATCCGCACGAGGACTGAGCCACTCAACCCACGACCACACGCGTCGCTGATCTGCTCGCCGGTAGGCTGCCCTGGCAGTGGCCGTCAAGAGCGAGTTTCGGGAGTGTGCGGCGTGCGTGACCTGTCCGGCATCGTCAAGGCGTACGACATCCGCGGGGTGGTCGGCGAACAGCTGGACGCCGGTGTGGTTCGCGACTTCGGGGCGGCCTTCGCCCGCCTGGTCGGCGGACCCGCGATCGTGATCGGGCACGACATGCGCGACTCCTCGCCCGAGCTGTCCAGGGCGTTCGCCGAGGGCGCGCAGGCGCAGGGCGTCAACGTGATCAGCATCGGTCTCGCCAGCACCGACATGCTGTACTTCGCCTCCGGCAAGCTCGACCTGCCCGGCGCGATGTTCACCGCGAGCCACAACCCGGCGCAGTACAACGGCATCAAGCTCTGCCGCGCGGGCGCGAGCCCGGTCGGCCAGGACACCGGTCTCGCGCAGATCCGCCAGGACGCGGAGAACCAGGTGCCCGACGCCGAGGGCGTCGAGCCGGGCACGTTCGAGGAGCGGAACATGCTCGTCGAGTACGCGGCCTACCTGAACCAGCTGGTCGACCTGAAGACCATCCGCCCGCTCAAGATCGTCGTGGACGCGGGCAACGGCATGGGCGGCTACACGGTGCCGCAGGTGTTCGAGGGCCTGCCCGTCGAGGTCGTCCCCATGTACTTCGAGCTCGACGGCAGCTTCCCCAACCACGAGGCGAACCCGCTCGACCCGAAGAACATCGTCGACCTCCAGGAACGCACCAAGGCCGAGGGCGCGGACGCCGGTGTGGCGTTCGACGGCGACGCCGACCGCTGCTTCGTCGTCGACGAGAACGGCGACCCGGTCAGCCCGTCCGCGATCACCGCGCTCGTGGCCGTGCGCGAGCTGGCCAAGGACCCCGGCGGCACGGTCATCCACAACCTGATCACCTCGCACGCCGTCCCGGAGATCGTCACCGAGCACGGCGGCAAGCCCGTGCGCACGCGCGTCGGCCACTCGTTCATCAAGGAGGAGATGGCCAAGACCGGTGCCATCTTCGGTGGCGAGCACTCCGCGCACTACTACTTCCGCGACTTCTGGCGTGCCGACACCGGCATGCTGGCCGCGCTGCACGTGCTGGCCGCGCTGGGCGAGCAGGACGGCCCCCTCTCCGCGCTGACCAGCGCGTACGAGCGCTACTCCGCTTCCGGTGAGATCAACTCCACGGTCACCGACCAGGCCGGTCGCATCGCCGCCATCAAGGAGGCGTTCGGCTCGCGGGACGGCGTCGCGCTGGACGAGCTCGACGGTCTCACCGTGCAGCTGCCGGACGGCGCGTGGTTCAACCTGCGGGCCTCGAACACCGAGCCGCTGCTGCGCCTGAACGTCGAAGCCGCCAACGCCGAGGCCGTCGCCGCACTGCGCGACGAGGTCCTGGCGATCGTGCGGGGCTGAGGAGAGAACAGAAGTGGCCGTCAAGCTCGAAGAGCAGTTGCTGGACATCCTGGCCTGCCCGTGCCCCGAGCACGCCCCGTTGCGGCTCGGGACGCCGGACGACCCGGAGGCGGACTTCCTCACGTGCACCGCGTGCGGCCGTTCGTTCCCGGTGCGCGACGGCATCCCGGTCCTGCTGCTCGACGAGGCGGTCGAGCCGCCGTCGGCTGGGTGACGTAGGTGCTCGACGACACGCTGCTCGACGACTCGAGCCGCCTCGCCGACGCCGACACGGGCGGCTGGCTGCGTGCCGCCGCACGGGCCGGCGCCCAGGTGCGCGCCACCGCGGAGGCCGCGGCCGAGGCGGGGGTGGACCGGGTCTTCGCCGAACGCCCCCGCGCGGTCGTCCTGGTCACCCGGCCCGGTCACGCCGTCGCGGTGGCGGGCGTCGTCGTGGCGTTGCTCGGTCCGGGGTGCTCGGTGCCGGTCGTGGTGTCCGACGAGGTGCCGCCGTGGGTCGGCGCGCTCGACGTCGTGCTCGCGCACACCGAGGACCCCGGTGACCGGGTGCTCGCCGAGTCGATCGACCGCGCCGCCCGCAGGGGCGCGCGGACCCTGGTGACCGCGCCGGACTCCGGCCCGGTCGCCGCCGCGGCCGCGGGCAGGGCGGTGCTGCTGCCGCCGCGCGTGGACGTGCCGCCGGGCTTCAGCTTCCACCGCGCGCTCACCGCGTGGCTCACGGTGCTGGGCTCGCTCGGCCTGCTGAAGGTCGACGTCGACCTGATCGCCGACGAGCTCGACCGCGAGGCCGAGCGCAACCACCCGGTGCACGAGTCGTTCGTGAACCCGGCGAAGTCGCTGGCCCTGCGCGTGGCCGACCGCACGCCGCTGCTGTGGGGCCTCGACGACGTCGCCACGTCCGTCGGGGTGCACGGCGCGGGCGTGCTGGCCGCGTTCGCCGGGGTTGCCTCTGACGTCGCCGGGTATCCGCAGGCACTGACCCGCCCGGTGCTGCACCGGCGGGCCGTGCAGGGAACTTCCGGCGCGGACCTGTTCGCCGACCCGGACGACGAGACCGGTGGACTCGTCCGCGTGCTGTTGCTGGCCGTGCGCCAGGGCCCCGTGGCCGAGGCGCTGCGGCGCGCCGCCGAGGACGCGCTGCCCGGTGCCGACGTGCTCGAACCGGCGGTCGAGGTGGTGGCGGGAGGCGACGCGGTCAGCGCCGCGCTGCTCGCGCTCCGCTTCGAGCTCGCCGCGTTGTACCTCGGGCTGGCCGCCGGAACGCTCGGCGGCAACCCGTACTGAGTTTGGGGAGCTGAACGAGAAGTGGACCTGCTGCACAACGCGGTGAGGCCGTACGCGTGGGGATCACGCACGGCCATCGCAGAGCTGCTCGGGAAGGAGGTGCCCGCACCTCATCCCGAAGCCGAGCTGTGGATGGGCGCCCACCCCGGCGACCCGTCCCGCGTGGTCGGCGCCGACGGCACCGAGCACTCGCTGCTCGACCTGCTGACAGCGGACCCCGACGCCCAGCTCGGACGGCGCCTGACCGACCGGTGGGGCAGCCGGCTGCCGTTCCTGCTCAAGGTGCTCGCCGCCGAGGAGGCGCTGAGCCTGCAGGCGCACCCGTCCGCCGCGCAGGCCGCCGAGGGCTTCGCCGCCGAGGAGGCCGCGGGCGTGCCGCGCGACGCCGCGGTGCGCAACTACAAGGACCCGGCCGCGAAGCCGGAGCTGATCTGCGCGCTGACCGAGTTCCACGCCCTCGCGGGTTTCCGGGCGCCCGACCGCACGGCGGCGCTGCTGCGGTCGCTCGACGCACCCGACCTCGCGCCGTACACCGAGATGCTCGTCGCCCAGCCCGACTCGTCGGGCCTGCGCGCGTTGTTCACGATGCTGATCACGCTGCCGCAGACGTCGCTCTCGTCGCTGCTGCCGCAGGTGCTCGACGCGTGCGTGCTGCACGTGAAGGAGCGCGGCGAGTTCGACCTGGAGTGCCGCACGATCCTGGAGCTGGGCGAGTCCTACCCCGGTGACGCGGGGGTGCTGGCCGCGCTGCTGCTGAACCGCATCGTGCTGCAGCCGGGCGAGGCGATCCACCTGCCCGCCGGCAACCTGCACGCCTACCTGCGCGGCACCGCCATCGAGATCCTGGCCAACTCGGACAACGTGCTGCGCTGCGGTCTCACGCCGAAGCACGTCGACGTGCCGGAGCTGCTGCGCGTGCTCGACTTCGCCTGCGGCGACATGCCCGTGTCGACCGGCGAGGAGGTCGCGCCCGGCGTGCGGGTCTACCGGACGCCCGCGCCGGAGTTCGAGCTGTCCCGCCTGGACCTCACCGGCGAGACCCGGCTCGACCACGACGGCCCGCAGATCATGATCTGCACGGACGGCGCCGCGGTGCTGTCCAACTCCCGCGGCGAGGAGCTGACCCTGACCCGCGGCCAGTCCGTGTGGCTGCCCGCGTCGGACCCGGCGGTGCTCGTTCGACCGGATGGTGTTGAATCCGCTCAACTTTTCCGCGCCACGGCGGGAACGGACTAAGGTTCACGACCGGACAAAGCGGACCGGCTCCGGCCGGGACAGGTGCGAGGAGACAGGCGTGTCAGCAGGGGGCGGAACCAAGGCCATCGTCGCAGCGCTACTGGCGAACGCCGGTATCGCGGTGGCCAAGTTCACCGGATTCTTGATCACCGGCTCGTCGTCGATGCTCGCCGAGTCGGTGCACTCGCTCGCGGACACGTCGAACCAGGGCCTGCTGCTGCTCGGGCAGAAGACGGCCCAGCGCAGGGCCACGAGGCTGCACCCGTTCGGCTACGGCCGCGACCGGTACTTCTGGTCGTTCGTGGTGGCGCTGATGCTCTTCACCCTCGGCTCGGTCTTCGCGCTGTACGAGGGCATCCACAAGCTGCAGCACCCGGAGGGCCTCACCAGCCCGCTCGTGGCGGTCGGCATCCTCGTCGTCGCGATCGGCCTGGAGTCCTACAGCTTCGTCACCGCGATCAACGAGTCGAAGAAGATCAAGGGCGACGCCTCCTGGTGGGGCTTCATCCGCAACTCCCGCACCCCGGAGCTCCCGGTCGTGCTGCTGGAGGACCTCGGCGCACTCATCGGCCTGGTGCTGGCACTGCTCGGCGTCGGGCTCACCATGGTCACCGGCAACCCGGTCTTCGACGCGCTCGGCACCATCGCGATCGGCGTGCTGCTCGGCATCATCGCCGTGATCCTCATCATCGAGATGAAGTCGCTGCTGATCGGCGAGGGCGCCTCCGACTCCGACCTCGACGTGATCTGCGACGAGCTCGCCGCGGGCAAGGTGCAGCGCGTCATCCACATCAAGACCCAGTACATCGGCCCCGAGGAGCTGCTGGTCGCGGCGAAGATCGCGCTGGAGCCGCAGCTCCCGCTCGACGAGGTCGCGCAGGCCATCAACGACGCGGAACAGCGGGTGCGGGGCAAGGTGCCGCACG
This sequence comes from Lentzea sp. NPDC042327, assembly GCF_040647275.1. Taxonomy (NCBI): domain Bacteria; kingdom Bacillati; phylum Actinomycetota; class Actinomycetes; order Pseudonocardiales; family Pseudonocardiaceae; genus Lentzea; species Lentzea sp. NPDC042327. The sequence goes on from NZ_JBEZBX010000009.1 coordinate 56,550, forward strand.
CGCGGCTCATCTACCTGGAGCCGGACCTGGACCGGACGACGGTCACCAGCGCCTGACGGTTGTGCAGTCGAAGCCCGTCCCGGTCTCGGCCGGGGCGGGCTTCGCCGTGAGCGGGCCTTGTGCGGTCGCACTGCGAACCAGGCCGGAGAAGGGGAGCCAACCGGGCAAGAAGCGTGCCTGGGTGACTCCCCTTCTCCGCCCAGGCAGACGATCGCGGCGTTCGGCGGGGAAGCTGCTCACCGCGGAACCGCCCGAGAAAACCTCGAACACCTCCGGAACCCGTCTCGCTTCGCCGCGGCGGGTTTCGCCGCGTTCGGGATCGGGAAGCACGGAAGTCCTGACAACGTCCGAACACAGCTGCGGGCATCTCACCTGGTGATACCTCTAGGGTGGGCCGAACGCGTTCCATTGAGGAGGTATCGATCGTGCCGGGCAACGGGTTGTGGCGCACGAAGTCCATCGAGCAGTCGATCGCGGACACGGACGAGCCGGACACCAAGCTCCGCAAGGAGCTCACCGCCTGGGACCTGACCGTCTTCGGTGTCGCGGTCGTGATCGGTGCCGGCATCTTCACGCTCACCGCGAGCACCGCGGGCAACCTGGCGGGGCCGTCGGTGTCGCTGGCGTTCGTGCTGGCGGCGATCGCGTGTGCGCTGGCGGCGTTGTGTTACGCGGAGTTCGCGTCCACGGTGCCGGTGGCGGGGAGCGCGTACACGTTCTCGTACGCCACGTTCGGCGAGTTCGCGGCGTGGATCATCGGCTGGGACCTGGTGCTGGAGTTCGCGCTCGGGTCCGCCGCGGTGGCCAAGGGCTGGTCGATCTACCTGCAGACGGTGCTGGCGCAGCTCGGTGTCCAGGTCAAGACGACGGTCGCGCTCGGGCCGCTGCAGTTCGACTGGGGCGCGGTGGTGCTGATCGGTGCGCTGTCGGCGTTGCTGGTGGTGGGCACGAAGCTCAGCTCGCGGGTCAGCACCGTCATCACGACGGTCAAGGTGGCCGTGGTGCTGCTGGTGATCATCCTGGGCGTCCAGTACATCAAGGCGGAGAACTACACGCCGTTCATCCCTCCCGCGGAGACCGGTGGCGGTGCGCACAGCGGGGTCGACCAGTCGCTGCTGAGCGCGATCACCGGCTTCGGCGGCAGCTCGTACGGCACGCTGGGACTGCTCGCGGCCGCGAGTCTCGTGTTCTTCGCGTTCATCGGGTTCGACGTCGTGGCGACCACGGCGGAGGAGACCAAGAACCCGCAGAAGGCCGTGCCGCGCGGCATCCTCGGCTCGCTCGCCATCGTCACCGTGCTGTACGTGGCGGTGTCGCTGGTGATCACGGGCATGGTGCCCTACGAGAAGCTCAAGACCCAGGCCGACGGGTCGCGTGCGACGCTCGCCAGTGCGTTCGCCGAGAACGGGGTCACGTGGGCGGCGACCGTCATCTCGGTCGGTGCGCTCGCGGGTCTGACCACCGTCGTGATGGTGCTGATGCTCGGCCAGAGCCGGGTGCTGTTCGCGATGTCGCGCGACGGGCTGCTGCCGCGCGGGCTCGCGAAGACCGGCAAGCACGGCACGCCGACGCGGATCACGGTCATCATCGGGATCGTCGTCGCCATCGCGGCCGGCTTCACCTCGATCGGCACGCTCGAAGAGATGGTCAACGTGGGCACGCTGTTCGCGTTCATCCTCGTGTCCGCCGGTGTGCTGGTGCTCCGCAAGACCCGGCCGGACCTGCCGCGCGGGTTCAAGGTGCCGCTCGTGCCGCTGGTGCCGATCCTCGCGATCCTCGCCTGCCTGTGGCTGATGCTGAACCTGACCGTGTTCACCTGGATCCGGTTCCTCGTGTGGATGGCGCTCGGTGTCGGTGCCTACTTCATCTACAGCCGGCGGAACTCGCTGCTCGCCAAGGGCAACCAGAAGACGCCCACCAACTAATCTGCGAGCCATGGCGAACCTGCGGTGGCTGTCCGAGGAGGAGACGTACGCCTGGCACCACTTCGTCCAGGCGTACCACCTCCTCGAACGGCAGATCGAACAGCAGTTGCAGCGCGACGCGGGGCTCTCGCACGCGCAGTACAACGTGCTGGTCGTGCTGTCCGAGCAGCCCGGCAACCGCATGCGGATGACCGAGCTGGCCCGGCGGGTGGTCGTGTCGAAGAGCTCGCTGACCTACCAGATCGGCAAGCTGGAGAAGAGCGGGCTCGTGCGGCGCGAACCGCACGAGTCCGACGAGCGCGGCATCGTCGCCGTCCTCACCGAGGCCGGGCGGGAGCTGCTCACGACCACCGCGCCCGGTCACGTGGAGACCGTGCGCGAGTACCTCGTCGACCTCTTCACGCCGGACCAGCTCGCGCAGCTCGGCGAGCTCATGGAGGTCGTGCACGAGAAGGCCGACAACTGAGCACGTCGCCAGACGTTGTGCCTTCGACGCCCCAAGCCTGGAAGGCCGTTGTGGACAGGTGGAACCGGTCGACGATCCACGAGCAGCAGCTCAGCGGTGAGTGGTAGCGGTACTTCCGGTGACCGACGAGGCGGGGTGTTCGTTGAGCGCGTCGGCCGGGTCTGTCTTGCCCGTCAGACGGGTGCCTTCGAGGATCGCCTTGGGCGCGAGCTTCATGGTGCGTTAGCTTGCCTCGTGATCCTGTGCCTCGACGTCGGTTCCACCTGGACCAAGGCCGCTCTCGTCACCGAGGAGGGCGAGCTAGTCCGCACGGGACAGCACCCGACCACCCCGCCCGAGGTGCTGCGGGGTGTTGACGCACTGCGCGAGAGCGTGGGCGACGGCGAGGTCCTGGCGTGCTCGTCGGCCGGTGGCGGGCTGCGGCTGGCGGTCGTCGGCCAGGAACGCGTGGTCAGCGCCGAGGCCGGATACCGGGTGGCGCTGAGCGCGGGCGCCAAGGTCGTGCACGTCAGCGCGGGGCTGGTGGACGTGAAGGCGTTGCGTGCGAGTGCACCCGACCTGGTGCTGCTGGTCGGCGGCACGGACGGCGGCGACCAGTCGGTGTTGCTGCACAACGCGGGCAAGCTCGCCCGCGTGGCCGTGCCGATCGTGCTGGCCGGCAACGTCGAGGCGCAGCCGGAAGCGGTGCGGCTGCTGCACAACCGGACCGTCGTCGCCTGCCCGAACGTGCTGCCCGACGTCGGCAGGCTCGCCCCGGAACCCGCCCGCAGGGCGATCCGGGAGGCGTTCCTGCAGCACGTCATCGGCGGCAAGGGCCTGTCGAGGGGCCCGCGGTTCCGGCGGCTGGTGCGGGCCGTCACCCCCGACGCGGTGCTGGGAGGCGTGTCCCGGCTGGCCGCGCAGGACCGCGAGGGAGCGGTGCTCGTGGTCGACGTCGGCGGTGCCACGACGGACGTCTACTCCGCGGTGTCCACAGCGGACAGCGAGGGCGTGGAGCGGACCGTCGCCCTGCCACCGGACCGCCGCACCGTCGAGGGCGACCTCGGCATGCGCTGGTCCGCTCCGGGAGTGGTCAAGGAGGCGCACGCGGAACGCCTCACCACCGAGGACCTGACCGCGGAGGCGCAGCGGCGGGCCGAGGACGTCGGCTGGCTGCCGGAGGACCCGGCCGTGGACACGAAGCTCGCGTCGTTCGCCGCGATCCTGGCCGTCCGCAGGCACCTGCGGCAGGTCGACGGCCAGCTCGGCCCGCACGGCGCGGGCCTGCTCGTGCTGTCCGGCGGTGTGTTCCGGCACATGGCCGACATCGCGCCGGTCGAGGAGGCGTTGCGCGGCGACCCGGTGCTGCGGCCCGTGCTGCGGACCGCGGAGATCACCGTGGACCGCGACTACGTGCTGGCACCGGTGGGCCTGCTCGCCGAGTCGGGGCGGCACGAGGCCGCCGACCGACTGGCGAAGCGGCTCAGCTGAGGAGCTCCTCGGCGTCCTCGTCCACGAACTCCAGGAGGTCGCCGGGCTGGCACTCCAGCACCCGGCACATGGCTTCGAGCGTGCTGAACCGCACGGCCTTGGCGCGGCCGTTCTTCAGCACCGCGACGTTGGCCGGTGTCAGCCCGACCTTCTCCGCGAACTCGCCGACGCTCATCTTGCGCTTGGCCAGCTCGACGTCGATGCGCACGACGATGGCCATCAGATCACCGCTTCCATGTCGGTGCGCAACGTCGTCGCCCGCCGCAGCAGTGCCCGCATCACGACCATCACGAGCCCCACCACCGTGACGCCGGTCGTCAGCAGGAACAGCAACATCGGCAGGCCGGGGTCGTCGGCGTTGAAACCGACCCACAGGAACACCGACACCAGCACCACCCAGCCCGCCGTGATCGCCCAGATCATCACGTCGACCCACTTGAGCGCGGCCTCCGTGAAGATCAGATCTTTGCGCACCAGCGTGAGCAGTTTCCACGTGGCGACCACCACGACCTGCACGCACACCACCCAGAACACCGTGATGATCGTCGCGGGCCACCTCAGGTGCGCGTCGTTCGGACTCGTCTCCGCCATGTGCCGGAACTGGCCCGGCAACGACATCGTCTCGAACACGACCAGGATCCCGAACAGGACCACGAGGAAGACCCGCAGGGCGGTCACCGCCCAACGCTCAGCAATCATGCATCGAGTATCGGTAGCCATCTATCGAAAGTCAATCGGTAGTGATCGTGTTGCAACAGGTGTCCCCGGTGTCCCGGCAGGTCTCTACAGTGATCGCCGTGGGACTGCGTGAGCGCAAGAAGACCGAGACCCGAGCGGCGCTGGCGGCCGCCGCACTGCGCCTGGCCCTGGACAAGGGCGTCGACAACGTGCGGGTCGACGAGATCGCCGAGGCGGCGAACGTCTCACCGCGCACCTACAACAACTACTTCCCGAGCCGCGACCACGCGATCGTCGCGGGCATCACGGCGACGCGCGCGTTGCAGGTCATCGCGGCCCTGCGGGAACGGCCCGCCGACGAACCGCTGGTCGACTCGATCGTCGCCGCGTTCGCCGCCCAGTACCGGGAGCCGCCGTCGGAGGCGCTCGCGCTGGTCACCTCGACGCCGTCGCTGCGCGAGGCCTACCTGGACTCGGTCACCGCGGTGGAACCGCCGATCGCCGAGGTGATCGAGCAGCGGCTGGGCAAGGACCCGCTCGGGGCGGCCGTGCTGGCGGCCGCGGTGTCGGCGGCGGCCAGGCTGGCGGTGCGGCGGTGGGTGGACGTGCGGCCGTCCGGCCTGGTCGTGGTGCCGGCGGCGACCGTGGAGGAGCACCTGCGCGAGGCGATCGGCCACCTCGCGCCCGCCCTCACGTGAGCTCGTCGCGCAGCACGCACATCAGCAACGAGTCGTGCCACTCGCCGTCGCGGTAGAACGACTGCCGCAACCGCCCGTCGACCTGGAAGCCGACCTTCTTGTAGGACTTGACGGCACGCTCGTTCGCCTCGACCACGCCGAGCTCGATCGAGTGCAGCCGCATGGTGTCGAACCCGTACCGGCAGATCGCGCGCAGCGCGTCCGTGCCGTAGCCACCGCCCCAGTACTCCTTCTCGCCGATGTAGATGTCGACCTCGGCCCGCGCGTTGACCGGGTCCGCGTCGCGCAGCGCGACCACGCCGATGAGCCGGCCCTCGTCGAGCGTCTCGATGCACAGGGTGACCTTGTCGTGCCGGTTCTCCTGGCGGTCGGCGAAGCGCTTGCGGATGGCCGCCAGCGACTCGTGGAAGTAGCTCTGCAACCAGCGCATGACGTCCTCGTCGTTGTGCCAGCGGTAGAACGCGTCGGCGTCCTCCGGCTCGACGGGACGCAGGCGCACGAGATCCCCGGTCAGCATGACCGCGACACTAGGAGCCGCCGAGGGTGTCCCGCGACCCGATATTCGGCTTGCGCGCGAAGGGCAGCGACGGCGCCTCCGGCGTGTCCACCCGCATCAGCCCCGCCGCGATGGCCACGGCCCGGTCCCACTCCGGGTCCGAGGTGTAGTCGGAGTGCGCCGACACGCCCGACCGCCAGCGCCGGCCGGGGAACGGCCCCCGCTGCGGGTCCGGCAGCCAGTGGTCGCCGCCCAGCACCAGCGCTCCCGTCGGCCCGCGCAACGCCGGTGCCAGCGCGCCCTCCGACCCGTCCTCGCGGTAGCCGGCGCCGAGCAGCATGCCGTCGAACACCTGCCGCCGCCACGTCGTCACCGCACCGCCCAGCGGGTCCGTGCCCCGGCACAACGCGCGCCAGCGGCCGTCGAGCCCACCGGCCAGCCGCGCCAGCGACGCGTGCGGCACCACCGCCGGGAACGCCCGCGGGTAGGCCCACTGCAGCTGCGAACCCGCGGTGACGAGCCCGATCCGCTCCCGGTCCTGCGGCGGCAGCGACTCCAGCAGCCGCGCGGCCGCGACGGCGACGAGCAGCGAGCCCTGCGAGTGTCCACAGAGGACCACCCGCGTGCCGGGGTCGCGCAGGTGGTCCTCGACCCGCGACACCAGCTCCGGCACGACCTTCAGCGCGTAGCAGGGCGGCACGATCGGGTGCGCCTCCCGCGGCCAGAACTGCGCGATGTCCGCGATGATCCCGAGCCGCCGCCCGGACTCCGGCTGCCGCGCGGCCAGGTAGACCGCCCGCAGCAGCGACACGGCGAGCAGGCCGAGCACGCCCACGCCGAACGCCGAGAACGGCCGCGTCCACGCCGCCAGCGGCACGTCCCGCACCCGCAGGACGGTCGCGATCACGGCACCGGTGACCAGCACGAACGCCACGATCATCATCAGGTGGTGGCCGTGGTTGCGCTCCCAGCGCGCCCACCACCACGCCCGCGTCGCGGCCCGCAGGTCGCGCATCCGGCCGGAGTGCAGCAACGACGCCTCACGCGCCCACAGCTTGCCCTTGCGGAACGCCCGCCAGCGCACCGCGCCGGTGAACGACGCCACCGCGAACGTGCTCAGCAACGCCAACGCGCCCGCCACACCCCACAGCAGCGTGATGTAGCCGTACCCGACCGGCAGGTGCAGCTCCTCGCCGAGCGCCTTGCGCACCGGCAGCGCGATCCCGGCACCGAACCCGCCACCCAGCAGCCCCGCGACCGCGAGCACCGGCGCGGCGAACCAGCCACCGGCCCACGGCCGCAGCTCGCGCGGCAGGTCCTTCCACGTCCCGCGGGCCAGCACCGCCGCGGGCACCAGCACCAGCCCGAACAGCACGAGCACGAACGCCATCAGCAGCGCGATCACCTGCACGGTCACGTCGGCGCCCGGCACCCGGTCCGGCAGCTGTTCCTGCAAACCCAGCGTGACCAGCACCAGCACCGCCGCCAGCGCGAGGAACACCCGGCGCGGCCTGCGCGACAACGCGGCCCGCAGCCACCGCCCACCGCGGTGGGGTGCGCCGCCCGTCGGGTCGTCCAGCAGCAACGCGCTGACCAGGCACAACCCGATGAACACCAGCGACGCGACCCACGCCGCGGTGATCGCCACCCCCATCGGCCCCGAGGCCGTGAGCTGCTGCAACGGCCCACCCAGCGCGATCAGCGCGGCCGTCGCCAGGCCCATCACGACGTGCAGCGAGCGCAGCGCCGGCGTGTCCGGGTCGGTCGCCACGTGCGCGCCGGGCAGGCCGGAGGACGGCTGCCGCTCCTCCTTCTCCGCCTCGGCGATCTCGCGGCGCTCGATCCGCCACTCGACGTGCGAGATCCGGCGCATGACGACCAGCAACGCGATGATTGGGAAAAGTCCTAGGAACGCCCGGAACCAGGGGAAGGTGCGCGCCTCGGCCGGAATGCTGGTCAGGCAGCCGGTGCCGGGACGCAGGCACTGCGCGGCGAGCAGGTCGAGGCTCACCACCGAGACCTGCGCGATCAGCAGTGCCGTGAGCAGCAGCGCGAACACCCGCAGCAACGACCGCAGACCGAGCCCCAGCAGGTGCGCCGGCAGGTTCTGATCGGGAACGGGGGGCAGCATCCAGTGGGCGACGTTGGCGATGCTGAACGGGAAGAGCAGCGCCCACGTGGCCTTGGCCACACCACCGGACGTCATCCCGCCCCACAGGTAGCCCTCGACGACGCGGGGCACGGACCGGCTCTCCGTCTGGAGCACGGGACCGGGCGCGGGCCTGCGGAGTCTGTCGGCGGGGCGCACGATGCGCCCCAGCCCGTCTCCGGCGACGTCCACGGCCGCTACGGCGTCGACCAGCGTCTGCGGCGTCGTCCCCTGCACACCGTGCACCCGCAGTTCGACCACCCGTGTGTCGGGGCCCGCAATGAACACCCCAGACCTCCCTCACCCGACGTGAGGTCATAGTGGTGCATCGTGAGGGCGGTATGGTCGCACGACACCCTCTCTGAAGTGCCTTGGAGGACTTCGCAATGACCGCGGACCGCTTGCAGACCCGCAACGGCATCGACTTCGCTGTGGCCGACCTGTCACTCCACGAGTTCGGCCGCAAGGAAATCCGTCTGGCGGAGCACGAGATGCCCGGCCTCATGGCGCTCCGTCGCGAGTACTCCGGTGCACACCCCCTCAAGGGCGCCCGCATCTCGGGCTCCCTGCACATGACCATCCAGACGGCCGTGCTCATCGAGACGCTGGTCGACCTGGGCGCCGAGGTCCGCTGGGCCTCCTGCAACATCTTCTCGACCCAGGACCACGCGGCCGCGGCCGTCGTCGTCGGCCCGCACGGCACCGAGGAGGAGCCCAAGGGCGTCTCCTGCTTCGCCTGGAAGGGCGAGACGCTGCCGGAGTACTGGTGGACCTGCGAGCAGATGCTCACCTGGCCCGATGGCAAGGGCCCGAACATGATCCTGGACGACGGCGGCGACGCGACGCTGCTGGTCCACAAGGGTGTGCAGTACGAGGCGGCCGGTGTCGTCCCGTCGGCCTCGGAGGACGACTCCGAGGAGTGGGGCATCGTCCTGGACACGCTGCGCGCGTCGCTGGAGCGCGACGGCAAGAAGTGGACGAACATCGCCGAGGGCATCCGCGGCGTCACCGAGGAGACCACGACGGGCGTCATGCGCCTGTACCAGCTGGCCGCCGCCGGTGACCTGCTGTTCCCCGCGATCAACGTCAACGACGCGGTCACCAAGTCGAAGTTCGACAACCGCTACGGCATCCGCCACTCGCTGGTCGACGGCCTCAACCGCGGCACCGACGTCCTGATCGGCGGCAAGGTCGCGGTCGTCTGCGGCTACGGCGACGTCGGCAAGGGCTCCGCGGAATCGCTGCGCGCCCAGGGCGCCCGCGTCATCGTCACCGAGATCGACCCGATCTGCGCCCTGCAGGCGCCATGGACGGCTACCAGGTCGCGCGCCTGGAGACGGTCCTGCCGATCGCCGACATCGTGATCACGACGACCGGCAACAAGGACGTCGTCACCGTCGAGCACATGGCCCAGATGAAGCACCAGGCGATCCTGGGCAACGTCGGCCACTTCGACAACGAGCTCGACATGGCCGGCCTGCAGCGCTACCCCGGCATCCGCAAGACCAACATCAAGCCCCAGGTCGACGAGTGGACCTTCCCGTCGGGCCGCACGATCATCGTGCTGTCCGAGGGCCGCCTGATGAACCTGGGCAACGCCACCGGCCACCCCTCGTTCGTCATGTCGAACTCCTTCTCCAACCAGGTGATCGCGCAGATCGAGCTGTTCACCAAGTTCAAGGAGTACGACAACGAGGTCTACCGCCTCCCGAAGGTGCTCGACGAGAAGGTCGCGCGCATCCACCTGGAGGCGCTCGGCGGAGAGCTGACCAAGCTCACCAAGGAGCAGGCCGAGTACATCGACGTGGACGTCGAGGGCCCGTTCAAGCCGGAGCACTACCGCTACTGATCTGCCCTGACAGGGGCCTCCCGCGCAGGGTCGCGGGAGGCCCCTGTTTTCATGTCCGTCGTGGGATTCTTCGGCACCTATGCCTACGAGAACGGCTCCTGGACCACGTTGTCCGAGGGCGAACTGCCGCCGCTGACCGAGCCGTGGCTGTGGATCGACATCCACGACAGCGACATCACCTCGGTCGTCTACGCGCCCGCCGGGCCTGGCACCGGCGTCGCCTACCTGGGCCTGACGCCGCGCACGTACTTCGAGAACCCCGGCGCGTCCGATCCCACGGATGTCTCGCGCGAGGCTGCCGGACTGGCCGCGTGGGCTGGGCACGTTTCGGCCGAGGAGATCCGCGGGTTCCTGGCCGAGGACGAGGACCCGGACTCCTTCTCGTGGGACGAGGAGGACGTGGACGCGTTCGACGGCGCCGAGGTGTTCGTCGAGGTCAAGACGGCGCGGTTCCTGGCGGCGATGGGGTTGCCGGTGCCGTACGAGCTCAGCTGACGAACGTGCATGGCAACGCTCGGAGACGTCATCGCCGCGTTGCGCGCAAGCCTGGAACGGCTGCCCTTCGCCGAACTCGCCAACGCACTTGACGCCGCCGAGGAAGCGCACGTTCTCATCGAACGGGCGGCAGCCGGAAGCGGCCAAGCCGACATCCACCAGGTGCTCGACACGTTCGCGCAGGTGATCGCAGGCATCGACGCGTTGCAGCGCAGGTTGACCACCATCCACGCTGGTGTGACGGCTGTGGCGAACAGGCTGGAGGGCAGCGGTCGAGCCGACGAACCGTTGCCAGCAGCACCTGTTCCTGCGCCCGGCGCGACGTTGCTCGCCAAGCTCCCCGCTCGGGAGAACGGCAAGACGTCGGGGATCTGGGTCGGTGAGGACGGTGTGGAGCGTCCGCTCGTCAGCGGCGAGCACGACTGGCAGCAGGCACGCGGCGTGCTGGCGGAGCTGGGGATCGGCCCGGCCAGGGGCACCCTGTGGGTCGCTTCGCACGTCGAGGTCAAGCTCGCCGCGGCCCTCCGCGCCCTGTCGTCCATGCGCGTTACGCTCGCCGTCAACAACGCGCCGTGTGACGAGGGCCGGTGGTCCTGCGACCGCCTCTTGCCGAGAATCCTCAAGCCGGGTCAGACCGTGACAATCCACTGGCCAGGTGGTCAGCGGACCTACCGGGGGAAGGAAGCCCAGGGATGAGCTATGTCTTGGAGGCTTCGTACAAGCACGGTGCCGGCGTGCGCTTCCTGCGCGGCGACGGTGACATCGACGGCTTCCTCACCGAACTGCTGAACGCCGGACCGGACTACCGGTCGGCGACGGTCTACGCCGTGGACGAGGCCGCCGACGAGGACCCCGCACACGAGCTGGTGGTCGGCGTGGACGAGGCCACCGGGCTCGGTGCCGTCCGCTACGCCGGCGACGACGGCGAGTGGTTCAGCAAAGGCGGGAAGGTCAATCCCGACGGTGTGCGCTTCCTGTACTACGGCACCGCGCACGAGTACCCCGCCGACTCGGAGGTGCCGCTCGACCTGGTGCGTCAGGCCTTGCGGGAGCTGTTGGCGAACGAGGGCAAGCGGCCCAAGTGCGTGACGTGGCAGGCGGCTGGCGACTAGCGTTCGTCGCCGCTGACGAACGCTCGCCAGGCTTTGGCGCTGAACTTCAGCTGGGGACCTGTGGTGTTCTTGGAGTCACGCACGCGGACGACCTCGGCGAACGCCACCTCGACGCACTCTTGACCACCGTTGCTGCCGCCGCTGTAGCTGCTCTTACGCCAGGTGCAGTTTCCGGCCACTGAGGTCCTCCCGCGATCGGCTGGCGAGGTCCGCCACCATCGTTCGCGATTGTTCCTCACTGAGGGCCAGCCCATCCAGACGCTTGAAGAGGGACTTGCACTGCTTGACTCCGGCAAGGTCCTGCACGAAGACCATGGCGAGGTCGGACTCGGTGTAAGCGACGCTGCTCCGTTTTTCGTACTCCCACAGCACGTAAGGGGCCATGAGGATGCCGGCCATCCCCATCGCTGCGGGCACGATCCGGATCGAGTGGGTGTGGAAGAGCAATCTCATGAGCTGGTCTTCCATGACCTCGGCGCTGCCGACCGTGATCCGCAGCGCGTTCTCGTGGATGTAGAAGGTGCACGGCGGTCGGTTCGGTCGCCGAAGGATGGCCTGTCGGTCCATCCGGAAACGGACGAACGCTTTGATCTCGTCCGGGGTGGCGTTCCCGCAGATCTCGAAGAGCGCGGTTGCGTACTCCTCTGTCTGGAGCAAACCCGGGATCGCCGTCAAGTTGTAGCTCGTGATCTTGTCGGCGCTCGACTCCGCCATCGACAGCGTGCGCAGGTTCGTCGGCACCTGCACGAAGTACTGGTCGAAGGCCCGGCGGTACCGGTCCAGAAACCCCTCGATGAACTCCAGCGACCGCCCACACCGCCCCAGGTACTGCACGATGTCGATCTCGCTCGCCCGCACCTTCCCGTGCTCGATGTTCGACACCTTCGCGGGGTCCCACCCGAGCATCCGCGCGATCCTGCGCCCGCGGAACGTCGTGCACTGCTCGCGGATCTGGCGCAGCTCGTCACCGAGGTCACGGCTGTACGGGGTGGACGGGTCACCGTTCATGGAACTCGAAGGTAGGCGTTGTGCGAAGAACAACATCGGCCCCGAACGGGTGCACTTACTCGGTTGACGTGCGAGGTTGACTGAGCGGGTGCTCATGACCCTCATCGGCCGGACCTTGCGCGTGCCCACCTCGACCGGGGCCGCCGGTGACGGCCGGGCCGAAGCCAGGCGGTTGGACGCGGCGCTGGTGCAGGTGGGGTTCAAGGCGTCGAAGGAGCTGATCGAGCACGTGGCGGGTCTCCAGAACCCGGCCGCGTACACCCGGACGGTCGTGGACGCCGTCCGCAGGCTCGTCGGGGACGACGTGCGGCACAACCCCTACTTCAAGGACTTCCCGCACGGCGTGCCGGACACCGTCGAGTTCTGGGCGCACTGCCTGCGCGACGCGCTCCTCAAGAACGTGCCTGCCGACGAGCTCGCGGCGAACGGCGTGCTCAACCTGCTCGCGTTGCCGGAGTACGGCACCCACCGGCACACCTACGAGGAGCTCCTCCAGGCGCACGACGCGCTGATCCCGTCCGTCAAGGACCGCGTCACCGTCCTGCACCTCGGCGGGACCGAGGCGGAGGAGACCCGCCGCCTCTACCTGGAGCTGGCCGGCAGCCCGACGCCGCTGGGCGAGGCCGACCTGCACCTGCTCGCCGAGCTGGCCGAGCAGACCGACGAGCTGCCGGAGGCCGTGCCGGTCAGGGAGAACCGCGCGGTGGTCAACGCCGCCCGGCTGGCCCGTGGTGCCGTGCCGTCCGTCGACACCGTCACGGACGTGCTGCGGCTGGCGTGCCAGGCGTCGGGCGGGGACGTGACACTGCGGACGCCCACCCGGTTCCGGTCGTTCCGGCGGCCGGAGCGCCGGGTCCTGCTGGCGGCGCTGGACGAGACCGTGCGGAGCAACCCCGGCAAGCTCGGTGACGTGCCGCGGCACCGTGAAGCGTGGAAGCGGCTCGGGGAACGGCTGCACCCGCACGAGTACGAGCTGCTGCCGTGCGCGCAGGACGTGTTCGCGGTGGCACGCAGGGAGAAGGTCGTCAGGTCGTTCGCAGGACGGGTGGAGCTGGCGTTCCAGGAGGGCGACCTCCGCACGGCCGTCGGTGTCCTCGGCGCGGCACCGGGGATGCTGCTGCGCCAGCTCGACCGGCTGCTGCGGTACGGCGCGGACCAGGACCTGGTCGTGGACGCCGTGCGCGCCGCCGCGCCCGAGGTGTCCGGCCGCGTGCTCTGCTCGGTGCTCGAACACCTCCAGAACCGCGAGAAGCCGGACGCCGCGAGGGTCTTCGCCAACCGGAACGGCCGGGCGTGGGTCACGGACGACGTCCGGCCGCCGCTCGCGAGCCCCGTCGTCGGTGCCCTGGTCGACGTGCTGGAGGACGAGCTCGTCCGCAGGCTGCCCGGTGTCTCGGAGCTGCGCGTGGCGCCCGAGGCGCTCGACGTCGTGCTCCCGTTGTCCGGCAAGGCCTCCGAAGAGGGGTTCAACGTGCTGCCGCGCGGGTCGAAGGCGTGGCTGGAGGGCGACCTCCTGCGGTTCTTCGCGTACTGGCGGCAGAAGGGGCAGCGCACCGACTACGACCTGTCCGCGGTGCTGCTCAACGCCGCCTTCGACTTCAAGGGGCAGGTGTCGTGGACCAGCCACCACGGCGACGGCGCCTACTACTCGGGTGATCTCACCGAGGCGCCGGACGGTGCCACGGAGTTCATCGACGTGCCCCACTCCGCCATCACCGCGAAGTACGTGGTGCCGCAGGTGAACATCTACGACGGCGAGGGCTTCAACGAGGTCGCCGAGTCGATGTTCGGGTTCATGACCCGGGAGCCCGGCCAGCGCGGCAAGCCGTTCGAGCCGAGCACCGTGCGGGCGCGCAGTGTCATGCGCGGCAACGGCCGGGTCGCGCTGCCGGTCGTCTTCGAGCGCTGCGAGGGCGGCTGGCTCGCCACGTGGCTGCACCTGTACCTGCGCGGCGCCTCGTGGGGGAACCGGGTCGAGGGCAACCGCGGCATCGTGCGCGAGACCGTGGCGGCTGTACTGGGGCGCAAGCACTTCACCGTCTGGCACCTGGCCGACGTGGTGCGCCGCAAGTCCACTCCGGACGGAAGTCCGCTCACCGCGACCGTCGAGCAGCTGGACAAAGTCCTGGACAGGACTGCTAGCGTGGACGACGCGAGGCCATGAGAGGGCTTCCTTCTCACACTCCTGTAAAGATAGCCCTCTCGCTTTCCTCGCCCTCGCTTCTCAGCTCCACTCGACCGCGATGCCCGCGATCCCCGGCCCGACGTCGCTGAAGTAGGCGCTCACCACGCCGCCGAGCCCGCACACCAGCTCCTCGACGTCGACCGGGGTGGCCTCGGCCGACGCGCGGAACTGCTTCGTGCACCGCGCCGGCATCGCCCGCCGGTGGAACGACAGCTGCACCAGGTAGGAGCCGCAGACGTCGCGGAACGTGCGGTGGTTGCCGGGTGTCGCGCCGCCGGTGTCGTCGACGACGGTGTAGCTGAAGACGTGCTCCTCACCGGCCGAGAGCCTGCGGTCGAAGAGCATCTCCACGGCCAGGTTCCGGGAAGCGCCCTCCCTGCGCAGCCGCCCCTGCCGGCAGCCCTCACCCGCGCGCACGAGCGCGTTGTCGATCACCGCGCCGTCGTCGCCCTGGTGGACGGCGAGGTAGCGGTCCGGGCCCTGGCGCACCGCGCGCACGACCAGCCGTGTGGTGATGGAGCGCTGCTCGCGGTGCATGCCGATCTGCACGGTGTCGTGCACGGAGAGCACTTCGAGGTCGGCGTTGCTGCGCGCGGCCTCGGGCACCGAGTCGAACGAGGCGAGCAACGGCGCCGAGTCCGGGCACGTCGGCACCGGGCGCGGCAGGTAGGTGTTGGCGGTGCGTGGACCGATGAGGTCCAGCAGGGACGATGGCGGCAACCGCAGGACGGACTCCAACGCGCGCACGGTGCTGATCGCACGCGGGACCTCCGGGTGGCGCAGGCCGCGTTGCCAGTACGAGAGCGTCGACTGGCCCACCTGGACACCGAGTTGTTCGAGGTGGGCGCGCAGCCGTGCGAGCGAGAGGCCCCGGTGGGCGATCGCCTCGCGCAGAGCGCGGTGGAACGGCCCGTAGCGCAGCGTCTCGGCGAGCGGGGTCGGCAGACCCCCGGTCGGGTTACCGATCGGTTCGTCGACCGACTCGGCGTGCCCGGATTCCGCGGCCACCGCGGCACCTACCCTTCACACACGCGCCGTGTGACTGTTCACCGTAGTCACTCGATCTGGTGATCGAAAGATCGGATTTCGCCCGTGTGGGGGACGGGTTGCGGCCGTGTGAGTGGCCGGTACCGGTCCCGTAGGGTGCTGGCGTGGGAAAGCTCGTAGTGATCGAGGGCCTCGACGGGGCCGGCAAGCGCACCTTGGCCAACGGTCTGATCGCCGCTCTTGAAGCCGAGGGCAGGACCGTGACCAGCCACGCTTTCCCCCGCTACGGGATCAGCGTGCACGCGGACCTGGTCCGCGACGCCCTCTACGGCAACATCGGCGACCTCAGCGACTCCGTCTACGGCATGGCCGTGCTGTACGCGCTGGACCGGCGCGGCGCCGCCGACGAGATCCGCGCGGACCTCGAACGGCACGACGTCGTGCTGCTCGACCGGTACGTCGCCTCCAGCGCCGCCTACAGCGCCGCGCGGCTGCACCAGGACGAGCACGGGGAGTTCGTGCGGTGGGTCCGCGAGCTGGAGGTCGAGCGGTTCGGGCTGCCCGTTCCGGACCTGCACCTGCTGCTGCGCGTGCCCGTCGAGGTCGCCGCGGAACGTGCCGCGAAACGGGAGCGGGAAGACGGGTCTCGTGCGCGAGACATTTATGAATCCGATGGCGGCCTGCAAGCCCGTTGCGGTGCTGTTTACGACGGATTGGCGAACATCGACTGGCTCGCGCCGTGGCAATTGGTCGACGGCCGGTCAAACGTGAACTTCCGTTCGCTTTTGGGACCGCTCTTCACTCCTTGAGTGGTCGCTCACGTGCGTACCCGTTGACACGATCGAGTGTCGGTACGTCACTGTGAGTTAATAGGAGTGCCCAATTTGAAGCGCGTATTGCAGCGCACCCCGGTCGGGGTCGCCCGGACGGCGGTCCTGATCGCCGCCGCCCGTGCCACCGAGCAACGCCAACTCGACCGCCTCTTCGACGACCCGCTGGCCGAGGGGCTGGTGACGGCCGCAGGCTCCGCGAGCGACCTCAACGGCGTGCGCAACCTCGCCGGTGACCACTTCGTCCTGCGCACCCGCTACTTCGACGACCAGCTCCTCGACGCGGCGCGACCCCAGGTCGTGCTGATGGCGGCCGGGCTCGACACAAGAGCGTTCCGGTTGAACTGGCCGCCGGGCACGACCGTGTTCGAGCTCGACTTACCGGAGCTGCTCGACTTCAAGGAGCAGGCCCTCGGCGACCTGGGGGCACGCCCGTCCTGCGACCGGGTCGTCGTCCCCTGCGACCTGCGCGACGACTGGGCGACCTCGCTGATCCACGCGGGGTACGACCCGAGGAGGCCCACGGCGTGGTTGCTGGAGGGCCTCTTCATGTTCCTGCCCCCCGAGGCCGGCGAGCGGATCATGCACTGGGTCGGCGCGCTGTCGGCCCGCGGCAGCACGCTCGCGCTCGAACACGTCAACCGCGCGTTCCGGGAGCTGCCGCAGATGAGGGCGGTGCAGCAGCGGTTCGACTCGATGGACGCCGGCTGGTGCTCCGACGTGGAGGACCCGGTGGCGTGGCTGGCAGGGCACGGCTGGCGCGGCACCGTGACGCACCAGGTCGACCTGGCCGCGCGGCACGAACGTCCGGTGCCCGCCATCACCGACCCGCGGAAGGTGGGTGACGCGCGCATCTGGCTGGCCTCGGCCGTCCGCACGGCCTGACACCACCGGGTAACGAATGGTGACCGTCGCACGACGATGCACGCGACGATCAGGCCGAATCAGGCGAGGTGGGGCACGTGGAACGAGGGTTCCGGCCGGTTACCGAACGAGCGCGCTCCGCCACCAGCGGCGATGGAACATGGGTGGTGCGCGAACGCGCGACCGGCAGTGCAACGATGTTGGGCATGAAGGCACGCGTGCTCGTCGTCGATGACGACCCCGCCCTGGCGGAGATGCTGACGATCGTGTTGCGCGGGGAGGGCTTCGACACCGCGGTGGTCGCCGACGGTGCCCGTGCCCTGCCCGCGCTGCGCGAGCTCAAGCCCGACCTCGTGCTGCTCGACCTGATGCTGCCCGGCATGAACGGCATCGACGTCTGCAAGGCGATCAGGTCCGAGTCGGGCGTGCCGATCGTGATGCTCACCGCGAAGAGCGACACGGTCGACGTGGTGCTGGGCCTCGAGTCCGGTGCCGACGACTACGTCGTCAAGCCGTTCAAGCCGAAGGAGCTGGTCGCCCGCATCCGGGCGCGCCTGCGGCGCACCGAGGCCGAGCCGTCCGAGGTGCTGCAGATCGGCGACCTGACGATCGACGTGCCCGGTCACGAGGTGCTGCGCGAGGGCCGTCCGATCCAGCTGACGCCGCTGGAGTTCGACCTGCTGGTCGCGCTCGCCCGCAAGCCGCGCCAGGTGTTCACCCGCGAGGTGCTGCTCGAACAGGTGTGGGGCTACCGGCACGCCGCCGACACCCGCCTGGTGAACGTCCACGTGCAGCGGCTGCGGTCCAAGGTGGAACGGGACCCGGAGCATCCCGAGGTGGTGTTGACCGTTCGCGGTGTCGGGTACAAGGCCGGCCCTCCGTGACAGGTGGCGTATGAAGTTCGTTCGGCCGCTCGCCGCGAAGGCGCAGTTCCTCGTCGAGGAGGCGCGCAAGCGGTGGGCCGCGTTCGGTGATCTGTGGCGGCGTTCGCTGCAGCTGCGGGTCGTGGTGTCCACGCTCGCGCTGTCGTCCGCCGTGGTCTTCGTGCTGGGCATGGTCCTGCAGATGCAGATCACCAACCAGCTGCTGGCCACCAAGGAGGAGGCGGCGGTCCGCCAGGCGAAGGCCTCGCAGACGCTGATCCAGTCCGACCTCGTGGGCCTCAACCCCGGTCCGGACAGCGTGCAGACGCGGTTCACCAGCGCGATCAACAAGCTCGCGGTGGGCAGCGCCGGCACCGACGCCACGGCGGCCGGCGCCGGCGCGTTCGAACCCGTGCTGGCCGACGGGCTCGCGTCCAACAGCGCCCGCGTGCCGTCCGTCGGGCCGCTCGACGACGTGCCGCCCGGCCTGCGCGAGATGGTCGAGAACGGCGGCGAGGGCACCCAGATCCACACCGTGCAGCGCGGCGGGCAACCGACCACGCTGTACGTCGTCGGCCTGCCGATGAGCACCACGGCCCGGTCGATGCAGCTCTACCTGATCTTCCCGCTGGCCTCCGAGCAGCGCACCGCCGAGGTCGTGCAGTCGACGCTCGTGGTCGGCGGCGTCGTGCTGCTGATGCTGCTCGCGCTGATCGCGAACCTGGTGACCCGGCAGGTCGTGCGGCCGGTGCGGCAGGCGGCCGAGGTCGCGGAGCGGTTCGCGGACGGCGTGCTGCACGAACGCATGCACGTCGTCGGCGAGGACGACGTGGCGCGGCTGGCCGAGTCGTTCAACGAGATGGCCGAGTCCATCCAGGCCCAGTTCAAGCAGCTGGAGGAGTTCGGCCAGCTGCAGCGCCGGTTCACCTCGGACGTCTCGCACGAGCTGCGCACGCCGCTGACGACCGTGCGCATGGCCGCGGACGTCCTGCACGCCTCGCGCGAGCAGTTCCCCGCCGGGCTCGCCCGCTCCACCGAGCTGCTGGTCGACGAGCTCGACCGGTTCGAGTCGCTGCTGGGCGACCTGCTGGAGATCTCCCGCCTGGACGCCGGTGTCGAGGAGCTGACCGCCGAACAGGTGGACATCCGCGTGCTGGCCCGCCGGGCGCACGACTCGGTGCGCGCGCTGTCGACGACGGCGAACTCCCCGGTGGTGCTGGACCTCCCGGACGAGGAGCTCACCGCCGAGCTGGACTCCCGCCGCGTGGAGCGCATCCTGCGCAACCTGCTGGCGAACGCGATCGACCACGGCGAGGGCCAGCCGGTCGAGCTGACCATGCGCGGCAACGCCGACGCGGTCGCGATCACCGTGCGGGACCACGGCGTCGGGCTGCGGCCGGGCGAGGCGGACCTGGTGTTCAGCCGGTTCTGGCGCGCCGACCCGTCGCGCAACCGGCGCACCGGCGGCACCGGCCTCGGCCTGTCGATCTCGCTGGAGGACGCGCGGCTGCACGGCGGCTGGCTGGAGGCATGGGGAGAACCGGGCCACGGCGCGGTGTTCCGCCTGACGCTGCCGCGCACGCACGGCGAGGAGCTGCGCGAGAGCCCGTTGCCGCTGGCGCCCGCCATCGCGGCCGGCGCGGTCGCCGCCGTCGCGGAGACGCCGGTGGCGGAGGAACCGGAGGAGGTCGAGCTGACCCCCGAGGAGATCACCTGGCAGCCGGCCGAACCGGTCGACGGCGTGCCCGACGAGGTTTCGGAGGAAGTGCGGTGAAGCGGCTGACCCTGGTGCTCCTCGTGCTCGTGACGATCACGGGCTGTGCTGCGATCCCGACGAACACCCAGCCGAAACCCATCGGCACCAAGGACAACAAGGCCTCGAACACGAACCAGGCGCCCGAGCCGAGGCGCGACCTCGACCCGTTCGAGCTGGTTCGCGACTTCATCGGCGCGACGTCCAACCCGGACCACAACTACGCGGCGGCGCGGGCGTACCTGACGCCGGAGGCCGACAAGAAGTGGGACACCAAGAGCCCCACGATCATCGAGACGTCGTTCTCGACCGTGCCGACCTCGCAGGCGCAGGCCGAGAAGACGCAGACCGTGTTGCTGCAGGGCAAGAACGTCGGCCGCCTGGGCGCCAACGACAACGCGTTCGTGCCGCAGCTCGGCGACTTCTCGACGCCGGTGAAGCTGGAGCGCAACAACGAGAACCAGTGGCGCATCTCCGAGCCGCCGCTGGGCGTCTACATGCCGCAGAACGTGTTCAACAACAGCTACCGCCGCGTCGTGCTCTGGTTCTACAACCCGGAGTTCAGCGTGCTGGTGCCGGACCCGCGGTTCGTGGTCGTGCCGCCCGCCACCGACATCCCGACCCGCGTGACCGAGCTGCTGATCAAGGGCCCCAGTGACGCGCTGCGCGACACGCTGGTCTCCGCGCTGGGCCCGGACACCGACAAGTTCTCGAACACCAAGGAAGCCGACGACGGCGCGCTCGAGGTCAACCTCACCAAGGTCGGCAACGACCGCACGCCGGAGAAGAACAAGCAGATCGTCGCGCAGGTCGTGAAGTCGTTCCAGGGCGTCACGTCCTCGCGCATCCGCGTCCTCGTCGACGGCCAGCAGATCCTGGCCGAGCAACGCGACTACCGCCCGTCCGACGTGTCGGCGACCGCGGGTGAGGCGTTGCTGGCCTCGAACGTGAACCTGCCCGGCATGCTGGTCGTGGACGGCCGCCTGCGCTCGCTGAACGACGGCGTCGCCGTCAAGGGCCCGGCCGGCGACGGCACCTACACCGTGGCGAGCGCGGCCCAGTCGCTGGACGGCTCGCGCCTGGCGGTGGTGACCCGCGACGGCGCGGCGATGCGCCTGCGGGTGGGGGAGAACGAGCAGCCGCTGTCCGAGGTGGACCTGCCGGCCACCTCGCTGACCAGACCGACGTGGCTGCTGTCGAGCGGTCCGAAGGAGCCGAGCAAGGAGGTCTGGACCGTCGCCGACGGGAGCTCGGTCACGCGCGTCACCCGTGCGGACAACGGCAACTGGACCGCGAAGAGCGTCAACACCACCGACCTGGCCGCGTTCGGCGGCATCACCGAGCTCCGCCTCTCCCGTGACGGCACGCGTGCTGCCCTGGTCATCGCCGGGAAGCTCTACGTGGCCTCCGTGGTCCGCAACCAGCAGGACGTGGCGCTGCGCTCCCCGCGGGCCGTTCAGCCGTCCCTGCTGGGCTCCTCGGTGCTGTCGGTGGACTGGCTGTCGCAGGACATCGTGGTCGTGTCGTCGTCCGTGGCCGCGCTGCCGGTCAGCAAGGTCTACATCGACGGGGCCAAGCTCGACCGGTACAGCCAGTCGAACCTCACCGGGCTCGTCGGGTCGGTGGCCGCGGGACCGTCGCGGTCGGTGCAGGTGATCGACAGCTCCGGGCTGTGGATCGCCACGGACATCACCGACGTGTGGCGTCCGAGCCCGATCCGCACGTCAACCGGTTCACAGGTCTTCTACCCGGGCTGACCCCCTGCTCCTACCGGCGTCTGCAAGTACTGCCAACTCAAGATCAGCGAGCACTTTTCCGCTGCCAACCGCCCTTCCGGCCGCCTGCGCACCCATCGCTGGTTCGGCGGTGTGCGGGACCGCGGAAAATGTCAGACCCCGTCGTCACCCTGGTCCACATGCCCCTTGAGCTGATCGTGCCCGTCCGCTGCTCCGGCTGCGGGCGGCCCGGCCCCGCCTGCTGCTCGTCCTGCCTCGGTGCGTTCGGGCCGCCGGCTCGCCTGTCCGTGCCCGGGGTCGGGCCGCCGGTGTGGGCGCTGGCGGCGTACGACGGCGTGGTGCGGGAGCTCGTGCTCGCGTTCAAGGAACGGGGTGCGCGGGCGTTGGCGGCGTGGTTCGGCGCCGTGGTGGCCGCGGCGCTCGTGTCGGTCGGGCCCGCGCCGTGGGTGCTGGTGCCGGCGCCGTCACGGGCAGGGGCGGCCAAGGAACGCGGGGGCGACCACATGGTGAGAATCGCGCGGGCCGTGGAGATCGCCGCCGTGGCACCGGTCCTGTCGTTCACGGCGGGCGTGGCCGACTCCGTGGGGCTGGGTCCGGGAGCGCGCAGGAGGAACGTGGACGGGCGCGTGCGCGTTTGCGGCAGACCCCCACCGGGAACAGTTGTGCTGCTGGACGACGTGGTCACGACGGGTGCGACGGCTGGTGAATGTGCCCGCGCGTTGCGATCGTCCGGTGTTCGCGCGCAGGCCGTGCTGGCGCTTTCGTCAGCGCGTTCGTGGGGTTGACGGTTCGACCGGGACTTTCGGCACCGCCCACAAGGGTGAAGTTGGTGTCGGCCAGTGGATCACCGGTTCGTCCCGGTTGGACGGGAATCCCCAGGTCGTCGTCGCGAGCCCCGTCCTGTCCGAAGATCCGGAACTGCGGAGTGGCACGTTTGGACCCGACGTTGGACAGACCCGTGTTTCGTCGCCGTGTCGTGCGCCGCCGCAGAGCGCTGCCCCTGGGCGTGGAGCGCTAGGGCTGGTCGCGCGGCCCTGTGCGGTGACCCCCGCAGGCGGTGCGTTTGGCACCGCCCGATGTCGGCTGTCTGCTCGGTGCTCCGGTTAACGCCTATTCACTTGTAGAGCTGACCAGCGGTTATCAGAGGAATCGCATGGTTCGCCGGACAGTGGTGGAGATCGCCGGGCTCGTACGCGAATGGGCGAAAACCGCTGGCGTGCCGGGCGTGACACGCTCGTGATCGGTCAGCGAAACGGAACGGTTCAGTTGGAGAAAGCGCGGTTCCGTCGCATCTAGACCGGAGTCGGAGGCATCGGAATCGATCTCTTCGAAGTTTCGGGAACATGACGCGGTGGTCACCCGTTGGCTGGGTATGAGGCCGCGCTGGGAACCGTTCGACGCAGTGGTGCTGCGGTCGAGTAGTGGCCGCGCGCTGAGCCTTACGGGTGAGCGAGATGCCGGAGAGCGGTGCTCGTGCCACGCTGGGAACACGTGCTGTGGCAGGGAGTTGTCGCGCTGCGTAGTCGCCGAAAAATCTGCCGGTTCGCCCGGCAAGGGGGCTTACGCGACGGTGAATCCCAAGCTAACGTGCACCGCTATCAGCGTTCCCGGCCCGCGGGGAGGAGGCGAACAGCCCATGACCCAGGCGCCGTGAGACCTGCCGAGGACGACCCTCTGCGACACATCTGCGATCCAAGATCGCCACGGCGCTCGATAAATCAGTCCAGCCAAAGCTCGCAGCAAAGCGAGGGAGGTCGTGTATGGACATCGTCGTCAAGGGCCGCAACGTCGAGGTGCCCGATCACTACAGGGTGCACGTCGCCGAAAAGCTGGCCCGGCTTGAGCGTTACGACCGCAAGGTCATCCGCTTCGACGTGGAACTCTTCCACGAGCCGAACCGCCGCCAGTCGAAGAACTGCCAGCGGGTCGAAATCACCGGCAAGGGACGTGGACCGGTGGTCCGTTCCGAAGCCTGCGCGGGTGACTTCTACGCCGCGTTGGACGCTGCGGTCGCGAAGCTCGAGAACCGCCTGCGCCGGTCGCACGACCGCAGGCGCGTCCACCACGGGGCCCGCGCCCCGATCTCGGTGGCGGAAGCGACAAGCGGGCTGGGGGACACCTCCCCCGCTGCTGACCAGAACGGTCAGGTCATGACGTCGCGCCGCGCGAAGACCGCGGTGCTCGACGCACCTGAGGCCGACTACGAGGGCATGGCGGAAGTGCCCGCGCAGCGGTGGGACGACGGCCTCGAGGACAAGTTGCCCGGACGCGTGGTGCGCGAGAAGGAGCACGCCGCCAAACCCATGACGGTCGACCAGGCCCTCTACGAGATGGAACTGGTCGGACACGACTTCTACCTGTTCGCCGACTCCGACAGCGGTCGCCCGAGCGTCGTCTACCGCCGGAAGGGATTCGACTACGGCGTGATCAGGCTGGCCTGATCCGGTAAACCACACACCTTCGACCACCGCCGCCCTTCGCGCCCCTCGCGCGTGAGGGCGGCGGTGTGCGTTCACCGGCCACCCGCCGACGGCGCAAACGGGACCAAACGGGCTTGTCAACCGCGGTTCGTTCACCGTCAAGGTGAACTTCGCGCCGCCAGGAACCTTCACACGGGCCTCATGCGTTCTCCACACCAGTAGCCGAGATGGGGGCACCGGCGGCAGGTGGTCTGCGGAAGATCGCAGAACGGCCTGCCTGACCTGCCAATACCAGGTCAGGCGCGGCAATCCGCCTGTGTCTGTGCACACATCTTGGCGACTTGCCTACGATGGGCAGGGGAAAGGCGTCCGACGTGGGCGCGCCGCGATACAGGTGATGAGGTCTATCCAGATGGTGCTGTCCCGACTGCTCCGCGCCGGCGAGGGCAAGATGCTCAAGCGCCTCCGCAACATCGCAGCACACATCAACCACCTCGAAGACGACGTGGTCGACCTTTCCGACGCCGAGCTGCGTGCGAAGACGGAGGAGTTCAAGAAGCGCCACGCCGAGGGCGAGTCGCTCGACGAACTGCTGCCGGAGGCGTTCGCCGTGGCCCGCGAGGCCGCGAAGCGCACCCTCGGCCAGCGCCCGTACGACGTGCAGCTCATGGGCGGCGCGGCGCTGCACCTCGGGCAGATCTCCGAGATGCGCACCGGTGAGGGCAAGACGCTGACCTCCGTCATGCCGGTCTACCTCAACGCGCTGGCCGGCCGCGGCGTGCACGTCATCACCACGAACGACTACCTCGCCAAGCGCGACGCGGACTGGATGGGCCGTGTCCACCGGTTCCTCGGGCTCACGGTCGGGGCGATCCTGTCCGAGATGACGCCGGAGCAGCGGCGTGCGGCGTACAACGCGGACATCACCTACGGCACGAACAACGAGTTCGGCTTCGACTACCTGCGCGACAACATGGCGTGGAGCCTGGACGAGTGCGTGCAGCGCGGGCACTACTACGCGATCGTCGACGAGGTCGACTCGATCCTGATCGACGAGGCGCGCACGCCGTTGATCATCAGTGGTCCCGCGGAGCAGAGCGCCCGGTGGTACGTCGAGTTCGCGCGGCTGAGCCCGCTGATGAAGCGCGACACGCACTACGAGGTCGACGAGCGCAAGCGCACGGTCGGCGTGTCCGAGCAGGGCGTCTCGTTCATCGAGGACCAGCTGGGCATCGAGAACCTGTACGAGGCGGCGAACACCCCGCTGGTGGGCTACCTGAACAACGCCCTCAAGGCGAAGGAGCTCTACACCAAGGACAAGGACTACATCGTCCGCAACGGCGAGGTCATGATCGTCGACGAGTTCACGGGTCGTGTGCTCGCCGGGCGGCGCTACAACGAGGGCATGCACCAGGCCATCGAGGCCAAGGAAGGTGTGGAGATCAAGGCGGAGAACCAGACGCTCGCCACGATCACCCTCCAGAACTACTTCCGCCTCTACGAGAAGCTCGGCGGCATGACCGGTACCGCGGAGACCGAGGCGGCCGAGTTCCACCAGACCTACAAGCTGGGCGTCGTGCCGATCCCGACGAACCGCCCGCCGCAGCGCAAGGACCAGCCCGACCTCGTCTACAAGAGCGAGGAGGCGAAGTTCGAGGCGGTCGCGGAGGACATCGCGGAGAAGCACGCCAAGGGCCAGCCGGTCCTGATCGGCACGACGAGCGTCGAGCGCTCCGAGTACCTGTCGAAGCTGTTGGTGCGCAAGGGCATCCCGCACGAGGTGCTGAACGCGAAGCACCACGACCGCGAGGCGCTGATCATCGCGAAGGCCGGCCGCAAGGGCGCCGTCACGGTCGCGACGAACATGGCCGGTCGCGGTACGGACATCGTGCTGGGCGGCAACCCGGACATCATCGCCGACCACGAGCTGCGCGACCGCGGCCTCGACCCGGTGACCACGCCGGAGGAGTACGAGGCCGAGTGGGCCAAGGTCGTCGAGGAGCTCACGACCCAGGGCAAGGCCGAGGCCGACGAGGTGCGCGAGGCCGGTGGTCTCTACGTGCTGGGCACCGAGCGCCACGAGTCGCGCCGCATCGACAACCAGCTCCGCGGCCGCACCGGCCGTCAGGGCGACCCCGGTGAGTCGCGGTTCTACCTGTCGCTGCAGGACGAGCTGATGCGCCGGTTCAACGCGTCCATGGTCGAGATGGTCATGACGCGCCTGAACGTGCCGGACGACGTGCCGATCGAGCACAAGATGGTCACCCGCGCCATCCGCAGCGCGCAGACCCAGGTCGAGCAGCAGAACTTCGAGATCCGCAAGAACGTCCTGAAGTACGACGAGGTCATGAACCGCCAGCGCACGGTGATCTACGCCGAGCGCCGCCGCGTCCTCGAGGGTGAAGACCTGAAGGACCAGGTCGAGCACATGATCGAGAGCGTGGTCGAGGAGTACGTCAACGGCGCGACCGCCGACGGCTACGCCGAGGACTGGGACTTCGACAAGCTGTGGACGGCGCTCAAGACGCTGTACCCGGTGAGCGTCGATCCGGACAAGCTGCTGGAGTCCGACGAGGACGTCAGCCGCGAGTACCTGCGCGAGGTGCTCGTCGAGGACGCGCTGAAGGCCTACCGCGAGCGCGAGGCCGAGATCGACGGCCGCGTCGGCGAGGGCGCCATGCGCGAGCTGGAGCGCCGCGTGCTGCTGTCGGTCCTCGACCGCAAGTGGCGCGAGCACCTCTACGAGATGGACTACTTGAAGGAGGGCATCGGTCTGCGCGCCATGGCGCAGCGCGACCCCCTCATCGAGTACCAGCGCGAGGGCTTCGACATGTTCAACGCGATGCTCGACGCGTTGAAGGAGGAGATCGTCGGCTTCCTGTTCAACCTGCAGGTCGAGGCCGCGGAGCCGGAGCCCCAGCCGGAGCCGGAGGTCCCGGTCCTGCTGAGCCAGGCCCCGCAGCCGCTGCCCGCGACGGGGGCCCGTGCCCGCGCCCGTGCCGCGGCGGCCGCCCAGCAGCAGGCGCAGCAGCAGCCGGCGGCCCCGGCGGGTCCGGCGATGGCGCAGCTCGCCACCGGCAACGCGATCCCGCCCGCCCTGCGCGGCAAGGGTCTCGGTGGCCCCGGTGAGCAGCACCTGAGCTACAGCGGCCCGGCCGAGGACGGCGGCGTCGAGCAGCACAGCGACGAGAACAACGGCGGTGGCGCCCAGAGCGGCACCCGCAAGGAGCGGCGTGAGGCGGCCCGCCAGGCCGCGAAGGGCAACCGCCGCAAGCGCTAGCAGCAACCGGCCACACAGGGGCCCCGCGCTTCCCCCAGGGGAACGCGGGGCCCCTGCGTGTACCTGGAAGGGCACGCGGGGTCCCCGCGTGCCCTCTGGAGGGAACGCGGGGCGCCCGCGTGACTTCCGGCATGCGGAATTGGGGGAGCGCACGCGGGGAGCTTTCGTACTGCAGGAGAGTACGAAAGGTCCCCGCGTGCCCTCCGCGGAAGCGGGGAGGGTTACTCCAGCACTGTGAACGTGGTCAGCAGCCAGCGGCCGTCGTGGTGCTCGGCGCGTGCGGCCACGGCGAGCACGCGCTCGTCGCGGCGCACAGTGGCGGCGATCTCGGCGGCGAACCGGGTTGGGTGGCAGACACGAGGAGGCCGCAGCAGGCGGGTGGTCCGCACGCGCACCGACCGGACCAGGCGGGCGGCCAGCGCGGGCAGGGTGAGCTGTTGCAGCAAACGACCGGGGCGACGGCCGTCCACCACCTCCAGGACGGCTGTGAGCAGCCGGGCCGCGTCGAGCGGCGGCGGCGGTGGCTCCGGTGCGGGCAGCCACGACCCGCGTGCGCGGGGGCGTGGCACGAAAGTCGCCCCGGCGGGCGGCTCGTAGGTGGGCAGGCGGCGAACGACTGGGGGCATGCCGAAACCGGCGGCGCAGCGCGCCGATCAGGACACCCATCACTCGAAGGAGTGGGTAGTACGGTCCTGACCATGCTGAAGGCCCTCGTGCTGGACTACGGCGGCGTCCTGACCGACCCCGGTGAGGACAACCCGCCGGAACCGCCGCTGCTCACCGCGGTGCGCAAGGCGCGGCAGCAGGGGTTCAAGACCGCGCTGCTGTCCAACGCGGACGGGTGGTGGCAGCCGCCGGCGCACTGGCACGGGCTGTTCGACGCGGCGGTCATCTCCGGCGAGGTCGGGCTGGCGAAGCCGGACGCCGGCATCTATCTGCTCACGGCCGCGAAGCTCGGTCTCGAACCGGGCGAGTGCGTGTTCGTCGACGACCTCGCGGTGAACGTCCGCGGCGCCGCCGAGGCGGGCATGGTCGGCGTCCACCATCGGTCGACGCGGACCACCCTCGAGGAACTGGAGATCCTGCTAGCGACAGCGCTGCGCGGTTGAGGGTTCACCCCGAGGCGTAATTGCCGGTCATTCCGCTCCCCGGATAACTTCGACGCGGCCTGGTTCCGCTGATCCTCAGGAGAGCGAATGCGAAGAATTGCCGCTTGTGCCGCGATCGTCATCGCCGTCGGTTCGGCGGTCGCGGCTCCTGCGCGGGCGCAGGAGCGCGGCTGCCGCGAGGAGTTCCCGCGGGACGGGCGCAGCGTCGAGGTCTTCTGCGACGACGGCTGGCCGGGCAACTTCCGCGCCGTCGCCCACTGCCGGACCACGCTGTCGAGCTGGGACGAGCACGGCACGATCGGGCACGTGCGCGCGAGGTCGTCGATCGCCGGGTGCGACGGCCTGGTCGGCCCGGTGTGGGTCGAGGGCTACCACGTCGACTGGCTGTAGGCGGTCAGCCCTGGGCGCGCCGCACGAGCTCGAAGCAGAGCACGGCCGCCGCTGAGGCGACGTTGAGCGATTCCACGCCCGCCGCCATCGGGATCGAAAGCCACGAGGTGATGTGCGGGCGCACGTCCTCGGTGATCCCGAACGTCTCACTGCCGAGCACGAATGCCGACCGTTCCGCGAATTCAGCGGAATAGATCGTGTCGGACGCGTGGGAATCGAGCGCGTGGAGCGGATATCCGGACGCGCGCAGGAGAGCGGAGGCCTCCGCCGCGGTGCCGCAGCGCAGGACGGGCGCGCGGAAAGCCACCCCGGCGGAGGCCTTCACCACGAGCGGGTCGATCGAGGCGACGCCGCGGCGCGGCACCACGATGCCGTCGATGCCCGCGGCCGTCGCGGTCCGCAGGATCATGCCGACGTTCGCCGGCGTGGTGATGCCGTCCAGCACCAGCACGGACCGCAGGTCGTCCTCCTCCAGCGCGAGCGCCAGCGGCTTCATCCGCGGCGCCACGACGTCGGCGAGCACGCCCTGGTCCTGCTTGCCGTTGCCCGCCAGCACCTTCACCCGCTGCGCGGTCGCCCGCTGCACCTGCACGCCCCGCGACCGGGCCGCGTCCAGGATCTCGCGCGCCGCCGGGCCGCGTGCGGTGTCGGCGAGCACCACCTTGTCCACCGACAGCGCCGGGTCGTCCAGCGCCTCCAGCACGGGCTTGCGGCCGTAGACGGTGACGAAGCGGTCCTTGGGCGAGATCTCCACGCCGAAGAGGGTGCCAGACGGCCCGGCACGCCCCCGCACGCCCGGCTCGAACGGGTGAAGAGCACGAGTAGAGCCGTTCGGCCCTTGTGCTTTGGATCATATGCATGATGATCGTCACATGACGTCAGGTGTGCGCAGCGTCGCGCAACGTCAACACCTCGCGAGCGGCCAGGACTCGGACGTGTTCATCCGGTCCGACGGGCTGCTCGTCAAACGCACGCGCACAGGCCGTGACCTGCGGCGCGAGGCCGAGATGATGCTGTACCTGAGCGGTCACGGCATCCCCGTGCCGCGGGTGCACGACGCGACGGCGGACGAGCTCGTCATGCAGTACGTGCCCGGCCCGCGGATGTCCGAGGAGATCGGCCGCAAGCCGTGGCTCGCCGGTCAGCTCGGCCGCGAGCTCGCCGACCTGCACCACCGCCTGGACGCGGTGCGGGCCCCCGACTTCCTCACCGGCGACGGCGACCTGCTGCACCTCGACCTGCACCCCGGCAACGTCGTGCTCGGCCCGGAGGGACCGGTCGTGCTCGACTGGGCCTGCGCGATGAGGGGCGACCGGCGGCTCGACGTAGCGCTGTCCTGGGTGTCGCTGGCGGTCGCGCGGCTGACGACGGCCCGCCGGTTGACGCGGTGGAACTTCCTCAGGTCGTTCATGGCCAACGTGGACCCGCGGGCGCGGGAGGCGATTCCGGAGGCCGCGCGCATCCGGCTGGAGCGGCACGACCGCGATCCGCGGGAACGGGCGGCGCTGGAAAAGCTCATGGACGCGAAACGGCACTAGTCTGGCGGGCATGCCGGACCGACTGTCAGCGCTGGACGCCTCGTTCCTGTACCTGGAGGGCTCCACGACGCCGATGCACGTCGGTGGCGTGGCGGTGTTCCGCAGGCCCAAGGCGGGGTTCGACTACGACAAGCTCGTCGACCTCATCGAGCAGCGGCTGAGCCTCGTGCCGCGCTACCGGCAGAAGGTCGTGCACGTCCCCGGCCGCATCGCGCGGCCCGTGTGGGTGGACGACCCTGACTTCGACGTCACCTACCACGTGCGGCGCTCCGCCCTGCCCAAGCCGGGCAACGAGAAGCAGCTGCACGACCTGGTGGCGCGGCTGATGTCGCGGCCGCTCGACCACTCGCGGCCGCTGTGGGAGAGCTACCTCGTGGAGGGGCTGGCGAAGAACCAGCTCGCCGTGATCACCAAGACCCACCAGGCCATGGTCGACGGCATCGCGTCGCTGGAGATCGGCCAGGTCATGCTGGACGTGTCGCCGTCGCCGCGCACGAACGTCGAGAACCTCTGGATGCCGCAGCCGGAGCCCAGCTCGTTGCAGCTGGTGAGCGACGCCGTCACGGACATCGTGCACCGGCCGGGCGAGCTAGTGGAGAACGTGCGCAGCGCCGCGATGGACACCGTCGCCACGGTCGGCAAGGTCGTCAACGCCGTGGGTGCGGTCGCCGCCGCCATCCACACCGCCGCGAGCCCGGCGCCCGGCAGCCCGCTGAACGTCCGGATCACCTCGCCGCAGCGCCGGTTCGCCGTGGCGCGCGCCCAGCTCGACGACCTGCGCGCCATCCGCAAGGCCCACGGCGGCACGGTGAACGACGTGGTGCTGGCGGCGCTGGCCGGTGCGATCCGCAACTGGTTGCTCAGCCGCGGTGAGAACGTCACCGGC
This sequence comes from Lentzea sp. NPDC042327, assembly GCF_040647275.1. NCBI lineage: Bacteria > Bacillati > Actinomycetota > Actinomycetes > Pseudonocardiales > Pseudonocardiaceae > Lentzea > Lentzea sp. NPDC042327. Next base: position 87,737 of record NZ_JBEZBX010000009.1, read on the forward strand.
AGCACCACGATCCGCGCGATGACGCCGATGTCGGTGCGCGACACCGACCCCGACTCGGGCAACAACGTCTCCGCCTACCTGGTGGACCTGCCGGTCGGCGAGCCGAACCCGGTGGTGCGGCTGCACCACGTGAGCCACGCGACCCGCGCCCACCTGGAGTCCGGCCAGTCGGTGGCCGCCGACGCGCTGGTCAAGGTCTCCGGCTTCGCGCCGCCGACCCTGCACGCGCTGGGCGCGCGGGCGGCCAGCTCGTTCAGCCGCCGGCTGTTCAACGTGATCGTCACCAACGTGCCCGGCCCGCAGGTGCCGCTGTACGCGGCGGGCGCGAGAATGACCGAGATCTTCCCGGTCGTGCCGCTCGCCAAGAACCAGGCGCTGGCGATCGGGGTGACGTCGTACGACGGCGGTGTGTACTTCGGGCTGAACGGCGACCGCGACGCCATGTCCGATGTGGACGTTCTCGCGAGCATGGTCGAGGAGTCGGTGGAGGAACTGATGGGGACGGCGAGCGCGTGATGAGGGTCTACATCCCGGCCACGGTGGCCATGCTGCGCAGCTTCGTCGACAGCGGCGAGCTCACACCGGTGGGCGGCACGGCGTTCGCGCTGACGCCGGCGCTGCGCGAGTCCTACGCCGCCGGCGACACCGAGGAGCTGGAGTACGCCGCGATGCTCGACGCGGCCCGCGCGTCGCTGCGGCTGCTGGCCGGTGACGAGAAGTCGGAACCGCGCCGCGCGGTCGTCGCGGTGGACGCGGACGACGTGACGTTGCGCCCGGACCTGGACTTCTCGGTGGTGAAGGTCGTGGGCCCGTTCACGTTGAAGGACGTCGCGTCCGTGCACCTGGACACGGCCGAGGCCGAGGACGACGTGCGCGCCGCCGCCGAGGTCGTGGACGCGGCGGACCTGGGCGACCCGGATGCCGAGTTCGCGCTGGGCAGCGCCGAGGACCACGAGCTGGCCTGGTACGCGGCGCAGGAGCTGGCGTTCGTGCTGGAGCTGATGTGACTCAGGTCACGTCGAACTGAGGTAGAGGTGCCGTGAGCGGCTCCGTCCCCGAGGTGTCCGACACCGGAGAGACGGAGCCGCCATGAACCAGCACGACGTCGACGAGGTCCTGAACCGCCCGCTGAGCCAGGAGCTGCTCGGCCGCGACATCGCCCGGCTGGCGTTCGTCGCGCAGGACGGCACGCCCCGCAACCTCCCGGTCGGGTTCTGCTGGAACGGCAGCGAGATCGTCATCTGCACGTCGAAGAACGCCCGCAAGCTCGCGATGCTGGCCGCGAACCCGGCCGTCGCGCTGACGATCGACACCGAGGCGTTCCCGCCGCGGATCCTGTCCGTGCGCGGCAGGGCCGAGCTCGCCCCCGTGGACGACATCCCGGCCGAGTACCTCCAGGTGACCAAGTCCATGACGCCGGAGCAGCGCGCCGAGTGGGAGGCCGACGTCCGTTCGCTCTACACCGACGGCATGGTCCGGATCGTCATCCGGCCGGCCTGGGCGAAGCTGACCGACTTCGAGACCACGTTGCCGGACAACGTCGCCGAGCTCGTGCGGCGCCAAGCCGCGGCGCGGCAGGCCTGAGCACGGCGGAAACCGCCACTCACATGCCCTCGGCGGGCTCCCACAGCTCGATCCGGTTGCCCTCGGGGTCGACGCACCAGCCGAACCGGCCGAACTCCGAGTCCTCGGTTTCCGGCAGCACCTCGACGCCGCGGCCGCGCAGCTTCACCATCAACGACTCCAGGTCGTCGACCCGCAGGTTCAGCATGGTGCGCTGGTGCGGTTCGCCGATGTACTCGGTGTCCTGCGCGAACAACGCCATCGTCGTCGTGCCGGGGCGGTCCGACGTCGCGGTGTCGAGCCAGTGGAAGGTGACGGTGCCGCGTTCGCTCATCGGCACACCGAGGTTCTCGCGGTACCAGGCCGCCAGCCGCACGGGATCCCGGGAACGCAGGAAGACCCCGCCGATGCCAGTCACCCGCGCCACCCGACGGACCCTACTACCGCGTGCCACGATGGGGGAATGGACGCCGTGACGGCTGCACCCGAACCGGTCAACGAACCCGTGCGCACCTACGCTTCCGGCAGCGCGGAACGCGCCTCCCTGCAGGCCCGCATCGCGGAGCTGGAGGGCACCACCCACGAGCTGACGATGACGATCGGCGGCGAACAGCGGATGGGCGGCGGTGACCGCGTCGACGTGGTCCAGCCGCACGACCACCGGCACGTGCTCGGGGTGACCGCGCAGGCCACCGGCTCCGACGTCGCGGCGGCGATGAGGGCCGCGCAGCACGCCGCACCGGGGTGGCAGGAGCTGCCGTACGACGAACGGGCCGCGGTGCTGCTGCGAGCGGCGGACCTGCTGTCCGGCCCGTGGCGGGACACGCTGAACGCCGCCACGGTCCTCGGGCAGTCGAAGTCGGTGCAGCAGGCCGAGATCGACGCCGCCTGCGAGCTGATCGACTTCCTGCGGTTCAACGTCCACTTCGGCCGCCGGGTCCTGGAGGAGCAGCCGGCGTCCAGCCCCGGCGTGTGGAACCGGATGGACCACCGGCCGCTCGACGGGTTCGTCGTCGCGATCACGCCGTTCAACTTCACCGCCATCGCCGGCAACCTGCCGCTGGCACCGGCGCTGATGGGCAACACGGTGGTGTGGAAGCCGTCGCCGACGCAGCAGCTCGCCGCGCACTGCACCATGCGGCTGCTGGAGGAGGCCGGCCTGCCGCCGGGCGTGGTCAACCTCGTCACCGGCGACGGCAAGGCGCTGGGTGAGGTGGCGCTGCGGGACCGGTTCTTCGCCGGACTGCACTTCACCGGGTCCACCCGCACGTTCAAGGCGCTGTGGCAGACCATGGCGAGCAACCTCGACCACTACCGCGCCTACCCGCGGGTGGTCGGTGAGACCGGCGGCAAGGACTTCGTGCTGGCCCACGCCTCCGCCGACCCCGACGCCCTCGTCACCGGTCTGGTGCGCGGTGCTTTCGAGTACCAGGGCCAGAAGTGCTCGGCCGCGTCCCGCGCGTACATTCCGCGGTCGTTGTGGGACAACGGTGTGCGCGACCAGCTCGTCGACGTCACGAAGTCGTTGGCGTACGGCGACGTCAGGGACCTGTCGGTGTTCGGCGGCGCCGTGATCGACCACCGCGCGTTCGCCAAGCACAAAGACGCACTGCTGATGGCGTCCGCGTCCACCTCCGTCGACGTGCTGGCCGGCGGCACCTGCGACGGCTCGGTCGGCTACTTCGTGGACCCGACGGTGCTGCTGGGCACCGACCCGCACCACGACATCTTCACCTCGGAGTACTTCGGCCCGATCCTCGCCGTGCACGTCTACGACGACGCGGACTACGAGGACATCATGGGCGTCATCGACACCTCCACGCCGTACGCGCTCACCGGTGCCGTGTTCGCGCGTGACCGCGTTGCGGTGGAACAGGCCCACCGCGCGTTGCGGTTCGCGGCGGGCAACTTCTACGTCAACGACAAGCCGACCGGTGCGGTCGTGGGACAGCAGCCGTTCGGCGGGTCGCGCGGGTCCGGCACGAACGACAAGGCGGGGTCGATCTACAACCTGCAGCGGTGGACGTCACCGCGTGCCATCAAGGAGACGCTGGTGCCGCCCATGCACCACGGCTACCCGCACATGGGTTAGCGGGCCCGCGGTACCCAGCCCGTCGCCGCGGTGAGCTTGGTGCTCACGACTCGTTGCGAGCGCCCGAACACCGCCAACGACGCCGCGAGCCCCCCGAACGCGCGCGGCAGCCGCGTGATCCCCAGGTCCCGCTTCAGGACCGGCGTGCCGACGTTGTAGACGCCCGCGGGCGCGCCGAGCACGGCGACGGCGGCGGCCGCCGCGTCGCCGGGGTGCACGACCGACGTCCAGCCGTCGCCGACTAGCACGGGCGGCGACTGGGCAGCGCCGCCCATCAGCATCCCGAAGCGCAGGAAGACGCCGCCGGGGTGGCGCAGGACGTTGTGCTGCGCCGTCACCGAGCTGGCGATGTGACCGACGGGCTCGATGGGAGCGTTCTCGTCCAGCTCCCGCTCACCGCTGTCGGCGTACACGAACGAGATGCCCTCCTGCACCACGCGGCCCACGCCCGCCCGCAACGCCGCCTCGGCCACCGCCGCGCTGCCCTCCGTGCGGATGCGGTCGTTCTCGGCCCAGGCACCGGGCAGCACGGCCCTGGCGCTCAACGGGATGCGGGTGGCGAGGTTGAGGACGGCGTCGTAGCCGCTCAGCGCGGCCGTCAGCCGGCCGGCGTCGAACATCGAGGTGGTGTGCCGGTCGAGCACCCCGACCTCGTGGCCCGCCTCCCGCAGCCGCGGCAGAGCTTCCCGCCCGAGCACACCCGTCGCACCGATCACGAAGACCTTCATGACCGGTGGACGGGACAGGCTGCCGATTCGTGACAGCCCGGTTCATGACAGCTCAGCCCGTGGCAGCTCAGCCCGTGGCAGGCAGCCGTTCCAACGCCTTCAGCGCCAGTCCCTGCGTGGTCTGCCCGAGCACGTTGTCGTCCTCGCCCTGCTTGGTCACGGTCAGCCCGAGCAGCTCACCCTCGCGGACCTGCACCACGGCCTCGCACGCCGACGACGCGCACCGGCGGGTCATCGGCCGGTCCTCGACCACCGCGCCGTAGCCGCCGTTCGCCTGCAGCCGCGCCGACTCCTGCTCGAACTTCGCCTCCAGCAGCTTCAGCGTCACCGTTGCCGAGCCGAACGAGAACGTGCACTCGCGCTCACCCTTCGCGGTACCGGACAACGAGCCCAGGTCACCGTCCCGCAGCAGCGTGCACGGGTCGGTGTCGGTGAACTTCGGGGGAGCGGGGTCGCCACCGCAGGCGCTCAGCAGCAGCACCAGGGCCAGAACTCGCTTCATCCACTTCCTCTGCAGTCGGTCACGGGGGTCGGAGCTCAGTCCGTGTGGTCGTCCAGCCCGGCCCGGGAGGCGAGCAGGCGGCGCAACGACGTCAACCGGCCCGGCGCGTCCGGCACGAGCTCGTCGAGCATGCAGCCGGGGTCCTCGGGGGCACCCAGGTGGCCGCAGCCGGGCGGGCACTCCTCGGCGGCCTCCGCGAAGTCGGGGAAGGCCTTCACGATGTCGTCCGGCGTGATGTGCGCGAGGCCGAACGAGCGGATGCCGGGGGTGTCGACCACCCAGCCGCCGCCGGGCAGCCGCAGCGCGACGGCCTGGGTCGAGGTGTGCCTGCCCTTGCCGACGCCGGAGACGACGCCGACCGCGCGGTTCGCGTCCGGGACGAGCTTGTTGACCAGGGTGGACTTGCCGACACCTGAGTGGCCGATCAGGCAGGACACCGTGTCCCGCAGGCGTTCGCGCAGCTCGGCCGGTTCCTCGTCGGACCGGGTCACGAGCACCGGCACGTCCAGCTCGGTGTAGAGCGCGAGCAGGTCGTCGGCCGACGCGAGGTCGGACTTCGTCAGGCACAGCACCGGTTCCAGGCCACCGGCGTACGCGGCGACCAGGCACCGGTCGATGAAACCGGTGCGCGGCGGAGGATCGGCCAGCGCGACGACCATGATGAGCTGGGAGGCGTTCGCGACGACGACGCGTTCGAACGGGTCCGTGTCGTCGGCGGTCCTGCGCAGCACCGAGGTCCGCTCCTCGACGCGCACGATGCGGGCCAGCGTGTCCGGCTGGCCGGAGGTGTCACCGACGATGCCGACCTGGTCGCCGACCACCACGGGCGTGCGGCCGAGCTCACGCGCACGCATCGCCGTGACGACCACACCGGACTCCAACGCGCACGTCCAGCGGCCGCGGTCGACGCCGATCACCATCGCGATCTCGGCGTCGGCGTGTTCCGGCCTGATCTTGCTGCGCGGCCGCGTCCCCTTGCCGGGGCGCACCCGCACGTCCGACTCGTCGAGCTTGCGCCAGTCCCGCTTGCCCACTGCTACGCGCCTCCGCCGAGCATCGCGTCCCACATCCCCGGGAAGTCGGGGATCGTCTTGGTCGTCGACCCGATGTCGTCGACCGAGACGCCCGGCACCACCAGCCCGATGATCGCGCCCGCGGTGGCCATCCGGTGGTCGGCATAGGCCTTCCACACCCCGCCGTGCAGCGGTGCCGGCTCGATCACGAGCCCGTCCTCGGTCTCGGAGGCGTTGCCGCCCAGCGCGTTGATCTCGTTCACCAGCGCGGCGATGCGGTCCGTCTCGTGGCCGCGGATGTGCGCGACACCGCGGATCTGCGTGCGGCCGCGTGCCACCGTCGCGAGCGCCGCCACCGTCGGCGTCAGCTCGCTCTCGTCGCGCAGGTCGATGTCCACTCCGGACAGCTCAGCCGGTCCGCGCACGGTGAGCCCCTCCTCCGACACCTCGACCGCACAGCCCATGCGTTCCAGGATGCCGCGCACCGCGTCACCGGGCTGGGTGGTCCGCGCGGGCCAGTGCGGGATCGTGACCTGGCCCCCGGTCACCGCGGCGGCCGCGAGGAACACCGTCGCGTTCGACAGGTCCGGCTCCACGTGCCACGTCCGCGCCGCGATCGGGCCCGGCTCGACGTGCCACGCGCTGGTGCCGTCGGTCTCCACCGCGACCCCGACCGAGCGCAGCGTCTGCACCGTCATGTCGATGTGCGGCAACGAGGGCACCGGCCGGCCCGAGTGCCGCACCGTCACGCCCTTGTCGTAGCGCGCCGCCGACAGCAGCAGCCCGGACACGAACTGCGACGAGCCCGACGCGTCGATCGTGACCTCGCCACCGGCCAGCGAACCGCTGCCGCGCAACGTGAACGGCAGCGCGTCACCCTCGACGTCCGCACCGAGCGCGCGCAACGCGTCCAGCACCGTGCTCATCGGGCGCACCCGCGCGTGCGGGTCGCCGTCGAACCTGATCTCGCCCTCGGCCAGCGCGGCGGCCGGCGGCAGGAACCGCATGACCGTGCCCGCGAGCCCGCAGTCGACGTCGGCCGGTCCGCGCAACGCGCCCGGCGTGACGTCCCAGCCGCCGTCCTCCCGGTCGATGATCCCGACGCCCAGCGACGTGAGCGCCTTCACCATCAACACGGTGTCGCGGCTGCGCAACGGCGCGTGCACCGCGGACGGCCCGTCGGCCAGTGCCGCGAGCACCAGGACGCGGTTCGTGATCGACTTCGAGCCGGGCACCGGCACCGTGGAGTGGACTGGGCCGGACGCGCTGGGGGCTGACCAGTGCTGAGTCATGCCCGGAATGATCCCGCACGGCGTCGAGGGCGGCTCGCACAGGTGTTCCCGACGTGCGACGATTGCGACTTCGGAGGTGATCGGTTTTGTGTGGTAGGTACGCCTCCACCAAGGACCCGGCGCTGCTCGCGGCCGAGTTCGAAGCGGTGGACGCCACCGGCGACGAGGCGCCGGGGGCGGACTACAACATCGCTCCCACCAAGCACGTCATGGCGGTGGTCGAGCGCAAGCCGGAGGACGAGGACCTGGAGCGCAGCATCCGCGTGATGCGCTGGGGCCTCGTCCCGCACTGGGCCAAGGACCTCTCCGGCGCGGCGAAGATGATCAACGCCCGCGCGGAGACCGTGCTGTCCAAGCCCGCGTACAAGCAGTCGGCGATGAAGCGCCGGTGCATCATCCCGGCCACCGGCTGGTACGAGTGGCAGCCGGGCGAGGGCCGCAAGCAGCCGTACTTCATGACGCTCGGGGACGACTCGTCCCTCGCGCTGGCGGGCATCTGGTCCGTGTGGTGGAAGGACGACGTCCCGACCGTGACGTGCGCGGTGCTGACGACGGACGCCATCGGCGCGCTGACCGAGGTGCACCACCGGATGCCGTTGCTGCTGCCGCCCGACCGCTGGTCGGCGTGGCTCGACCCGTCCTCGCTCGACCCGAGCGGGCTGCTCGCGCCGGACCCGTCGATCGTCGACGCGCTGGAGCTGCGCCCGGTCTCCACCGCGGTGAACAGCGTGAAGAACAACAACCCGTCGTTGCTGGACCGCGTCTCGCTCACCGAGGACGGGACGCCCGCACCCACCGCGGTCGAGCTGTCGTGACGACGCTGTCGGTGGACACGCCGCACGGCCCCGCACGGGCCTCCCTGCACTGCGCCCACGAACCGCGGGCCGCGCTGCTGCTCGGCCACGGCGCCGGCGGCGGCGTCGAGGCACCCGACCTGGTGGCCGCGTGCCACGCCGCGAACTCCGTCGGCGTGCACGTGGCCCTGGTCGAACAGCCCTACCGCGTGGCCGGCCGCCGTGCCCCCGCGCCGGCGGGCCAGCTCGACACGGCGTGGCTCGCGGTGGTCGACGACCTGGGCGAACGCTGGTTCGACGGCCTGCCGCTGGTGTTCGGCGGCCGGTCGTCGGGCGCCCGCGTGGCGTGCCGGACGAGCGTCGAGGGCCAGGCCGTGGCGGTGCTGTGCCTGGCGTTCCCGGTGCACCCGCCGGGCAAGCCGGAGAAGTCCCGGATGGCCGAGCTGGACGGCGTCGAGGTCGCCACCCTGGTCGTGCAGGGCGAGAACGACCCGTTCGGCCGCCCGGTGCGCGCCCCGCACCGCGAGGTCGTGCTGCTGAACGGCGACCACTCGCTGAAGGCCTCCATCGCGGACGTGGGCCGGTGCGTGGGCGAGTGGCTTGACCGCGTGCTGCGGCCGCTCGACTGAATCACCTGCTGGGACGGGGTCGCGCCGTTACTGTCCCGCCCCATGACCGTTCTCGACGAGCAGGGCAGACCAGAACCTCCGACCGACGGCGACGAGCTCGCCACCCTGACCGGGTTCCTCGACTTCCAGCGCGCCACCCTCGCGTGGAAGACCGAGGGCCTCACCGCCCAGCAGCTGGCCATGACCACCGCCAAGTCCGAGATGACCCTCGGCGGCCTGGTCAAGCACCTCGCGTACGTCGAGCAGCAGTGGTTCCACGTCGTGCTGCACGACCGCGAGCCGCTGGAGCCGTGGAAGAGCGTGGACTGGAAGGCCGACCACGACTGGGACTGGCACTCGGCCGCCGACCACGCGCCGGAGGAGCTCCTCGCGCTGTGGCAGGACGAGGTCGGCCGTTCCCGCGAGGCCGTCGAGGAGGCGCTGGCGACCGGCGACCTCGGCCAGGCGGCCAAGCGCAAGCCGTGGCGCGGCGACGACCGCACGGTGAGCCTGCGCTGGATCCTCACGCACATGGTCGAGGAGTACAGCCGCCACAACGGCCACGCCGACCTGTTGCGCGAGGCGGTCGACGGCCGAACGGGCGAATGACAACCGATCGGGGCTCTGCGGCGTTCACCTGGAAGTAGACGAACGCCACATGATCGGGGAGAACTCGTGAACAAGATCCGTCCGACCGCCGTCGCACTGGCCGGTGCCGCCCTCCTGGCCGCCGCGGGCACTCCCGCGCAGGCCGAGACGCCGTGGTGCACCGGCGACGACCTGGTGATCACCGCCCACGACATGCGTCCGACGACGAGCCCGAACAAGGGGCACGTCATCAGGTTCGCGGCCGTCGAGGGCGTCACCTGCACGATCGGCGGCAGCCTGAGCAACGTGCGGTTCCTCGACGCCGAGGGCCGGGACCTCGACGTCCCGCTGACCGGCGGCCAGGGCCCGTACACCGAGGCGACGGTCCACGGGATCTTCAGCGCCGTGGCCTACGTCGGCTCGCCGAAGAAGAGCGACACCGTGACCCCGGCGTTCATCCGGTTCGACCTGCCGGGCAAGGGCAGCCTCGGTGCCAGGGTCACCACGGCGTGGCCGTCGTGGATCGGCACGCCCGTGCAGTTCACGAACATCGGCTGGCCGGTCAGCTGACCGTTGCCGAGACCGGAACGTGCTAGGCGCTGATCGAGGCCACCACGGCGCCCGTGAGCCGCACCAGCTCGGCCGGCGCGATCTCCACCTCGAGCCCGCGCCGGCCCGCGCTGCAGAACACCGTCTCGAACTCCAGCGCGGAGGCGTCCACCACGACCGGGAGGCGCTTCTTCTGCCCGAGCGGCGAGATCCCGCCCGCGACGTACCCGGTGGCGCGCTCGGCGTCGGTGACCACGGCCATCTTCGCCTTCTTGCCCTTCAACGCCGCCGCCAGCGCCTTGAGGTCGAGCTGCACCGTCACCGGCACGACGCCGACCGCGAGCTTGCCGTCGACCTCGGCGACCAGGGTCTTGAGCACACGGCCCGGCACCAGGCCGAGCGCCTCCGCGGCCTCCAGCCCGTACGACTCGTGGCGGGGGTCGTGCTCGTACGAGTGCAAGGTGTGCGCCACCCGCTGCTTGTCCAGCAGCGCTGTGGCGGGGGTCCCACGTCCGGCCATGCGGAATTACTACCAGCACGTCCGTGTTGGTCAGGACGTGGCTACGAACACGCTCGAGCGGCCCCGCGTAGAGTCAGCACCGACCCAGGACCTGTGGGAAGGGAGCGCGGTGCCCGCCACCGGCACGACGGAGACGACGGCGGAGCGCGCCGCGCGTTTCGAGCGCGATGCAATGCCGATGCTCGACCAGCTGTACTCGGCGGCGTTGCGCATGACCCGCAACCCGGCGGATGCCGAGGACCTCGTCCAGGAGACCTACCTCAAGGCCTACTCGGCGTTCGCGTCCTTCTCGGAGGGCACGAACCTCAAGGCCTGGTTGTACCGGATTCTGACGAACACCTACATCAACGGCTACCGCAAGAAGCAGCGCCAGCCGATCCAGCAGCCGACCGAGGAGATCACGGACTGGCAGCTGGCGCAGGCGGAGAGCCACACCTCGGCCGGGCTGCGCAGCGCGGAGGTCGAGGCACTCGACAACCTGCCTGACAGCGACGTGAAGGAAGCATTGCAGCGGTTGCCGGAGGAGTTCCGGATCGCGGTCTACCTCGCCGATGTCGAAGGCTTCGCGTACAAGGAGATCGCAGACATCATGGGCACCCCGATCGGCACGGTGATGTCCCGGTTGCACCGGGGCCGTCGCCAGCTCCGCGACCTGCTCGCGGACACCGCACGCGAGCGCGGCTTCCTCCGCGGTGGCAACGGTGGCAACGGAGACGCGTCATGAACTGCGGCGAACCCCACGAGACCGACTGCTCCGAGGTCCTGTCCGAGGTCTGGCTGTTCCTCGACCAGGAGTGCGACCAGGGTCGTCGCGCGGCACTGCAGACCCACCTCGACGAGTGCCACCCGTGCCTGGAGCAGTTCGGGCTGGAGGAGCACCTCAAGGCGCTGCTCGCGCGCAAGTGTGGCGGCGATTACGCCCCCGCCGACCTGAAGGCGCGCATCCGGGCCACGATCGTGGAGATCCGCACCGAGGACTGAGCGCCTCGAACACCGCCCCAGAACAACGAAAAGGCCTGGTCACCGTCGTGGTGGCCAGGCCTTTTCGCAGCACTCAGGCGTTGGGGCGCTTGCCTCGGTTGGCGCCGCCCTTTTTGCGGTCGCGGCGCTTGCGAGCACGCTTCGACATGGGTGTCTCCTAGGATCAGAACTGCTTCACCGACCAGTTTCTCATGGAGGAGTTCTGTCTACTCTCACGGACCTGCTGGCCGAGCACACCAAGCTCTCCGGCGCCGCCGCCGACCACCTCCAGCTGGTGGTGGCGGAGTGGCAGCTCCTCTCCGACCTCTCGTTCGCGGACTTCCTGCTGTGGGTGCCGCTGGACGACGACGTCTTCCTGTGCGTGGCCCAGGCCCGGCCCACGACGGCGCCCACCGCCCACCCCGAGGACGTGGTCGGCAGCGAGGTGCGCTCGGACGAGCACCCGCAGCTGCGCCGGGCGATGGACGAGTCGCGGATCTGCCGCGAGGAGGACCCCCGCTGGCACCTGGGCGTGCCGGTGCGGCGCGAGACCATCCCGGTGCGGCTGGGCACGCAGGTCATCGCGGTGCTGAGCCGCAGCACGAACCTGGCCGTGCCGCGGGTGCCGTCGCCGTTGGAGATCTCCTACCTGGGCAGCGCGGCCGACCTGTGCCAGATGATCGCGGACGGCACGTTCCCCGCGCCCGAACCGTCGCCGGACGTGCACACCAGCCCGCGCGTCGGTGACGGCCTGATCCGGCTCGACCCGTCCGGTGCGGTGGTGTTCGCCTCGCCGAACGCGCTGTCGGCCTACCACCGCATGGGGCACGCGTCCGACCTGGTCGGCGTGCACCTGGCGCCGCTGACCCGCAGCCTGATCGGTGACCCGTTCGACGCGACCGAGGTCGCCCAGCGCATCCGGCAGGCGCTCGACGGGCAGCCGTCGATGCGCATGGAGGCCGAGTCGCGCCGCGGTGCCGCGGTCCTCTTCCGGTCGTTGCCCCTTCGGCCACGGGGTCAGGCGGCGGGCGCGATCGTGCTGTGCCGCGACGTCACCGAGGTCCGCCGCCGCGACCGCGCGCTGATGTCGAAGGACGCGACGATCCGCGAGATCCACCACCGGGTCAAGAACAACCTGCAGACCGTGGCGGCGCTGCTGCGGCTGCAGTCGCGCCGGCTGTCGAACCCGGAGGCCAAGGAGGCGCTCGCCGAGTCGGTGCGCCGGGTCACCTCGATCGCGCTCGTGCACGAGACGCTGTCGATGTCCGTCGACGAACGCGTCGACCTCGACGACGTCATCGACAAGGTCATCCCGATGATGGGCGACGTCGCCGTCACCGAGACCCAGGTGAAGGTGCGCCGCGAGGGCGGGTTCGGCATCGTCTCCTCGGAGATCGCGACCCCGCTCGTCATGGTGCTGACCGAGCTCGTGCAGAACGCGTTCGAGCACGCCTACGCCCCTGGCCAGCGCGGGGAGGTCGTCGTGCACAGCGAGCGCTCGGCGAAGTGGCTCGACGTGACGATCTCCGACGACGGCAAGGGCCTGCCGCCCGGTTTCTCCCTGGAACGCACGGATCGTCTCGGTCTGCAGATCGTGCGGACCCTCGTCGACTCCGAACTGAGGGGCTCGTTGAGCTTGCGACGGAGGCCCCGAGGCGGTACAGAGGCGGTCCTGCGCGTGCCGCTGCGGGGGCGGCGCTAAACTGGCCTCGTGCACACGTGACGACCAGCCTCAGCGGTCTCACGTGGTCATGCGGGAGGGTGTGCAAACAAGAAAAGAACCCGACACCTGGCACGGTGTCGGGTTCTTCTCTATGTGTGCTTGTCGCGGCGAACAGCCTGCTCAGGCGTTGCTGCGGGCGCGCGTGCGAGCGTTGCGGCGCTTGAGAGCGCGACGCTCGTCTTCGCTCATCCCGCCCCAGACGCCGGCGTCCTGGCCGCTCTCCAGTGCCCACGCGAGGCAGTCGGAGACGACGGGGCAACGGCGGCAGACGGTCTTCGCCTCGGCGATCTGAAGCAGCGCGGGACCACTGTTCCCAACGGGGAAGAACAGCTCGGGGTCCTCGTCGCGGCAGATCGCGCGGTGGCGCCAGTCCATTGGAACTACTCCTCAGCCTTGGCGCGCACAAAGGCACGCCGGTTGTCAGCGGTCGTTTTGGGGTGCTTGTGAATGCTTTCACGAACGGCTGGGATGTCAAGGGGTTGGCACCAACCCGGTGAGTGAACTCACCCAAAAGATCGACAGCGTTCACCTGGGGTTTCACGCTCTGCTGTCACTCGATTGCTCTACATCCCGGATGGGTAGCGAGACGGTTACAGAACGATCACGGACCGTCGAGTTCGCCCTGCGTCACACAGCTACGGTCAACGCCTGGGGAACCGCTCGGAACTCCACCTGGGTCGTCGTGCCGAGGAAGTCGCCGTCCACCTGCAGGTTGGCGGGTTCCTCGCTCTTCACTTTGACATATTCGACGTCATCGCGCCGCACGAGTTTCGGACTCTTCGGGTTCCCGGTGGCCAGCACCTGTGTGATGTAGCGCGCAACGGTCGGCGGTCGCAATGTCGTGAGCGCCGACAGGCCCAGCCCGTTGTCGAACGAGGTGCTCGGGTTCAGGTGGATGTCGTTGTCCCCGAAGTACGTCCACGGGTCCGTGTTGGACACGAACACCATGCCGACGTCGAACTGCGGCTCGTCCGGCACCTCGACGGTGAAGCGCTCCGGCGTGCGCACGAGCCTCGCGTACGCCTTGAGCGCCACCGCCAGGTAGAGCGCCGGGCTCGCGTTGCGGCCGCGGGCGCGCTTGGCCTCGACACCGGCCACGACGTCGGCGTCCAGGCCGATGCCCGCGTTGAAGGTGAACCAGCGGCCCTCGTCACGTCCGATGACGTCGGAGAAGACCTGGCCGAGGCCGATGCGGCGGGTCGTGCCGTTCTCGATGGCCTGCAGCAGGACGTGCGTGGCCTCGACGGGGTCGCGCGGGATGCCCAGCGCGCCCGCGAAGACGTTCGCGGAACCGCCGGGGACGACGCCCAGCATCGGGGTGTCGGGGCGGGGGCCGTGCAGCAGGATGCCGTTGACGACCTCGTTGACCGTTCCGTCGCCGCCGTGGGCGATGACCAGGTCGAACCCGTCCTTGACCGCCTGGGCGGCCGCGTCGAGCGCGTGGCCGCGGTAGGAGGTCTGGACGATCTCCAGCTTCACGTCGGAGGCGAGTGCGTGCGCCAGCACGTCGCGACCCGCCGGCGTCGTTGTAGTCGCCTGGGGGTTCACCACGAGAAGAGCGCGCACCACTTGAGGGTAGGACAATGCGTGACCGCTCGCGGTTCGCATGTCCTCCCTCGGAGCGACTCCAGCCTCACGAAAGTGGCGTAGATCTCCCTCCGCTCGCACCGCGCCGAGCCCGCAGGCGAGTGCACCCCGGACGACCGCCGGCTCGCTGAAGGCCCCTTGATCTTCCCCCTCCCGGCGGGCTCGCAGAGCCCTCCAACCGGGTGGCCTACGATCCGTGACCAGTACAGAACGTGAGGAAAGGTCGCCTGTGACTACCGGTACCCCGGCCCCGCCGCGCGCGGTGCGGACCGCCGCCGCACTCACCTTCGTCCAGGGGCTCGGCGGCATCGCGCTGGCCGGCGCGCTCGTCCTGCGGGTGCTGCAGGGCGCTCCCTCCGCAGGTCCGGTGCTCGGAGCCGCCGGTGTGCTCGTGCTGTGGTTCGGCGGGGTGATCTTCGCCTGCGTGATGCTGTTCCGCGGCCGGCACGGCGCCCGCACGCCCGTGATCGTCACGCAGCTGCTGCTCCTGGGCTGCGCCTGGTACGCCTACGGCCCGTCCGAACAGCCGCTCATCGGATCTCTGGGCGGCATCTACTGCGTCGTGGTGCTCGTCCTGCTCTTCACCCGCGACGGCCGGGAGTGGGCGCTCGGTTTGCCGAGCGTCGAAGAAGACAAAGCCGACTAACGGAGGGTGGTCACGGTCACGCAGTCGGGTGAAGCTGTCGGTGGTTGCTTAACCACTCCCTGCACTCACGAGGTGACCAACCATGCGTTTCAAGACCGCGATCGCGAGCGCTTTCCTGGCGGCGCTTTCCCTCGCACCCATGACGGCGACGGCCACGGCCGCGCCGGAAGAGCCGAGCATGTCGCCGATGATCATCGGCGGCAGCTACGCGCAGAACTTCCCGTACGCCGCCCGCCTGTTCTTCAACGGGCGGGAGAACTGCTCCGCCACGAAGATCGCACCTCAGTGGATCCTGACCGCTGAGCACTGCGTCTCGGGCAGCGGCACGTACACGTTCCGCGCGGGCAGCCTGGACCAGACGTCCGGTGGCCAGCTGGTCACCGCGACCCAGATCATCAAGCACCCGTCGGCCGACCTCGCGCTCGCGCGGGTCGGCACGTCGATGTCGGCGCCGTTCGCGCCGCTCGGCACGACGTCGGACGTGGCCAACGGCAACACCGTGCAGCTCTACGGCTGGGGTGCCACCTGCACCAACCAGCCGGAGATCAACTGCCAGTCGCGCTACCTCAAGGTCGCGAACACCCGCGTGACGTCGGTCAACGGTCGTGACTACCGCGGTGGCACCGCGGTGGCCGTGACCCGCGTCGACGGCATCGCCGCCGGCGGTGACTCGGGTGGCCCGATGTTCTCCAACGGCAAGCAGGTCGGTGTCGCCTCGACGTCGGACCGCTCGACGCGGTCCAACTACACCCACGTCGGCGTGTACCGCTCCTGGATCCGCCAGTACGCGGGCGTCTGATCCCGAAGTAACGCGGGGGCCCCGCGTTCCTCTCAGGGGAACGCGGGGCTCCCGCGTGTCACGTGGAAGCACGTGCGTATGTCACCGAGCGTGTTCACGAATGGTGGATGGACACGAACGGAGTAGCCAGCTACCGTGCTGCCAGCGTTCGCGCCGCTCGGGAGCAGGGTGAGGTGCGCAGTGCAGGACGGCCCGCAGCGGGTGACGACAGGCAGCAGTTCCGAACGACCCAACGAGGCGCGCCTCTTCGACTACTACCTCGGCGGCGCCCACAACTTCGCGGTTGACCGGGCTCTCGCCGAGGAGACGATCAAGCAGTTCCCCATCGCCGAGATGGCCCGCACGATCAGGTCGTTCTCCCGCCGGGTGGTGCGCTTCTGCGCCGAGGACCTCGGCATCCGCCAGTTCCTCGACCTCGGCAGCGGCATCCCGACCGTCGGCAACGTCCACGAGGTGGCCCAGGCCGTCGACCCCTCGTGCCACGTCGTGTACGTGGACCGCGACCCGGTCGCCGTCGCCCACTCCCGCACGATGCTGCGCGAGAACCTCAACGCCGCCATCGTCCAGGCCGACATCTGCGACGTCGGCGCCGTGCTGCGCGACCGGGAGACCCGCCGCCTGCTCGACTTCGAGAAGCCGGTGGCCGTCCTGATGATCGGCATCCTCCCGTACGTCCACGAGGACCCCACCGGTGTCGTCGCGCGCTACCGGGCCGCGGTGAGCGGGGGGAGCGTGCTGGCGCTGACCCACCTGACCCGCGACGTGGAACCCGAGCTCGTCGACAAGCTCGTGACCCTGGCGGACGGCCTGCAGACGCCCCTCGTGCCGCGCACGAAGCAGGACGTCGAGGAGTTCGTCTGCGGCCTGGAGCTGCTCGAACCGGGCCTCGTGCTCGCCGCGCACTGGCGGGCCGACGGTGAGCTGCCCGGCGGTTCGGCGGCGGCCGACGCGTCGACCTACGGTGCCGTCGCGCTCATCCGGGACTGACGAGCAGGTAGCGCTCGACCCAGAAGCCCGTCACGGCGCGCGGCTCCTCCTCCGGCGGGAACGGCGAAGGCCGGGCCCCAGGGGTGGGCCCGGCCTGGTCGTTTGCTGCCGCGTCAGCCCCGGTAGGCGCCGCCGGCCGCGGCCGGGCCCTGGTACTGCGCGCTGCCGAAGCCGAGCATCGGGTAGCCGATGAAGCCGAACAGCCACAGCCCGAAGAACCCGAACACGCCGCTCTTGCCGAACGACTTCGCGATGTCGAGCGACACGATGATCGAGATCACGAGGTTGACGAGCGGGATGATCATCAGGATCAGCCACCAGCCCGGACGGCCGGCGACCTTCAGCCAGACGTAGATGTTGTAGATCGGGATGATGGCGGCCCAGCCGGGCTTGCCGGCCTTGCTGAACGTCGCCCACATGCCGGCGATGACGAGCACCGCGAACACGAGGCTGAAGATCAGGGAGCCGGTGCTCGAGCCGGAGTCTTCGTACACGGTAGGTCCTTCCAGGATTTGCCGGGGATCGGCGACGCGGGACGCTGCCAGCACCGAGCACCGGTCCTCAGTGGAATTCCCGTTTCGTGAGCCTTTCGAGACCTTCCGTCAACCTTCAGCGTGCAGCGCCGAGCTCCCGCAGCGCGTGATCGGCCACCCGCATCACCGTCCACTCGTCCATCGGGACGGCACCCAGCGACTTGTAGAACCCGATCGACGGCTCGTTCCAGTTGAGCACCCACCACTGCAGCCGGGTGTACCCGCGCTCGACGCACTCCCGCGCGAGCACCTCCAGCAGCTGCTTGCCGAGGCCCTTGCCGCGCTGCTCCGGCGTGACGTAGAGGTCTTCGAGGTAGATGCCGTGCACGCCGTCCCACGTCGAGAAGTTGAGGAACCACAACGCCATGCCGACGACCTGACCGTCCACTTCGGCCACGTGCCCGAACAGCGCGGGGTGCTCGCCGAACAGCGCCGTCCGCAGCTGCTCGGCCGTGAGGTGGCACTGCTCCGGCGCCCGTTCGTAGAGCGCGAGCTCGTGCACCAGCCGCACGACCGCGTCGACGTCGCGCGCTTCCACCCTGCGGATCATCACACCTCCCAGGCAGGCACGTTGAGCCTGCGCACCTGCGGGTCGCCCCGCTCGTCGCCCAGCTGGCAGGTGCCGGCCGGGTCCAGTCCGAAGTGGACGCCCTGGTCGGGCGCCAGCCCCAGCCACGCGGCGATCAGCACGCGGCTGAAGTGGCCGTGGCCGACCAGCACCACGTCACCACCGGGCAGGACGCGGCGCACCTCGGCGAGCACCTTGCGGGCCCGCTCCTGCACCTCCGCGTGCGTCTCGCCGCCGGGCATCGGGTGCGTCCACACGGTCCAGCCCGGCACGCGCTCGCGGATCTGCGGCGTGGTGATGCCCTCGTAGTCGCCGTAGTCCCACTCAGCCAGGTCCTCGGTCGTCGCCGTGATCTCCAGTCCGGCCAGCTCCGCCGTCCTGGTGGCGCGCTGCCGCGGGCTCGTCAGCACGAGCGCGGGCGCTTGGTCCGTCGCTCTGAGCCGGGCGAGCGTGGCGCCCGCCCTGCGTGCCTGCTGCTCGCCCTCGGGCGTCAGCTCGATGTCGGTGCGTCCCGTGTGCCTGCCGCTCTCGGACCACTCGGTCTGGCCGTGGCGCAGCAGGTAGAGGTGGGTGCTCACCTGTTCGATCCTAAGGAGTGGCCGCGACCACGTTTGGGGGAGTCTCCGTTCGAGGTACCCCGCTCGCCATGACCTCCGAGCCCCACGACCACGGCGAGCCCGACGAGGTGGATGCCCGGGAGATCCGCGAGGCCTTCGGGGTGCGCGTCGCGCGCATCCGGGCCGAGCTCACGTCGACGTGGAACAAGCTGCGGCAGAACGAACGCGACGCCGACAACAGGGGAGAATGACCTCCTGGCGCTCGACTCTGGGGCGCATAGGTCGTCGAACAACCCGCAGACGCAAAACGACGCTGGCCCGCGAACGAATTCGCAGGCCAGCGTCGTTCACAAGGCTCCGGACTCAGCCCTGCTTGGTCTCCCAGAAGATCTTGTCGATCTGCGCGATCAGGTCCAGCAGCTGCTGCCCCGTCGCCGGGTCCATCGAGCCCTTGGTGCCCGACGCACCCGCCGCCTTGGTGGCGCGGTTGAAGAGGTCGTGCAGCTCGGGGTACTTCTCGAAGTGCGGCGGCTTGAAGTAGTCCGTCCACAGCACCCACAGGTGGTGCTTGACGAGCTCGCTGCGCTGCTCCTTGATCAGGACGGCGCGCTCCCGGAACTCCGGGTCCTCGTTGGCCTGGTACTTCTCCTGGACCGCCTTGACGGACTCGGCCTCGATGCGGGCCTGCGCGGGGTCGTAGACGCCGCAGGGCAGGTCGCAGTGCGCGGTGGCTTCGACGCGCGGGCGGAGAATGCGCGACACGAGTCGCATCGTTCCTCCCAGAGTGAAAACAGTGGATGCTCCGACAAGTAGGACCCTACTCCGGCTGACCGAAGGGTGATCGTTGAGACCGCGCCTTTCCACCGTGCTCGTCCGCGGACCGTCGATGGCACCAGCGCTGCGCAGTGAGGACGTCGTGCTGGTCAGCTGGGGTGCGCGCCCCAGGGCCGGTGACGTCGTGCTGGTCAGGTGGGCGCAGCGGCCTGATCAGCTGTCGGTCAAGCGCGCCTCCCACCTGGTGGACGGCGGGTGGCACGTGGTGGGGGACAACCCGTTCGCCAGCACGGACTCCGGGCAGCTCGGGCCGGCCGAGGTGCTCGGGGTCGTCAGGGCGCGGTTGTGGCCGCGGCCGCGGTTCAGGCTTTGAGGGACGCGTACAGGGCCACGCAGTCCTCGTAGCGGGGGAGGACGCCGGCCTCGTAGGCCTCGGCCAGGGTCGGGGCGGCGGTGTCCTTCTCCGAGAGCAGGAACTCGATCTCGCGCGGCCACGGCAGGTCGAGGGCCGGGTCGAGCGGGGTGAGGCCGTGTTCGCCGGAGGGGTTGTACGGGGTGGAGCACAGGTAGTTCATGGTCGTGTCGTCCTCCAGCGCGATCATCGCGTGGCCGAGGCCCTCCGCCAGGTAGACGGCGTTGCACTTCTGCGCCGTCACCAGCACCGCGTCGAACTGGGCGAACGTCGGCGAGCCCACCCGGATGTCGACGACCACGTCGATGAACGAGCCGCGCGGGCAGAACACGTACTTCGCCTGGGAGGGCGGGACGTCCGCGTAGTGGATGCCGCGGATCGTCCCGGCGCGCGAGACGCTGTGGTTGGTCTGGGCGACCCGCAGCGGGTGGCCGACCGCCTCGACGAACGCCGCCTCCTGGTACGGCGAGACGAACACGCCGCGGTCGTCGGGGAAGGTCCGGGGCGTGAACTCGAAAGCGCCGTCGATTTTCAGCGAACTCGCCTGCATGCCGTCACTCTAAGGCGTCATGTTTTCTTGACCGATCGGGTGCTTCCTGCCTGCATAAACCGACCGGTCGGTGCAGAAAACCGGACGGACGTCTTGCTACATGCCCTCTGACCTGCGGAAAAAGTGTGATCCCCGCCGCAGACAGGTCGGTCCGGTCCTGCCACACTTCGCTCCACCCGCAGCACTCGGACTGTTCCCGGACGCAACTCGTCGGAGGACGTCGACCGAGTTTCCAGGCCCCGTGTACCCGGTGTGACAACGCTGGGCCGGTGCGCCGTTTGGTGATGAGCCCACAGCTAGATGGGCCACTACGCCGCCCGCACCGCAGGAGGGACGCCGTGACAGCAGTGAACGAAGCCCGTACCGAGAACTCCGATCCGACGCAGCTGACGGACGAGGAGATCTTCACCGCGCACCTGGGCGGGAAGCTCGAGGTGGGCGCGACCGCCTCGCTCGCTGACCCCAAAGCGCTGTCCATCGCGTACACCCCCGGTGTCGCTCGGGTGAGCAGGGCGATCGCGCAGGACGCGAGCCTCGCCGCCCGGTACACCTGGGCGCACCGACTGGTCGTCGTCGTGAGCGACGGCACCGCCGTGCTCGGCCTCGGCGACATCGGCCCCAGCGCGTCGCTGCCCGTCATGGAGGGCAAGTCGGCGCTGTTCAAGACCTTCGGCGGCCTCGACTCCATCCCGCTCGTGCTCAACACGACCGACGTGGACGAGATCGTCGAGACGCTCGTGCGACTGCGCCCGTCGTTCGGCGCGGTCAACCTGGAGGACGTCTCCGCACCGCGCTGCTTCGAGCTGGAGCGGAAGCTGGTCGAGGCGCTCGACTGCCCGGTCATGCACGACGACCAGCACGGCACCGCCGTGGTGTCGCTGGCCGCGCTCAACGGCGCGAACGAGGTCCTCGGCAAGGGCATCGGCGACCAGCGGGTGGTCATCTCCGGTGCGGGTGCCGCCGGCATCGCCATCGCCAAGATCCTCATCGCCGCCGGCGCCGGTGACATCACGCTGCTCGACTCGCGCGGCATCGTCCGCACGGGCAGGGCCGGTCTCAACCCCGTCAAGGAGGAGATCGCGGCGCTCACCAACACCTCCGGCCTCGACGGCGGCATCGACGTGGCCCTGCGCGGCGCGGACGTCTTCATCGGCGTCTCGTCGTCGAAGGTGCCGGAGGACCTGATCGCGAGCATGGCGAGCGGCTCGATCGTGTTCGCGCTCTCCAACCCGGACCCCGAGGTGCACCCGGAGGTCGCCGCACGGCACGCCGCGATCGTCGCGACCGGCCGCAGCGACTTCCCCAACCAGATCAACAACGTGCTCGCGTTCCCCGGCATCTTCCGCGGCGCATTGGACGCGGGCGCGCGCCGGATCACCGAGGGCATGAAACTCGCCGCGGCCGACGCCATTCTGGCGGTCGCGAAAGATGATTTGGGCCCAGACCGAATTGTTCCGTCCGCGCTCGACCCGCGGGTCGGTCCCGAGGTCGCCGCGGCCGTCGCGGTGGCCGCGAAGGCCGACGGCGTGGTCTGATCTCGGCGAACACCACCGCGGAGCGGCGCGCGTATTTGCCACCTTTGTGCATCACGCGGTTGAGCGGAACCACGAACGTGGCTTTTCGTTAACCCGTGCAGGGGTGGGCGATGACGCTCCGAAGCGCTACCGTCCCTCTCCTCGGGTGTTCACCCGGGGAGAGGGTTCGTGTTTGCCGCCGTTCGGGTGCCGTTGTCGTGCCCACCCGAATTGCCGCGGGCGGCTAATGCGGGAGAGGGTGGGCCGGTGCCCAAGTGGGTGGGACGCGCGACGGTGGTGAACGGCCGTGCCAGATCGGCGGCTGCTCAGGAGGCGGAGAAGCCGCCCGTGACGCTGGACGGGCTGACCCTGCCCGACGCGCCGTCGTTGCTGGTCGACACCAAGGGCGTCGTCATGCGGGCGAACCCGGCCGCCGTCGGGCTGGCCGGCGCGCAGGGGGCCGACGACCTCGTCGGGCACCCGCTGGGCGAGCTGCTGCTGGGCAACTCCTCCGACCTCCGGCTGTCCCGCGCGGACGGCACGCTGCTGCCCGTGCGGGTGGCCCGGCACGCGGTTCCCGGCACCGGGCTGCAGGCCGTCCTCCTGATCGACGTGTCCGACCTCTCCGCGGCGGCGGACGCGCTGCGTGACGAACAGCGGCGGCTGCGCAAGGTCCAGCGGGTCGCCCAGCTCGGGTCGTGGGAGTACGACCCCGAGACCGGTCTGACGGTGTGGTCGGACACCCACTACGAGCTGCTCGGCATCACCCGCGGCAAGGTCGTCCCCGGCGCGCAGGCCGTGCTCGACGTCGTGCACCCCGACGACTACGACATGGTCGAGTCGTACTGGCACGGCCGCGAGATCACCGGCGACCCGATAGACATCGAGTACCGGATCGTCCGCCCGGACGGCCAGCTGAGGTGGATCCGCGGCGTGGCCGAGGCGCGGCTCACCGACGGCAGGCTCGACAAGATCACCGGCTACATCCGCGACATCACCGAGTCGAAGCGCGCGGCCACCGATCTCGCCCAGGAACGCGCACGGCTGCTGGAGGCCCAGCGCATCGCCAGGATCGGCAGCTGGGCCTACGAGACCGGCACCCGCGCCGTGCACCGCAGCGAGGTGCTGCTGGAGATGTACGCCGAGCTGGGCATGACACCGGACGACGACCTGCTCTGCGGCGTGCACCCGGACGACCGCCAGGCCGTCACCGACCTGCGCCACCGGCTGCTGCACGCGCAGGACAACGACCCGGTGGAGGTCGAGGTCCGCAGCGAGTCCGGCGACCGCGTCTACATCTGCCGCGCCCGCGCGGAGATCTCCTCGTTCGGTCGGATCGAGCGCTTCCACGGCACCATCCAGGACGTCACCGAGGCCCGCGCGCTGGAACGCCAGCTGCGCGACGACCGCCGAAGATTGGCCGATGCCCAGCAGGCGGCACGGCTGGGCACGTGGGAGTGGAACCCGGCCACCGACGAGACGGTGTGGTCGGACATGCTGCGCGAGCTCTACGGCCTGCCGGAGGACGCCAGCAGCCGCTACGAGACCTACCTCGACCTGATCCACCCGGAGGACCGCGGCTGGGTGGACGACCTGTGGCGCCAGCTCGCCCGCGACGAGGTGCCCGTCCAGTGCGAGCACCGGCTCGTGCGCCACGACGGCCAGACCCGCGTCTTCCGCTGCCACGGCATGATCGTCCGCGACAACCACGGCCAGCAGCTCGCCGTCGGCACCGCCCAGGACGTCACCGAGCAGCGTGCCGCCGAGGCGCGCATGAAGCGTTCCTCGCAGCGCTTCACCGACCTCGTGTCCGTGACGCCGGTGGGCATCGGCCTGTTCGACGAGGGCGAACGGCTCGTGGACGCCAACGACGCGTTGTGCGACCTGCTCGGCATGGAGCTGGAACAGCTGCGCGGCATGACCGCGGAGCAGCTCACGCACCCCGAGGACACCTCGCCCGGCCTGCAGTGGGCCGCCGAGCGCACGCAGAAGATCCCGCAGCGCATCCTCGTCCGCCCCGACGGCGAGAAGGTGTACTGCGAGCTGCACATCGCGTTGTCCGTGCAGGACGACGGCCGCCGCTTCTGGCTGATCGTGTTCCTCGACATCACCGAACGCCGCCGCGCCGCCGAGGCCCTGCGCCACCAGGCCACCCACGACGAGCTGACCGGCCTGCCGAACCGCGCGCTGGTGAAGGAGATCCTCGGCCGGCTCCTGGACGGCCCCGGCCGGTCGAAGGTCGCCGTCTTCTTCTGCGACATCGACAACTTCAAGCGCGTCAACGACTCCCTCGGCCACGACGCCGGCGACGAGCTGCTGGTCGCCTTGGCGCGCAGGCTGGAGGGCGGCCTTCCGGACGGGTGCACGGCCGCGCGGTTGTCCGGCGACGAGTACGTGATCATCTGTGAGGACATCGACGCCGTGGGCGGTGTCGACGCACTGGCGACCCGCGTGGCGTCCCTGTTGCGGACCGCGGTCCCCGTGCACGGCCAGCTCGTCCGCGTGTCCGCCTCCATCGGCGCCGCGGTGCCGAACGGTTCCCGCGCGAACGGCGCGGACCTGCTGCGTTTCGCGGACGCGGCGATGTTCGAGGCCAAGCGCAACGGCGCCGGTCGCGTGTCCCTCGCCTCCGCCGCGCTGATCGCCTCCGCCGACCGCCAGGTGCACCTGGAGGGCCAGCTGCGCGAGGCGCTGCAGCACGACGGCCTCGCACTGCACTACCAGCCGGTCGTCGGCGTCGACGGCTCGGTCCTGACCGCCGAGGCCCTCGTCCGCTGGCCGCACCCCGACCGCGGCCTGCTGCCACCCGACGTGTTCCTGCCGGTCGCCGAACAGGGCGACCTGATGCGCGAGCTCGACCGCTGGGTGCTCCGCACCGCGCTGAAGGAGGCCGCGACCTGGCCCGCACCCGACGGCCGCCCGGTGTCGGTGGCCGTGAACCTCGCCGGCCTGGTGCCCGGTGACCCCGAGTTCGTCGACATCGTGTCGACCGCGATCCTCGAGTCCGGCGTGCCGTGGGACCGGGTCGTGCTGGAACTGGTCGAGACCGCACTGGTCGACCTGCCCTCGCGGGTCCGCCAGTCGATGGACGAGCTGGTGCAGCGCGGCGTCCAGTTCGCGGTGGACGACTTCGGCACCGGCTACTCGTCGCTGGCACGCCTGAAGGACCTGCCGGCCCAGATCATCAAGGTGGACCGCCGCTTCGTCTCCGGCGTGGGCAACGACTCCTCCGACTTCGCCGTCGCACGCGCGGTCGTCGACATGGCGCGGGCGATGGGGCGCAAGTGCGTGGCCGAGGGCGTGGAGACGGCGACGCAGTTCCACGTGCTGCGCGGGGTCGGGGTGGACGCGTACCAGGGGTGGCTGTTCTCCCGGCCGGTGCCGCCGAAGGAGTTCAGGGCGATACTGGCCCTCGGGCCCCTGCACATCCCCCGTGCGGGGTGAGCAGTTCCCTCACCTGCGTTTTTACAGTAACCCCCACCTAACGCGGGGTATACTGTAAATCGGAGGACAGCGGATGAGCTTGGTCGGATGGCTTTCGGTCGCCGAAGCGGCCCAACGGCTCGGGGTGTCCGCTGCGCAGGTCCGGGACCTGGTGGCAGCAGGACGGCTGAACGCCGTCAAACCCGGGCGCGACCTGCTGGTCGACGCTGACGCGGTCCACCGGCGGCTGCACGTCGAGAAGCCGCAGCGCGGACAACCGTGGTCGCCGCGGATCGCTTGGGCCGTGCTCGCTCACGCGTCAGGTGCGCACGTGGACTGGCTCTCCCCTTCGGAACTGGTTCGCGTGAAGCGCTATGCGCAACGACCCCTGAGCGACTGGCCCCGATTGCTGGCCAGGCGTGCGGACGTCCGCTGTGCGCGCATGCTGGCGAACGTTCTTCGTCGTGCCGAGGAGTTGCCGGGCGTCGCGATCGGCGGCGTCCGAGCCGCGAACCACCACGGGGCCGCGCTGGTCTCGGCGGACGAGCCGCACGCGGAGCTGCTGACCTCTGTCGAGGCGTTCGACGCGCTTGCGCGCATGAGGGGCAGCAGTTGGGATTCACCGAAGCCGAATGTGACTGTGCGTGTCCTTCCCGGAGGGCTGCCCCGGTCTGTTGAGGAGATGGTGTTCGGCGCGCCGTACGTGCCGAAATCCGTTGCCGCGGCGGATTTGCTGGACTTGGGCGACGAACGGTCACGTGGAGCTGCTCAGGAGCTGCTCACCCACATTCGGTAACGTTGCGCGATGATCTTCGCGCGTTGGCCTGATCTGCACGTCGCGGGAACGGCCGTGCTGCCCGAACTCGGCGACTCGACGCTGTGGCCGAGCCTGCTCGATCTGAGCGAGGCGCTGCCGGCGGACCACGTGATCATCGGCGGGGTGATGGTCTACCTGCACGGTGCAGTCCTGGGGCGTCAACCTGTCAGGGTCACCCGGGACGTGGACGTGCTCTTCGACGTGCAGTTGGTCCCGTCATGCCTGCGCGATGCCGTCGAGGTGTTGCAAGGCCTGGGATACCGGGTCGATCCGGCGAGCCCGGACGACTCGACGCACAGGTACATCGGTGCGAACGACGAACGCGTCGACGTTCTCGCGCCGGCCGGGGTCCGGCCACCACCCGACCTGACCACGACGCCGCCGGGGCGGACGATCGAGGTGTACGGCGGCCTTGCCGCGCTGCGCAACCGTGTCGCCGTGCGTGCCGAGTACCGAGGGCGGACGGGCGCCGTTGTGCTTCCGGACCTGGCCCGAGCCCTCTGTCTCAAGGTCGCCGCCTACGCGGGCGAGGCGCACCGGTCGCCCGCTGCGGCCTTCGGCTCCCGGCATCTGGAGGACCTGGCGTTCCTCACCTCGCTGGTGGACGACGCCGACGTGCTGCTGGAGCAGTTGGGTCCGCCTCCGGCGAACGGCCGTTTCGCACAGACCTCCGTGTTGGACGAACCGGAGCACCACGCATGGCGTGCCGTGGGCGACGACGCCGAGGACGCTCGGCTGACCTGGGACCTCCTGCGCCACGGTGACTAGCCCTCCGGCCGCTCCACGTACCGCGCGCTGGCCGACACCTCCGGCAGCAACGCCGCGATCCGGTGCTTCGGCAGGTCGATCAACCGCAGCTCCAGGTCCTCCGAGTCCGCCGCGGCGTTGTCGACGACCTCGGCCGCCTGCCGCTTGGTCAGCAGGCCCTGCGAGGCCGTGATCAGCGCCTCGCGCCAGACGTTGCGCAACTTGCCGTGCGCCTTCATCAGCACCTCGCGCACGACCCGGTCGCCGAGGGACAGCGAGCCGTGCAGGACCTGGTCGGCGACCACGATCGTGGTCTTGCCGTCCGGCTTGTTGCGCAGGAACTTGAGCGTGAAGCGGGTGCGCACGAGCGACTGCAGCTCCTGCTGGCCCGCCGCCGACGACACGGCCGGGTGGTTGTTCGGCACCAGGCAGGCCAGGCGGGCGGGGGAGGACGCCAGCAGCGTCCGCAGCAGCCACGGGCCGGGGTCCGCGGACAGGTCGACGGCCAGGGACGCCGCGCCCTTGCCGACCGGTTCGGCCCACCCGGCCGCGCGCGGCTTCGGGGGTGGGGAGGACTCGGGGCGGGGGGCCAGTTCGGACAGGGCGGCGAGGGCCTCGCGGGACGGGCCGGTGGACTCCACGGACTGCGCGCCGTGGGTGTAGATGCGGGTGCCGCCGGTCACCGCGCGGCGGCCAGTCGGGCGGCAGACGTACAGGTCGGCGGCCGAGCCGATGGCCTGGGCGCCGTCGAAGCGGTGGAACGCGGGCAGGATCGCCTCGAAGACGAGGCCGAGCTTCTGCAGTTCCTGCTGCACCTTCAGGCCCAGTGCCGGGGTGCGGTCGGAGAAGCCGTAGGCGAGCAGCACGCGGCCCGAAGCGATGTCGGACAAGGCCTCCACCGCGCGGCCGGCGAACAGGGCCATGCCCTCCGGCGTGTACGGCGGGTCGGAGAACACGAGGTCCGCCGACTCCAGCACGGACGCGGGCAGGCCGAAACGCATGTCGCAGTGCAAGGTTCTGATGGTGAGGCCGCGGTCGCGGGCGCGCGAGTCGATGAACTCCAGCAGGCGCTCGTCGAGGTCCACGACGGTGATGGACACCGCGGGGTTCACCGCGGCGACCGCCAGCGAGGTCAGGTCGTGGTCGCCCAGGCACAGCAGGTGCTTGCCCGCGAGGTCGTAGACCGAGTTCAGGTGCACGGCGCGGTGGAGTGCGGTCTCCGCGGTGGCCTGCACGTGGTCCAACGAGGACAACGGCGGTGGCACGTCGGCGATGTCGACGAGGATCTGGCGCAGCACGTCGGTGTGGTCGCGCACGCCGGCGACGGCGAACGCCTCGCGGTAGGCGGGGACCAGCTTCGGCGCGATGCGGTAACGATCACCTGAAGATTCGGCGTCGTCGCCGAGGGCTTTCAGCAGGTCCTGGACCGTGCGGCGGGGGACAGCGGGCAGGCGCACCAGCTCCGCCAGCGGGTGCCAGTCCTGGCTGAGCAGGGACAACACCTCGCGGAGCTTGCGCGCGTGCACGCCGCGGTCGGACAGCAGCGTGCGCACCTGGTCGATCGTCACAAGCGGTAAACCATACGGGCTGTCACATTCTGGAACGCTGTGCCGGGGTACGCCGAACGAGTTAAGGTCTCAGGGATCTGCATCCAGGGCGGTCCGAACCGGGGAGACCGTCACGACCGGAGGGATCCGAAGGGTGATCGAGTTCCGGGCCGTCACCAAGCGGTTCGAGGACGGGACCATCGCTGTCGATCAGCTCGACCTCGTGGTCGAGGCGGGCACCATCACGGTGTTCGTCGGTCCTTCCGGATGTGGCAAGACGACGTCGCTGCGCATGGTCAACCGCATGATCGACCCCACCTCGGGCACGATCCTGGTCGACGGCGAGGACGTGCTCGAGGTCGACCCGCCCACGTTGCGGCGCGGCATCGGCTACGTCATCCAGCAGGCCGGGCTGTTCCCGCACCGCACCGTCCTCGACAACGTCGCCACGGTGCCGCTGCTGTCCGGTTGGGACAGACGCAAGGCCCGCACGCGCGCCGCGGAGCTGCTGGAGATCGTCGGGCTGGACCCGAGCTTCGGCAAGCGGTACCCGGCGCAGCTCTCCGGCGGCCAGCAGCAGCGCGTCGGCGTCGCCCGCGCGCTCGCCGCCGACCCGCCGGTGCTGCTGATGGACGAGCCGTTCAGCGCCGTCGACCCGGTCGTGCGCGAGGACCTGCAGAACGAGCTGCTGCGGTTGCAGGCCGAGCTCGACAAGACCATCGTGTTCGTCACCCACGACATCGACGAGGCGCTCAAGCTCGGCGAACGGGTCGCCGTGTTCCAGACCGGCGGCCACCTGGCGCAGTACGCGCGGCCGGCCGAGCTGCTGAGCGCGCCCGCCAACGACTTCGTGGCGTCGTTCGTCGGCAGGGACCGCGGCTACCGCACCCTGACGTTCCTGCACGCGGACGTGCCCGTGCACCCCGTCGCCACCGCCAGGATCGGCGAACGCGTCACCGTCACCGACTGGACGCTCGCCGTCGACGAACAGAACAGGCCGAAGGGCTGGCTGTCCGGAGTGGACGGTGAGGTGCTGGTCAGCGAGGACCACCTCGTCTCCGGCGGGTCCCTCTACGACGGCGGCTCGTTGCGCGGCGCGCTCGACGCGGCGCTCAGCTCGCCGTCCGCGCTCGGCGTCACCGTCGACGGCTCCGGCGCGGTGATCGGCGTCGTGCGGGCCGACGACGTGATCAAGGCCCTCGCGAAGGCCCGCGCGGCGGGTGAGGTCCCCAAGTGAACTGGATTTTCGAGAACTGGGAGAAGTTCTGGGAAGTCACGGAGGTTCACGTCCGGCTCGCCCTCCTGCCGGTGGTGATCGGGTTCGTGCTCTCGATCCCGCTCGGGTGGTGGGCCAGCCGGTCGCAGCCGGCGCGCGCGGTGCTGTTCCCGCTCTCCAACATCCTGTTCACGATCCCGTCCATCGCGCTGATCGTGATCACGCCGGTGCTGCTCGGCGTGCAGATCCTCGACGAGATCAACGTCATCGTGCCGCTGGTGGTCTACACGGTGGCGCTGATGGTGCGCTCGGTCGCCGACGCGCTCGCCGCGGTGCCCGGCAACGTGGTGGCGGCGGCGAACGCGATGGGCTACCGGCCGTTGCGCCGGTTCCTCACCGTCGAGTTCCCGCTGGCGCTGCCGGTCACGGTGGCGGGCCTGCGGGTCGCGACGGTGTCGAACATCAGCATGGTCAGCGTCGGCGCGCTCGTCGGCCTCGGCGGGTACGGCCAGCTCTTCACCGAGGGCTACCAGAACGACCACACCGAGAAGGTCGTCGCGGGCCTCATCGGCACGGTGGTGCTGGCGGTGCTCGCGGACGGGGTGCTGCTGCTGGCCGGACGGCTGCTCACGCCGTGGGCACGGGTGGGGAGGTGAGCTGAGCGATGGGCTGGCTCTTCGACCCCGCGCACTGGAGCGGTGAGACCGGGATTCCGGTGCGGCTGCTGGAACACCTCGGGTTCACGTTCTTCACGCTGCTGATCGCGGCCGTGATCGCCGTGCCGCTCGGTGCGTTCGTCGGCCACACCGGCCGTGGCGGGTTCGTCGTCGTCGGGCTGTCGAACGCGCTGCGGGCGTTGCCGACGACGGCGGTGCTGATCCTCGTCGTGCTGTGGGCGGGGCTGGGCGACTTCCCCGTGTACGTCGCGCTGGTGCTGCTGGCGATCCCGCCGATCATGGCGGGCGCGTACGCGGGCATCCGCGCGGTGGACCCGGCGATCGTCGACGCCGCGCGCGGTGTCGGCATGCGCGAGTCGGGCGTGCTGCTGAAGGTGGAGATCCCGAACGCTCTTCCCCTGATCTACGGCGGTTTCCGGGGCGCCGCGCTCCAGGTCGTCGCCACGGCCACCATCGCCGCCTACACCGGCGCGGGTGGTCTGGGCAGGTTCGTCTTCGACGGCCTCGCCCTCCAGGAATTCGGTCAGATGCTCGCCGGCGCGGTGCTCGTCGCACTGCTCGCCGTCCTCGTCGACCTGGCGTTCGCCGGCCTGCAACGGCTGACGGTCTCGCCAGGGCTGCGTCCAGTGGGAACCGGAGGAAAGAAATGAAGCGCATCGCCACGGCTGTTGCTGCGGTCGTGCTCCTGTCGGCGTGCGGTGGTGACCCGTTGTCCGGCGGAGGTGGCAACAACCCGGCCCCGACGGACACGATCGTCGTGGGCTCCGGCAACTTCCCGGAGTCCCGCCTGCTCGCCGAGATCTACGCGGAAGCCCTGTCCGCCAAGGGCGTCAAGGTCTCCAAGAAGCTCAACATCGGCAACCGGGAGCTGTACTTCAAGGGCGTCCAGGACGGTTCCATCGACCTGATCCCCGAGTACACCGGCGTGTTGCTCAAGCACGTCAACAAGAACGCGACCGAGGTGGCCGCGGAAGAGGTCTACACGGCGCTGAAGAAGTCGCTGCCGCAGGGCCTGACCGTGCTGGACAAGTCCGCGGCCGAGGACAAGGACGCGGTCGTCGTCACCAAGCAGACCGCTGCCCAGTACAGCCTCAAGTCGATCGAGGACCTCGTCCCGTACTGCAAGGAGATGGTCTTCGGCGGCCCGCCGGAGTTCCAGACCCGTCCCGACGGCCTGCCCGGCCTGAAGGAGAAGTACAACTGCGAGTTCAAGTCCTTCAAGGCGCTCGACGTCGGCGGCCCGGTCACCGTCGCGGGCCTGAAGGACGGCACGGTGCAGGCCGCCGACCTCTTCACCACCGACACCGCCATCTCGGCCAACGAGTTCGTGGCGCTGGAGGACCCGAAGAGCGTGTTCGCGGCGCAGAACGTGCTGCCGCTGATCAACGAGAAGAAGGCGTCGGAGCAGGTCCGCGGGATTCTCAACGGCATCTCGAAGAAGCTCGACACGAAGACGCTGCTCGACCTGAACGCCAAGCTGGCGGCACCGGACAAGCCGGAGCCGGACAAGGTCGCGAAGGACTGGCTGGCCTCGGTCGGCCTCTGACGCTCTGCCTCTCGGGCGTCTGCAAGTACTACCAACAGCGTGTTGGTAGTACTTGCAGACGCCCTTGTCACGTGTGCGCCGCGTGACCGCCGATCCGCAGCGTCAGCTCCTCGGCGGCCTTGCGGACCTCCTTCGCCAGGTCCGGCCACGTCTGACCGCACGGCGTGTCGCACAGGTGGCGGAACGTCAGCGTGATCGCCGCGATCGGGCGCTCGCCGTGGTCGAACACCGGGGCCGCCACCGAGGCGAAGCCGGCCGTCACGAACCCGTCCTCGACCGCCCAGCCCTGCCGTCGTTCGACGGTCAGCAGCCGCCGCAGCGCCGGGAGGTTGTGCGGGCCGCGGCCGGTGCGGTCGACGAACGCCGCCACCGACGGGAACACCGCCCTGACCTGCGCCGGGGGCAGGTGGGCGAGCATCGCGCGGCCGGAGGCGGTCAGGTGGGCGGGCAGGCGGACGCCGACGTCGGAGACGATCGACTGGGGTTGCCGGGGCTGCTCGCGGACCAGGTACAGCGCCTCCGAGCCGTGCAGGACGCCCAGGTGGGCGACCTTCTCCATCCGGTCGGCGAGCTTGCGCAGCAACGGGCGCGCGAGCCGTTCCAGCGGGTCGTGGCGCAGGTAGGCGGAGCCGAGCTCGAACGACGCGACGCCCAGGCCGTACCGCTTCTCCTCGGGGAAGTGCGTCGCGAAACCGGCCTCGGTCAGCTCCGAGAGCAGGTGGTAGGTCGTTGACCTGGGCAGGTTGAGCTCACGCGCCACCGACGCCGCGGAGACCGGGCCCGGACGGCCGGCCAGCAGGCGCAGGACCGCGAGCCCTCGCCGCAACGCGGGAACATCACTGCTGCTGCCCACACCGGTGATTTTCCCACGTGATCCAGCCCACGCCGATCCGCCGTCAGTGCACACTCAACAGAACGGGCCGCGGGTGCGTTGGAGTGGTGTGACGGTTTTGAAGGGGGTCGGGATTGACACCGAGTTTCGATGACTTCGTGGCAGAACAGGTGACCCCGTTGCTGCGCTACGCCACCGTGCTCACGTGCGACCCACACCTGGCCCAGGACGTGGTCCAGGAAGTCCTGCTGCGCGCGCAGCAGAAGTGGGACCGCATCGGTTCAGTCGACCTCCCTCACGCCTACGTCAAGCGCATGGTGACCAACGAGTACCTCTCGTGGCGCAGACGCAGGGCCGCCAAGGACGTCGCCCTCTGCACGACCACCCTGGAGTCCGTCACACCGCCGGTCGGGGACACGACGCACCACTACGACGAGCGGGAAGCCATGTTGCAGCGGATCGCCAGGCTGCCCCGCAAGCAGCGGGCGGCCGTGGTGCTCCGCTACTACGAGAACTACGAGGACTCGGAGATCGCACAGATGCTCGGTTGTGCCGAGGGAACCGTGCGCAGCCACATCTCACGTGCGCTGGCCACACTCCGGATGGACCACACGCCGCAGCCCGCTGGTGTCGGGTTGCGGCTCGGGGAGGGCCTGTCGTGAACGACACCGAACAGCTGATCAAGGAGGCGCTCGGCCAGCTCGCCGAACGCACCCCGCACCCCGGACCGACGTTGAACGCGCTGCGCCGCAAGCGCAAAAGGCAGCGCAACGTCTTCCTCATCGCCACCGCCGGAGTCGCCGCCGTCGCGGTCCTGATCTTCACGGGACTCGTCGCGAGCGAGCGGTACACCCCGCCGAACCCGAACGACGCCGCCGCGGCGCTCGCGCAGGACGCCGGCAAGGGCGTTCCGTTCAAGTACGCACCGCACTGGCTGCCGGCCGGGTTCGTCGAGAGCCTCCGCGCCACGAACGCGGGGCCCACCAGGGTGTGGGGTCCCGCGGGCGCCGCGCCCTACGGCAACCCGGGCCTCGTGCTCAGGGTGCACGGCGAGATGCCGGACGTCCGCGGGTGGGACCTGACCCGTGTTCGCGGCCTGGAGGCCAGGGTGCAGGTCAGGGGTGACGCCGCCACCGTCGTCTGGCAGGCGCAGGACGTCCTGGACGTGTCCGTGACCGGGGTGGGCGACGCGCGGGAGATCGCCCTGCGCGTGGCCGAGTCGGTGCGGGCCGACGCCAAGATCACGCACGCGCCGCCGTTCAAGCTCGACGGCAGGTACGCCGAGGTCGTGCGCGGCACCGCACCGGACAGGTGGCACTCGTCGCTGGGCAGGAACTCGGTGTCCGTGCAGGTGGCGACGGACAAGCCGGAGCTGCCCGCGCCGAACGAACCGCTGACCGTGCGCGGCAAGCAGGGCGTGCGCAACGGCAACACCGTGGCGGTCCAGGACGGCGGCCTGTGGATCTCGGCGACGGCCGGCTCCTGGTCCGACGAGCTGGTCGAGCTGGTCAACGAGGTCGAGGTCGTCGAGCAGCCGGACACGGCCTGGATCGGCCGCGGCCTGTAGGCGTCTGGAGTCCCAGACACGATCGAGCGCTCCGGGGTCGCTGAGGCGGTCCCGGAGCGCTGTGATGTCTGCATGACACAACCGGTGGAGCTGGGTCCGAAGCCGCTGACCCTGGAGGACGTCCACGCCGTCGCCCGCGACGGTGCGCCGGTGGCGATCACCGAGGCGGCCCGCGAGGCGGTCAGCACGGCCCGCGGCCACATCGAGCAGCTCGCCACGGCCGAACGCCCCACCTACGGCGTCTCGACCGGGTTCGGCGCGCTCGCCGTCCGGCACATCCCGCCGGACCGCCGCGCCCAGCTGCAGCGTTCGCTGATCCGCTCGCACGCGGCCGGCTCCGGCCCCGAGGTGGAGCGCGAGGTCGTGCGGGCGCTGATGCTGCTGCGGCTGCGCACCCTCGCGACCGGCCACACCGGTGTCCGGCTGTCCACCGTCGACGCGATGGCCGGGATGCTGAACGCCGGCATCACGCCGGTGGTGCACGAGTTCGGCTCGCTGGGCTGTTCCGGCGACCTGGCGCCGCTGTCGGCGAGCGCGCTCGCGCTGATGGGCGAGGGCATGGTCCGCACCGCGGCCGGCGAGCTCGTCCCGGCCGCCGACGCGCTCAGGGCCGCGGGCATCGAGCCGGTGCAGCTGGCCGAGAAGGAAGGCCTCGCGCTCATCAACGGCACCGACGGCATGCTCGGCATGCTGTCGCTCGCGATCGCCGACCTGACCAGGCTGCTCGACGTCGCCGACCTCACCGCCGCGATGAGCGTCGAGGCCCTGCTCGGCACCGACCGCGTCTTCGAGCCGGAGCTGCACGCGCTGCGCCCGCACCCCGGTCAGAACCTCTCGGCGGCCAGGATGCTCGCGTTCCTGCGGGACTCCGAGATCGTCGCCTCGCACCGCGGCCCCGACTGCACCCGCGTGCAGGACGCGTACTCGCTGCGCTGCTCCCCGCAGGTGCACGGCGCCGCCCGCGACACCGTGGCGTACGCGGCGACGGTGGCCGACCGCGAGCTGTCGTCGGTCGTCGACAACCCGGTGGTGCTGGCCGACGGCCGGGTCGAGTCCAACGGCAACTTCCACGGCGCGCCCGTCGCGTACGTGCTGGACTTCCTCGCCATCCCGGTCGCGGACGTGGCCTCGATCGCCGAGCGCCGCACCGACCGCATGCTCGACGTCTCCCGCTCGCACGGCCTGCCGCCGTTCCTCGCAGACGACCCCGGTGTCGACTCGGGCCACATGATCGCCCAGTACACCCAGGCGGCGATCGTGTCCGAGCTCAAGCGCCTGGCCGTGCCCGCCTCCGTCGACTCCATCCCGTCGTCGGCGATGCAGGAGGACCACGTGTCGATGGGCTGGTCCGCCGCGCGCAAGCTGCGCAAGGCCGTGGACGGGCTCACGACCGTGCTGGCCGTCGAACTGCTCACCGCCGCGCGGGCCCTCGACCTGCGCGCGCCCCTCAAGCCCGCCCCCGCGACCGCCGCCGCCGTGGCGAAGCTGCGCGAGACCGTCCAGGGCCCCGGCCCCGACCGCCACCTCGCGCCCGAGATCGCCGCCGCCGAGGCCCTGATTCGAAGTGGAGCTCTGTGATGACCACCGTTCGCGCCGACCGCGGCACCGAACTGACCGCGAAGAGCTGGCCGACCGAGGCCGCACTGCGGATGTTCCACAACAACCTCGACCCCGACGTCGCCGAGCGCCCCGAGGACCTCGTGGTCTACGGCGGCACCGGCAAGGCGGCGCGCGACTGGCCGTCGTTCGAGGCGATCTCGCGTGAGCTGAGGAACCTGGAGGCCGACGAGACGCTGCTCGTGCAGTCCGGCCGCCCGGTCGGCGTCATGCGCACGCACGAGTGGGCGCCGCGGGTGCTCATCGCGAACTCGAACCTCGTGCCGGACTGGGCGAACTGGCCCGAGTTCCGCCGCCTGGAGGCCGAGGGCCTCACGATGTACGGGCAGATGACCGCCGGGTCGTGGATCTACATCGGCACCCAGGGCATCCTGCAGGGCACGTTCGAGACGTTCGCCGCCGTCGCCACCAAGCGCTTCAACGGCACGCTCAAGGGCACGCTGACCGTCACCGCGGGCCTCGGCGGCATGGGTGGCGCGCAGCCGCTCGCCGTGACGATGAACGAGGGCGTCGCGCTGTGCGTCGAGGTCGACCCGCACCGCGCCCAGCGCCGCCTGGAGACCCGCTACCTCGACGAGATCGCGGACGACCTGGACTCGGCGATCGAACGGGTGCTGGCCGCGAAGGCCGCCGGTGAGGCCGTGTCCGTCGGCGTCGTGGGCAACGCGGCGGAGGTCCTGCCCGAGCTGCTGCGCCGCGAGGTCCCCGTCGACATCGTCACGGACCAGACCTCGGCGCACGACCCGCTGGCGTACCTGCCGGTCGGCGTCCCGCTCGACGAGTGGCAGGACTACGCGGCCGCGAAGCCGGACGAGTTCACCGACCGCGCGCGCAAGTCGATGGCCGACCACGTCGAGGCCATGGTCGGGTTCCTCGACCGCGGCGCCGAGGTGTTCGACTACGGCAACTCGATCCGCGGTGAGGCGCAGCTCGGCGGCTACGACCGGGCGTTCGCGTTCCCCGGCTTCGTGCCCGCCTACATCCGGCCGCTGTTCTGCGAGGGCAAGGGCCCGTTCCGCTGGGCCGCGCTGTCCGGCGACCCGGCCGACATCGCGAAGACCGACAGGGCGATCCTGGAGCTGTTCCCGGAGAACGAGCAGCTGCACCGCTGGATCAAGATGGCCGGTGAGCGGGTCGAGTTCCAGGGCCTGCCCGCCCGCATCTGCTGGCTCGGCTACGGCGAACGGCACCTGGCGGGCCTCAAGTTCAACGAGATGGTCGCCTCCGGTGAGCTGTCCGCGCCGATCGTCATCGGCCGCGACCACCTCGACTGCGGCTCGGTCGCCTCGCCGTACCGCGAGACCGAGGCGATGGCCGACGGCTCCGACGCGATCGCCGACTGGCCGCTGCTGAACGCCCTGGTCAACACGGCCTCGGGTGCGACGTGGGTGTCGCTGCACCACGGTGGTGGCGTGGGCATCGGGCGGTCCATCCACGCCGGCCAGGTCACCGTCGCCGACGGCACCGAGCTGGCCGCGCAGAAGATCGAGCGCGTGCTGACCAACGACCCCGGCATGGGCGTCATCCGGCACGTGGACGCCGGGTACGACGAGGCGAAGACCGTGGCCGCGGACAAGGGCGTCCGCATCCCGATGATGCACAGTCCGGTGGAGGGTTGATGCTCGACCAGATCGCGGACGTCGGCAGGGACTCGAAGCGCGGCGGCTACTCGCGGCACGGGTACGACAAGCCCGAGCTGGAGCTGCGGCACTGGTTCGTGGAGCAGGCGGTCCGGCGCGGTCTCGGCGTGGAGACCGACCGGAACGGCAACCTGTGGGCGTGGTGGGGCGAGCCCGGCGACGACGCGCTCGTCACCGGCAGCCACCTCGACTCCGTGCCCGGTGGCGGCGCGTTCGACGGCCCGCTCGGCGTCACGTCGGCGCTGGAGGCCGTTGACCTGTTGCAGGCCAAGGGCTTCCAGCCCGCACGACCGTTCGCGATCGCGGTCTTCGCCGAGGAGGAGGGCGGCCGGTTCGGCGTCGCCTGCCTCGGCAGCAGGCTCCTGACCGGGGCCATCCCGCCCGGGAAGGCGCTGGCGCTCAAGGACCCGGACGGCGTCACGCTGGCCGAGGCCATGAAGGCGGCCGGCCACGACCCGGACCTGGTCGGGCGCGACGAACGGGCGTTGCGGCGCATCGGCCGGTTCGTCGAGCTGCACGTCGAACAGGGTCGCGGCCTCACCGTGCCGGTGGGCGTGGCCAGCAGCATCCTCGCGCACGGCCGGTGGCGCTTCACGTTCTCCGGCGAGGGCAACCACGCCGGGGCGACGTTGATCGAGGACCGACGCGACCCGATGCTCCCCGCGTCCCGGCTCGTCCTCGCCGCCAGGAAGGCGGCCAGGGGTGGCGGCCGTGCCACCGTGGGAAGGCTCGTCCCCAACCCCGGTGGCACCAACGTCATCGCGTCCACCGTGGACGTCTGGCTCGACGCGCGGGACAGCGACGACGCACGCACCCGCGCGATGGTCGCGGAGATCTCCGAGGCAGCCGGCCAGGCCGCTGAGGAGGAGGGCTGCGAGCTGCGGATCACCGAGGAGTCGTACGGCGACACGGTGCACTTCGACAGCGCGCTGCGGGACGACATCGCGGGTGCGCTCGGCGGCGTTCCGGCGTTGCCGACGGGGGCGGGCCACGACGCCGGCATCCTCGCCGCCCACGTGCCGACGGCGATGCTGTTCGTGCGCAACCCGACCGGCGTGAGCCACGCGCCGGAGGAGTTCGCCGAGCAGGCCGACGTCGACGAGGGCGTGCGCGCCCTCGCCGCCACGATCGAACACCTCGGGTCATGAACTTCTGGTGCGAGCGGGCCTGGTTGCCCGACGGCCTCGCGGACCGGGTGCTGATCAGGGTCGAGGACGGGAAGATCGCGAGTGTGTCCACCGTGGACACGATCCCGCTGGGCGTGCGCCGGTTGTACGGCGTCGTCGTGCCGGGCTTCGCGAACGCCCACTCGCACGCGTTCCACCGCGCGCTCCGGGGCCGTACGCACGACGGCGGCGGCACGTTCTGGACGTGGCGCGAGGGCATGTACGCGCTCGCGTCCAAGCTGACGCCGCAGTCCTACTACCGCCTGGCCCGCGCGGTCTACGCGGAGATGGCGCTCGCCGGGGTCTCGGCCGTCGGCGAGTTCCACTACGTGCACGACCGCTCGAACGAGTTCGGGTACGCGCTGCGGGAGGCCGCGGCGGACGCGGGCATCCGGCTCACCCTGCTCGACACCTGCTACCTCGCCGGCGGCATCGACCAGCCGGTCAACGAGGTGCAGCAGCGGTTCTCCGACGGCACCGCCGAGGCGTGGGCGAACCGCGTCGCGGAGCTGAAGGCCGACGACGTGATGCTGGTCGGTGCCGCGATCCACTCCGTGCGGGCCGTCCCGCGCGCGGAGCTTCCCGTGGTGGCGCAAGCGTTTCCGGACGCGCCGCTGCACGTGCACCTCTCCGAGCAGCCCGCGGAGAACGAGGCCTGCCTCGCGGCCTACGGCCTGACGCCGACCGCGTTGCTGGCCGAGGCGGGGGCGCTGGGCCCGCGCACCACCGCCGTGCACGCCACCCACCTCACGGCAGAGGACATCGCCACCCTGGGCGGCACCGGCACCGGCGCGTGCTTCTGCCCGACCACCGAGGCCGACCTGGCGGACGGCATCGGACCGGCCCGCGAGCTCGCCGACGCGGGCAGCCCGCTGTCGCTGGGCAGCGACCAGCACGCCGTCGTCGACCCGCTGCTCGAAACGCGGGCGCTGGAGCACGGCGAACGCCTCCGCACCGGGCAGCGCGGCCGGTTCTCGCCGGTCGAGCTGCGCGCCGCCGCCACCCGGCACTCGGCGCTCGGCCGCGACGGCGGGCGGATCGAACCGGGCGCGCCCTGCGACCTGGTGGCGATCAGCTGCTCGACCCCGCGCACCGCCGGGTCGTTGCCGGAGCAGGTGTTCCTGTCCGCGACGGCGTCCGACGTGGACACCGTGGTGGTCGGCGGCCGGGTGGTGGCCTCCGGTGGCGTGCACGAGACCCTGGGAGACGTCGGCCGGCTGCTGGCGTCCGCGATCGAGGAGCTGTGGGCATGAGCGTGTTGATCACCGGCATCGGTGAGCTCACCACGAACACCGACGACACCGGGGACGCGCTGGTCGTCGACGGCGACCGGATCGCGTGGGTCGGGTCCGCCGCGCACGCCCCCGCCGCCGACGTGAAGGTCGACGTCGAGGGCCGAGCGGTGCTGCCCGGCTGGGTCGACTCGCACACCCACCTGGTCTTCGCGGGCGACCGCACCGCCGAGTTCGGCGCGCGCATGGCCGGTCAGCCCTACACCGCGGGCGGCATCGCGGTCACCGTCGGCGCGACCCGCGGGGCGTCGGACCAGGAGCTGTCCGAGGGGGTGCGCCGGCACGTCGCCGAGGCGTTGCGGCAGGGCACCACGTTCCTGGAGACCAAGACCGGCTACGGCCTGAACGTCCGCGACGAGGTGCGGTCGGCCCGCATCGCCGCCGAGCACGTCGAGGAGGTCACGTTCCTCGGTGCCCACCTCGTCCCGCCCGGCGAGGACGCCGACACCTACGTCGACCTGGTGCGCGGCGAGATGCTCGACGCCGTGGCGCCGCTGGTGCGCTGGGCCGACGTGTTCTGCGAGAAGGGCGCGTTCGACCACGACCAGTCCAGGGCGGTGCTGCTCGCGGCACGGGAGAAGGGCCTCGGCCTGCGCGTGCACGGCAACCAGCTCGGCGAGGGCCCCGGCGTCCGGCTGGCCGTCGAGCTCGGCGCCGCCTCCGTCGACCACTGCACCTACCTGTCGGCCGCCGACGTCGACGCGCTGGCGTCGTCGGACACGGTCGCCACGCTGCTGCCGGCCTGCGACCTGTCCACCCGCCAGCCGCTGCCCCCGGCACGAGCCCTGCTCGACGCGGGCGCGACCGTGGCGCTGGCCAGCAACTGCAACCCCGGCTCGTCCTACACCTCGTCGATGGCGTTCTGCGTGGCGACCGCGGTGCTGCAGATGTTCCTGAGCATCGAGGAGGCCGTCCGCGCCGCCACGCTCGGCGGTGCGCTGGCCCTGCGCCGCGACGACGTAGGCGTGATCCGCGCCGGTGCCCGCGCCGACCTGCACGTGCTGGACGCGCCGTCGATCACCCACCTCGCCTACCGGCCCGGCGTGCCGCTCACGCACGCCGTCTGGAAGAACGGCGAACAGGTGATCTGGCACCGAACGAGATAGCGATCTTGTAACCCTCCGGGTGGGCCTACTGGCGCAGGGCCCGGCGGCCGTATGGTTCCACCCGTGGCGGATTTCGCGGACGCGCTGACCAGGGCCGTCGACGACAGCGGGCTCAGCCTCGAACGGATCCAGCACCACCTGGCCGCCCGCGGCATGCAGGTGAGCGTGTCGACGCTCAGCTACTGGCGCCGCGGCCGCAGCCGCCCGGAACGCCCCGAGTCGCTGAAGGTCGTCACGGCGCTGGAGGAGCTCCTCGGGCTGGCGGAGGGCCACCTCACCGACCGCCTCGGCGACAAGCGCCCCCGCGGCCGCTGGGTCGGGCAGGCGATGTCGCTGGAGGACATGTGGGACTCGCGGGCCACCGACCTCGGTGAGGTCATGGCGCGGATCGACCGCCTGCAACCCACCGCGTCGACCTACCTGACCGTGCGCGACCGGCAGGTGATCGGGCCGGACCGGCGTGAGGTCGAGATGCACTGCACCGGTGTCGTGCAGGCACTGGAGGACGGGGTCGACCGGTTCCTCGCGATCCAGCTGGCCGACGCCACCGACCTCGGTGTCGCGACGGTCGAGGCGGGTCCGCCGTGCCGGCTCGGGCGCGTGCGCAGCGACGACACCACCGGGTTCCTCGTCGCGGAGATCCTGTTCGACCGGATGCTGCGGGCGGGGGAGACCGCCCTGGTCGACTACACGGCCAAGATGCGGCCCGGCGCGGAGAGCGAGGTCTGCGACCGGCGGTTCCTGCGGCCGGTGGGCGACTACGTGCTGCAGATCGACTTCCACCCCGACGCCGTGCCCGCGCGGTGCTTCGAGTTCACCCGGCCCTCGCTGCACGAACCGGAGACCGCGGTGTCCGACCTGTGGATCGGGACCACCGCGTCCACCCACATCCACGTGCGCAACGCGAAGCCGGGCATCTACGGAGTGCGGTGGGAGTGGGACTAGTACCCACTCCCACCGCGAGGCGCCCCCGGTGGATCGACGCTCACGGCCGAGCCGCATTCGGCCGGAGCATCAAGGGCGCAGGATGGCCGTCGCCGGTGCAGGGAGTGACGACGACGGCATGTCTCACACCTTCAGCAGCAGGTTCGGCGAACCGGTCCTGGTGTCGGTGAGCTTGTTCGGCGTCGCCGCGCCGACCAGTGCGTTGCGCACCTGGGCGGGCGTCGCCGACGGGTTGGCGCTCAGGTACAGCGCCGCGGCACCCGCCACGTGCGGGGAGGCCATCGAGGTGCCGCCCATCGAGCGCGTGCCGGTGTCGCTGCTGTGCGACGCGGACACGATCTCGCTGCCCGGCGCCCAGATGTCCAGGCACCGGCCGTAGTTCGACGAGCCCGCCGACCAGATCGACCGCCGGTCGTTGCGGTCCGACGCACCCACGGTGATCGCCTCGGGGGTGCGGGCAGGGGTGAAGCCGCACGCGTCCTGGCCGCTGTTGCCGCCGGCGAGCACGTAGGTGGTGCCGGAGCTGATCGAGCGCCGCACCGCGTTCTCCAACGAGCTGTTCGTGCCGCTGCCACCGAGGCTCATGTTCACCACGGCCGGCTTCTTCGCGTTCTGCGTGACCCAGTCGATCGCGCGGATGATGCCGTCCCACGGGCCGCTGCCCGCGCAGTCGAGCACCCGCACGCCGACGAGCTTCACCTGCTTGGCAACACCGTAGGACTTGCCGCCGACGGTGCCCGCGACATGTGTTCCGTGGCCGTTGCAGTCCTGCGCCACTGAATCGTTGTCGATGAAGTCGTAACCGTCCGAGGCGCGGTTCTCGAAATCGACGTGCGTTTTGCGGATGCCGGTGTCGAGAATGTACGCCGTCACGTTCCCGGCGGTGTTCGGGTAGGTGTAGGAGCGGTTCAGCGGCAGGCTCGCCTGGTCGATCCGGTCGAGTCCCCAGGTCGGGTTGGCCTGGGTGCCCTGGATCGTCGCGAACGTGTTGCGCTCGACGAAGTCGACGGCGGGGTCGGCCGCCAGCCTGCGGGCCTGCTGCTCGGACAGACCGGCCACGGAGAAGCCGTTCAGCGCGGTCGTGAAGGTGTGCCGGACCGTGCCGCGGTAGCGGGAGGCCAGCGTCGCGGCAGGGGTGTGCGCGCCGTCCTTCAGCACCACGATGTAGCTGCCCTCGACGGCCTTCTCGCCGGCACCGGGCAGCACGGCCTGCTCAGCGACCGCGGTGGGCGCCCAGATCGCCGTGGAAGCGATGCCGAGTGCCGCCGCAACCGCCACACGACCTCGTTGTCGTGCCATTGGTTCCTCCTGGCAGGGAATGAACTTGGGGAACGTGACGAACTTAACCGCACCAACGGGTGAAATGGGAGGTTCGAAAATTCAGCCGGCAATACTGTCAAAACTGTGGCCGAGCTGTGGCGGCTGTGAAAGGCCGCGGCGGGCGCACCTGGAGCAGCTCCACGTGGCCAAGCACTGCCGGGAGGGGCAGGGTTGAGCCATGGACTACACGAACCTCGGCCGCAGCGGCCTCTCTGTCTCCCGCCTGTGCCTCGGCACCATGAACTTCGGCCCCGAGACGACCGAGGCCGACAGCCACGCGATCATGGACCGCGCCCACGAGCACGGCTTGAACTTCTTCGACACCGCCAACGTCTACGGCTGGAAGATGGGCGAGGGCGTCACCGAGCAGATCATCGGCCGGTGGTTCGCGCAGGGCGGTGGCCGGCGCGAGAAGACCGTCATCGCCACCAAGCTCTACGGCAGCATGGGCGAGTGGCCGAACGAGACGAAGCTGTCGGCGTTGAACATCCGCCGCGCCGCCGACGCCTCGTTGAAGCGCCTGCAGACCGACTACATCGACCTGTACCAGATGCACCACGTCGACCGGGACACGCCGTGGGACGAGATCTGGGAGGCCTTCTCGGTCCTGCGCCAGCAGGGCAAGGTCATCTACTTCGGCTCGTCGAACTTCGCCGGCTGGCACCTCGCCCAGGCGCAGGAGGCCGCGCGCACCCGCGGGTTCCTCGGCCTGGTGTCCGAGCAGTCGATCTACAACCTGATGACCCGCTGGATCGAGCTGGAGGT
Source organism: Lentzea sp. NPDC042327 (assembly GCF_040647275.1). NCBI lineage: Bacteria > Bacillati > Actinomycetota > Actinomycetes > Pseudonocardiales > Pseudonocardiaceae > Lentzea > Lentzea sp. NPDC042327. The sequence goes on from NZ_JBEZBX010000009.1 coordinate 131,819, forward strand.
GCTGCCGGCCGCGCGCCACTACGGCCTCGGCGTCATCCCGTGGTCACCGCTGCACGGCGGCCTGCTCGGCGGCGTGCTGCGCAAGCAGCGCGAAGGCGGCGCCTCCCGCAGCGCCTCCGGCCGTTCCTCGGACGCGCTGGAGAAGCACCGCGACGCCATTGATGCCTACGAGAAGCTCTGCGCGGAGATCGGTGAGGACCCGGCGAACGTCGGTCTCGCGTGGCTGCTGCACCAGGAGGGCGTGACCGCGCCGATCATCGGCCCGCGCACCGGCGAGCAGCTCGACAGCTCACTGCGGGCGGCGGAGCTGAAGCTCGACGCGGACGTTCTCTCGAAGCTCGACGAACTCTTCCCCGCCCCCGCTCCCAACGGCTCCAAGCCGGCCCCCGAGGCCTACGCCTGGTAGCCACCCCCTGCTTGCTGAACGCACGCGGGGACCTTTCGTACTCTCTGAGGGTACGAAAGGTCCCCGCGTGCGTTCGCGGGAAGCGCGGGGACTAGTCCTCGAAGTCGTCGTCGCGCGCCAGGAACGTGGCGAAGCGCTCGATCGGCGTCTCGAAGTCGGGGTTGGCGTCGACGAACTCCCGCAGCTTGTCGGCGAGCCACGCGAACGTGACCTCCTCCTCGCCGCGCCGCTTCTCGAGCTCCTCGATGCCGCGATCGGTGTGGTACATGGCCTGAACTCCTGTGAGGGCTGGAAAAACGAGCCGCCGGACCCAGTCGGATCCGGCGGCTCGTTCGGGCGTACCCGGGTTTACTCGAACGCGCGGTTGATGATCTCGCGCTGCTCGACCTCGTGCACCTTGCTCGAACCGGCCGACGGCGCGGCCATCGGGCGGCGCGACACCCGCTTCACACCGGACAGGTGCGCGGGCAGCAGCTCCGGCAGGGCGAGACCGTAGAACGGCCACGCACCCTGGTTCGCCGGCTCCTCCTGCACCCAGCGGATGTCCTTCGCGTTCGGGTAGCTCTCCAGGGTCTCGGTCAGCTTGCGGGCCGGGACCGGGTAGAGCTGCTCGACGCGCACGATCGCCACGTCGCTCGCCGCGCGCTTCTCCCGCTCCGAGTGGAGCTCGTAGGAGATCTTGCCGCTGCACAGCAGGACCTTCGTGACCGCGTTGCGGTCCTTGACGGTCGGGTCGTCCATCACCGACTGGAAGCGGTCGTTGATGAACTCGTCCGTGCCGCTGACGGCCGCCTTGAGGCGCAGCATCGACTTCGGCGTGAAGACGATCAGCGGCCGGTCGACGCCGTCGAGGGCGTGGCGGCGCAGCAGGTGGAAGTAGTTCGCCGGCGTCGACGGCACCGCGACGGTCATGGAGCCCTCGGCGCACAGCTGCAGCCAGCGCTCGATGCGGCCCGACGTGTGGTCGGGGCCCTGGCCCTCGTGGCCGTGCGGCAGCAGGATCACGACGTCGGAACGCTGACCCCACTTGGCCTCACCGGACGAGATGAACTCGTCGATGATCGGCTGCGCGCCGTTGACGAAGTCGCCGAACTGCGCCTCCCACAGCACCAGCGCCTGCGGGTTCGCCACCGAGTAGCCGTACTCGAAGCCGACCGCCGCGAACTCCGACAGCACCGAGTCGTAGACCATGAACTTGCCCTGGTCCGGCGACAGGTTCTGCAGCGGCGTGTACTCCTCGCCGGTCTTGCGGTCGATCAGGGTCGCGTGGCGCTGCACGAACGTGCCGCGGCGCGAGTCTTGGCCCGCCAGGCGGACCTTGCGGCCCTCCAGGGCGAGCGAGCCGAACGCGAGCAGCTCCGCGAACGCCCAGTCGATGCCGCCCTCGCGCGCCATCTTGGCGCGGCGGTCGAGCACCGGCTTGACGCGGGCGTGCGGCGTGAAGCCCTCCGGGAGGTTCACGTGCGCGTCGGCGATGTGCTCCAGCACCTCACGGGTGATGCCCGTGGGCAGCTTCGCCGGGACCTGCTGCTCGGACTCGACCGACGGGCTCGCGACGATCGGGTGCTTCTCGAGCTCGCGGACCTCGTTGAAGACGTGCTCCAGCTGGCTGGAGAAGTCCTGCAGCGCCTTCTCGGCCTCCTCGACCGTGATGTCGCCGCGGCCGATCAGGGACTCGGTGTAGGTCTTGCGCACCGAGCGCTTCTGGTCGATCACGTCGTACATCGCCGGCTGGGTCATCGAGGGGTCGTCGCCCTCGTTGTGACCGCGGCGGCGGTAGCAGACCATGTCGATCACGACGTCCTTGCGGAACCGCTGGCGGTAGTCGACAGCGAGCTTCGCGACCCAGTAGCAGGCCTCGGGGTCGTCACCGTTCACGTGGAAGATCGGCGAGCCGATCATCTTCGCGACGTCGGTCGAGTACTTCGACGACCGCGAGTGCTCCGGCGCGGTGGTGAAGCCGACCTGGTTGTTCACGACGATGTGGACCGTGCCGCCGGTGCGGTAACCGCGCACCAGGGCCAGGTTCAGCGTCTCGGCCACGACGCCCTGACCGGCGAACGCCGCGTCACCGTGCATGGCGACCGGCAGCACCGGGAAGGTGTCGCCGCCGATGCCGATGAGGTCCTGCTTGGCGCGCACGATGCCTTCGAGCACCGGGTCGACCGCTTCGAGGTGCGACGGGTTCGCCGTCAGCGACACCTTGGTCTCGCCGTCGCCGAACATCCGGAAGTACTTGCCCTCGGCACCGAGGTGGTACTTCACGTCGCCGGAGCCGTGCGCCTGACCGGGGTCGAGGTTGCCCTCGAACTCGCGGAAGATCTGCGAGATCGGCTTGCCGACGATGTTCGCGAGGACGTTCAGGCGGCCGCGGTGCGGCATCGCGATGACGACCTCGTCGAGCTCGTGCTCGGCTGCCTTGTCCAGCACCGCGTCGAGCAGCGGGATGACGGTCTCGCCGCCCTCCAGCGAGAAGCGCTTCTGCCCGACGTACTTGGTCTGCAGGAACGTCTCGAACGCCTCAGCCGCGTTGAGCTTGCTGAGGATGTACTTCTGCACGGTGGCCGGGGGCTTCTCGTGCGGGACCTCGACGCGCTCCTGGATCCACTGCCGCTCCTCCGGCTCCAGGATGTGCATGTACTCGACGCCGACCGTGCGGCAGTACGAGTTGCGCAGCACACCGAGGATGTCGCGGAGCTTCATCCGCTCCTGACCGGCGAACCCGCCGACCGGGAACTCCCGGTCGAGGTCCCACAGCGTCAGGCCGTGGCTCAGGACGTCGAGGTCCTGGTGGCTGCGCTGGCGGTAGTTCAACGGGTCCGTGTCGGCCATCAGGTGGCCGCGGGTGCGGAACGCGTCGATCAGCTCGATCACGCGGGCGGTCTTGTCGACGGCGCCCTCGGGGATGTCGGCGACCCAGCGGATGGGCTCGTACGGCAGCCGCAGCGACGCGAAGATGTCGTCGTAGAAGCCGTCCTCGCCGAGCAGCAGCTGGTGGATCCGCTTGAGGAACTCACCGGACTCCGCACCCTGGATGATGCGGTGGTCGTAGGTGCTGGTCAGCGTGATGATCTTGCTGACGCCCATGTCGGTGAGCGCCTGCTCGCTGGTGCCCTGGAAGTGCGCGGGGTACTCCATCGCGCCGACGCCGACGATCGTGCCCTGACCCGCGGTCAGCCGCGGCACCGAGTGGTTCGTGCCGATCGTGCCGGGGTTGGTCAGCGAGATCGTGGTGCCGGAGAAGTCCTCCGACGTGAGCGACCCACCGCGGGCCTTGCGGATCAGGTCCTCGTAGGCCTGCCAGAACTGCGTGAACGTCATGTTCTCGCAGCCCTTGACCGAGGCGACGACCAGCGTGCGCTGCCCGTCCTTGCCGGGCAGGTCGATCGCCAGGCCGAAGTTCACGTGCTCCGGCGTGACGACGAACGGCTTGCCGTCCACCTCGGCGTAGTGGCGGTTCATGTTCGGGAACGCCTGCAGCGCCCGCACGACCGCGTAGCCGATGACGTGGGTGAAGGAGACCTTCCCGCCACGCGTCCGCTTCAGGTGGTTGTTGATGACGATGCGGTTGTCGGCCAGCAGCTTGGCGGGCACGGCACGCACGCTGGTCGCGGTCGGAACGGTGAGCGACAGCTCCATGTTCTTCGCGATGGCGGCGGCGGCACCGCGCAGCTGCTTCTGCTCGGGCTGCGCGCTCGGCGTGACCGGGGCGGCCTTCGCGGCCTGCTGCGGCGCCGGCTTGGCAGCCGCGGGCTTGGCGGCGGCGGGCTTCGCGGCGGCGGGCTTGGCGGCCGCCGGCTTCGCGGCCGCGGGCTGCGGCGCGGCCTTGACCTCTGCCTTGGGTGCGGCCTGGGCTTTGCCGGTGTCAGCGGCAGGTGGCGTCACGGTCGTGGTGGTCGTCGTGCCACCCGCGCTCGCCGAGGCGGCGTTCCCGTTCCCGCCCGATCGCTTGTAGTCGGCAAAGAAGTCATGCCATGCCGGGTCTACGGATGACGGGTCCGCGAGGAACTGCTCGTACATCTCCTCGACGAGCCACTCGTTCGGCCCGAACTGTGACGCAGGACTGCTGCTGGACACGGCTGGCGCTCGCCTCTATCCATCTCGCTCTTGGTGGTGACTCATGCGGTAGTCAGGTTAGTCCCCTCAGCGTGGCCCTTCACACGCTGGAGGCACCTGGCAAGGAGTGCTCTGTCACAGGATCGATCAGGACGGCCTTCACGTCACCCGCAGTTGAGCATCCCTTGAGGTGAAACTCGCTGTGAAGCATCCCATCGTGCTTTTCCACCGCGCTCCCGGACCGGGGACGGACACCGAACGCAGTGATCAGATCACGACGGGTACGACGACTTCGCTCAGAGGAATGATCCCGCTCTTCCGGTCAGCCGGCCGAACCGGTGATCGACTTGACCACGGCCTCGACGAACCGGTCCCTCGTCCGCTCAGGTACCCGGTCCAGCGACAGGTACGGGTTGAGGTCCTCCAGCTCGACCAGCAACAGCTCCCCGTCCCGCGTCCGGCACGCGTCGACCCGCTGAATGCCGTGCTCCAGCCCGTTCCACTCGACGAACCTCTCCGCGAACGCGAGGTCCGCACCGGTCGGCCGGTACTCGACCAGCTCCCAGCGCCGCGCGGGATCGGGTGCGTTCAACGCGTACTGGAACTCGCGGTCGACGTAATAGAACGACACCTCGTATTTGAAGTCGACCTTCGGTTGGATCAGCATGTCGCTCTCGTCCCGGATTTTCTCGCGCGGGACGATTTCCAGCCCGTGAGAATCCGCTCCCGCTTTCGGCTTCACGACGTACAGCTCCGCCTCCGGCAACCGCCCGACGTCCGCGACCCGCTCCACCGTGGGAATGACCGGGAACCCCAGCGCGGTCAGGTCGACCAGGTACTGCTTGCCCGCCATGTCGCCCTTGCCGGTGAGCGGGTTGTAGACGGTGATGCCACTCGCCAGTGCCGCCTCCCTGAACTCCCGGTACGCCTCCGGGTAGTCGATCACCGGCCCGCTGTTGCGCACGACCACGACGTCGAACCCGCCACCGCCGCGGATGAACGCGGCGGCGTCCCGGGGGTTGCACAGCGCGATGTCGAAGTGCTCGCGCAGGCGGGACGTCAGGTGGATGTCCTCGTCGCAGAACCGGCGGCCGCGGGCGGGGTAGGAGAGGTCGGTGACGTAGAGGACCTTGAGGCGACCGGGCACGGCGAGCTCCTGGGGGTGGGGGTGTTCGCTTTGTACGTGAGGACGGGGCCGATCACGAGGGTTTCGTGGGGGGCGCCACGGGTGGGGTTGGTGTTGTGGGGCGGGTGGCGGCCGGGGCGGAGATTGCCGCGGAGCGGCGATGGGCCCCGAACGCACGGTCCGTGGCTGTTCGACCTGGGTGCCGATGTGGTGGGCGACGTGCCTGGCCCGCATGCCGACGTGGCGGGTGACGCGTCTGGCCCCCGTGCCGATGTGGCGGGTGACGCGTCTGGCCCGCGTGCCGATGTGGCGGGTGACGTGCCCAGCCCGCGTGCCGGCACAGCGGGCGACGTGGCCGACCGCTGTGCCGACGTGGCAGAGAACGTGCCTGGCGCCAAGACGGCGGGCGACGTGCCCATTCGCGGTGCGAAGGCGCAAGCGAGCGCCTTGCGCGACCACCCCTCCCGAGGTGACCGGCAGCGTGTCCGGCTCAACCCGGTGTCGCCCGCAAACGGCACGCGCCCGCCTACCGCCGTGCGAAGGCGCGGGCGAGTGCCTGCGAGGCCGACCTCGCGGGCGAGCGGCAGCGTGTACGCGTTGGCCGCCCCAAGCGGCGGGCGGCGGGAGCAGGGGCGAGGGTCAGGGGGTTGAGGTGCCGTGGCGCCAGAGGCGGACGTAGGCGCCGTTGGCGGCCAGGAGGGTGTCGTGTGTGCCGACTTCGGCGACACGGCCTGCTTCCAGCACCACGATGCGGTCCGCGCGGGCCGCGGTGGCCAGGCGGTGGGCGACCACGAAGGTCGTGCGGGAGCCGGCCAGGTGGTCGCTGGCCGCGAGGACCGCGGACTCGGTGGCCGGGTCGAGGGCTGCGGTTGCCTCGTCCAGGAGCAGGAGGTCGGGGTGCACGAGCTCGGCGCGGGCGAGGGCGACCAGTTGGCGTTGGCCGGCGGACAGGCGGTTGCCGCGTTCGCCGACGGGCTGGTGGAAGCCCGAGGGGAGGGTGGCGACCATCGGCAGGGCGCCGACCGAGGTCACGGCCTGCTCGATCTCGTCGTGGGTGGCGGTCGGGCGGCCGTAGGCCACGTTCTCCGCCACGTCGCCGCCGAACAGGTGGGCTTCCTGCGGGACGACGCCGAGGCGTTGGCGGTAGGCCTGGAGGTCGTAGGTGCGGATGTCGACGCCATCGACCAGGACGGTGCCCGCGGTGGCGTCGTAGAAGCGGGCCACCAGCTTGACGAGGGTCGACTTGCCGGCGCCGGTCTCGCCGACCAGTGCCACGGTCTCGCCGGGGCGGACGTGCAGGGAGACGTCGGCGAGGGCCGGCTGGTCGGTGCCGGGGTAGGCGAAGGAGACGCCGCGCAGCTCCACCTCGCCGCGCAGGTGTGCCGGGACCGGCACCGGGGTCGCCGGTGGGGAGACGGTGGTCGGGGTGCGCAGCAGGTCGCCGATGCGGCGCAGGCCCACGCGGGCCTGCTGGTAGCCGTCGAAGACACCGGACAGCTGCTGCAACGGGCTGAAGAACATGCCGAGGTACAGCAGGAACGCCAGCAGCACGCCGGGGCTGAGGCTGCCGGTGGCGACGCGGTGGGCGCCGGCGGCGAGGGCGATGGCCTGGGCCACGCCGGACAGCATGGCGACGAACGGGAAGTACGTCGCGATGTACCGCTGCGCGCGCAGGCGGGTGCGGCGGTAGGCGTCGCTGCGTTCGGCGAAGGCCTCCGCGGAACGGCGTTCGCGGGTGTAGGCCTGGGCGACGCGCAGGCCGGAGACGTTCTCCTGCAGGTCGGCGTTGACGGCGCTCACGCGTTCGCGGGCCTCCGCGTAGGCCGCCGAGGACAGGCGCTGGAAGACGATCGTCGCGACCACCAGCAGCGGCAGCACGGCCAGCGCGATCAGGGCCAGCGACGGGTCGGTCACCACCAGGGCGACGGTCACGCCGACGACGGTCAGCAGGCTGATCACGGCGGTGACCAGGCCGGTCTGCAGGAACGTCGACAGGGCGTCCACGTCCGTCGTCATCCTGGTCATGATCCGGCCGGCCATCTCGCGCTCGTAGTAGTCGAGCCCGAGCCGCTGCAGGTGGGCGTAGCTGCGGACGCGCAGCAGGTACAGCAGCCGCTCGCCGAGCCGGGCGGCGAGCACGGTGCTGCCGGCCGTCGTCAGCCAGCCGGCCACCACGAGCCCCACGCCCAGTGCGACCGCGAGCCACAGCGACGACGTCTCGCCGCCCACCACACCGCCGTCCACGCCGAGCCGGACCAGCGCGGGCAGACCCATGCCGACCAGCGCGTCCAGCACCACCAGCGCGCCCACGCCGAACAACGCCCACCGCACCGGCCGCACCAGGCGGGCCAGCCGGAAGCCGGGGTCGGGTGTGGTCGGGTCCTCGGTCAGCACCGGTTCCTCGGTCGCGGGCGGCAACGCGCGCACCTGCGCCAGCAGCTCCGGCGTCGGCGGACCACCGGCCAGCGCGGACGCGGCGCCCCCGCCACCACCGCGGCGACCGGACAGCGCGGCGGCACCGGAGCCACCGGCCGGCCGGGCGTCCTCGACGAGGCGCTGGTCGAGCTCCTCCTGCGACACCTCCGGCCACAGGTCACCGGTGGGTGCCGGGGCCGCCGACTCGATCGCCTCACCGGGACCGGCCAGCAGGTCGCGGTACAGCGCGCACCGCTCGGTCAGCTCCTCGTGCGTGCCCACGTCGACCACCCGGCCCGCGTCCAGCACGGCGATCCGGTCGGCCAGCGAGAGCGTGGAACGGCGGTGCGCCACCAGCAACGTCGTGCGGGAGGCCGTGACCGACGCCAGCGTCGCGTGGATCGCGGCCTCGGTCGCGTTGTCCACCGCCGACGTCGCGTCGTCCAGCACCAGGATCCGCGGGTCCGACAGCAGCGCCCGCGCCAGCGCCACCCGCTGGCGCTGACCGCCGGACAACGTCAGCCCGCGTTCGCCGACCACCGTGTCGTACCCGTCCGGCAGCGCCTGGATGAAGTCGTGCGCCTCCGCGGCCTTCGCCGCCCGCTCGACCTCCTCGCGCGAGGCGTCGGGGCTGCCGTAGGCGATGTTCGAGAACACGCTGGAGGAGAACAGGAAGGCCTCCTCGAACACCACGCCCACCGCGCCGCGCAACGACTCCAGCCGCAACGTCCGCACGTCCGCGCCGCCCACCGCGACCGCACCCGAGTGCACGTCGTAGAACCGGGGCAGCAGCAGGGACACCGTCGACTTGCCCGACCCGGCGGTGCCGACCAGCGCCAGCGTCTCGCCCGGCTCCACCGAGATCGAGAAGTCCGTCAGCACCGGCTCACTGCGCGTGTAGCCGAACGTGACGCCCGAGAACGACACCCCGAGCGGACCCGGCGGCACCTCGTCGGGCCCGTCGGTGACGTCCGGCTGCGAGTCGATCAGCTCGTAGACCCGCTCCACGCCGGCCCGCGCGAGCTGCGCGGACACCACCAGGCTCGACAGCAGCCTGGTCGGTCCGACCAGGTTCGCCACGTACGCCGAGAACGCCAGGAACGTGCCCAGCGTGACCTGCCCGTGCAACGCGAGCCAGCCGCCCAGCCCGAGCACGCCGACCTGCCCCAGCAGCGGCAGCGCCGTGACGGTCGCCAGTGGCCGCGACGACAGCTTCGCGGCCCGCATCCGCTCGGCGAACAGCCACCGCGCGTGCTTCTCCAGCCGGGCGACCTCGCGCGCCTCCTGGCCGAAGCCCTTCACGACGCGCACGCCGGTGACGGTCTCCTCGACGTGCTGCGCGAGGTCGGCTGCGCGCTGCTGGGCCGACCAGGTGGCCGGGAACAGCGTGAGCCGGGTCCGCCCCGCCAGCCACGCCACCAGCGGCAGCACGACCAGCGCGACGATCGTGAGCGGCACCGACAGGTAGAGCATCGCGGCGAGCGCGGCCAGCGCGAACACGACGGTGCCCACCGCCAGCGGCACCATCATCAGCAGCGACTGCACCAGCTGCAGGTCGGTGATCGACCGGGACACGATCTGCCCGGTGCGCAGCTCGTCCTGCTTCGCGCCGTCCAGCCGCTGCACCGAGGAGAACACCGACCGCCGCAGGTCGTGCTGCACGTCGAGCGCCAGCCGTCCGCCGACGTAGCGCCGCACGAAGGCCGACGCGAACGTCAGCACCTCCAGCACGACCAGGGCGACGACCAGCATCACCAACCGGTCCGTGCGCCCCGCCGTCGAGTCGTCGACCGCGACCTTGAGCAGCAACGGCCCGGCCGCCTGCAGACCCACGCCGAGGACGGCGGCGACCACTGACAGCACCACCAGCCGCGGGTGCTGCCAACACGCCGCCACCAGTCGGCGGACCCAGCCCTGTTTCACACGGATGAGGCTACGGACCGGGTCTGACAATCGTGATAACCGCAGGTCAGGTGATGTCCTTGGACTGGGTCGCCGCCCAGCCGCCCGCGAAGACCACGCCGGCCCACGCCACGAACACCAGTCCCGACCACCACCAGTCGAGCGCGCCGGACGCACCCGCGATGGCGCGCAGCACGTCCTCGATCTCCGGCGGCACGACACCGGCCGTGGACAGGAAGAGGTCGACCGCGACCGACCCGGTCAACCCGTTGATCGACCCGTTCGGCAGGAACCCGATCACCGACGGCACCTCGAGGTAGGCGAGCACGAAGTGCAGCACGTTCTCGATCACCAGGAAGTACAGGATCAGGATCACGACCGAGCCCGCGACGTTCGGGATCAACGCCCCGACGCCGACGCCGAACATCGTCATCAGGATCGACGACAGCACGCAGACCAGCGTGAGCATCGCCCAGCCACCCGCGTCCGGCAGCTGTCCGGAGTTCGAGGTGAGCACCACGCCCAGCGCGATGAAGGCCATGATCGCGAGGCCGTAGATCGCGCCCCACAAGATGTAGACCAGCATCTTGGCCAGCATCGCCTGCATCCGCGACGGCGCGGTCAGGAACGTCGTGGTGATCGTCCGCCGCTGGATCTCACCGGACACCGCCAGCGCCCCGAAGATCAACGGGAAGATCGTCGACACGTTGATCGCCCGCGCGATGCCGAAGAGCGAGATCTTCCACTGGTCCGGCGTCACGCCGAGGAAGTCCGACACCTCGTCCACGTCCGACGACGACGCGAGGTCGACGAAGAACTGCCCGAGCAGACCGGTCGCGAGCCCCCAGCCCAGCGCCAGCACGGCGGTCGGGATCAGCAGCCCCCACCACAGCCCGGTCGTGGTCGTCTTGCGGAGCTCCGCCTGTACGAGGTTGCCCATCAGGCCCAACCACCCTGTTGCTGTTGCTGCTGCTGGTACGGCGCCGGCGCGTACCCGGCGTACTGGCCACTGGTGAGCTGGAAGAACAGCTGTTCGAGGTCGACCTGCTCCTCCTGGATGCCGTAGATCGACACGTTCGCCTGCAACGCCGTGTCCGCCACGTACTTGGCGTCCACACCGGACACCGCGAGCCGCCCGTCCGGCAGCTGCTCGACGTGCACGCCGGCCGTGCGCAGGGCGGTCGCCAGCGAGTTGACGTCCGACGGCTGCACGAGGACGCGCTTGCGCTGCGACTGCCGCAGCTGGTCCAGCGGGCCGTAGAACATCGTCTGCCCGCGCGAGATGATCACCACCTGGTCGACGGTCTGCTCGACCTCCGCCAGCAGGTGGCTGGAGATCAGCACCGTGCGCCCCATGCGCGCGTAGGACTGCAGGAACGTCCGCAGCCACGCGATGCCCTCGGGGTCCAGGCCGTTCGCGGGTTCGTCGAGCACGAGCACCTGCGGGTCGCCGAGCAGCGCGGTGGCCAGCGCCAGCCGCTGCTTCATGCCCAGCGAGAACCCGCCGACGTTGCGGTCCGCCGCGGACGCGAGGCCGACGAGTCCGAGGACCTGGTCGGCCTGCGCGTCCGGCACGCCGATCGCCGCCGCGTACACGCGCAGGTGGTTGCGGGCCGTGCGCGCCGGGTGGAAGCCCTGCGCCTCCAGCACCGCGCCCACCACGCGGCCGGGCTGGCCGAGCTGGTGGAACGGCCTGCCGTTGATCGTCGCGATGCCACTGGTCGGCTTCACCAGTCCCAGCAACATGCGCAGGGTCGTCGTCTTCCCCGCGCCGTTCGGGCCGAGGAAGCCCGTCACGCTGCCGGGTGACACGGTGAAGCTCAGGTTCTGCACCGCGGCGACCGAACCGAACTGCTTGGTCAGGTTCTGCACCGCGATGAGGCCGCTGCCGTCATGCATGCGGCCCATCCTGCCTGATGGTCAGTCGGGCAACGCGTGCTTTGGCCGCGACACGACCGGCGCGCGGTGCACCACCTGCGGTGCGTCGGTCAAGATCGGCAGCTCGGGCGTGGGCTCGGCGGGGGTCCGCGGGGGCACTTCGGCGATCGCACCGGATCGGGTGAACGGGTTGCGCAGCGGCCCGCGGCGTTCCCGGTGCGGCAGCCCCTCTCCGATCAGGTGCCGGTGTGCCGTGTTCCAGACCTGGCACGGCCAGCGCCGCCTCCACCGCAGCCGGCTCGGGCACGTCCGGCACCGGCCGTCCTCGTCGGGCTGGTGCAGTGTGAGCAGCAACCGCCAGCCGTCCGCCAGGCGGTGGATCTCGGTGCGGGCCAACGGGACCAGCGCCTCGGCCGCGCCCTGCTCGGCCACCTCCTCCAGCAGCGCCAACCGGTGTAGCACCGCGTCGCGCAGGACCTCGTCCATCACATCTTCGCCGAGGCCTGGTCGAGCAGGGAGCCGAGCCGGCGCGTCTGGGTGGCGGACATCACAGCGGCCTCGCCCGGCGGTGCGACCAGCAGAACCCGGTCGTTCTCCACCAGAACGGTCATCGACCTGTCTCGACCGAACGGGTCGTGGCAGTGGATCCAGCCCTGTGGTTCAGCCATGGAATCTCCCTTCGAGGGACACCCGACTCCTGCTTCATCGGCCGTCGGCCCTGCTCGGCGCACCGGCAGCGGGGGATTTCACTCGTTTGCCGGATGAGCGGGACACGGGCGGTGGTCTGGTCGAGGCAACTTTTGGGTCGCGTTTCGGCGGGGGTGCTGGGCGCCACCGCCGAAGAGCCGCTATATTTGGTCCCGGCGGCCCCGCTCCCAGTGACCCCCAGGCTGGTTGAGCGCGGCCGCCCTTTATTTTTCCCACTTCTTCCCTCTTGTTCAGAAAAACCCCCTTGCGCCCTGCGGTCTCGTACGCTGTAAGTTGCTCGTACACCGTAAGGGGGAGGTTTTCATGAGTGCGACCACGACAGAAACCGTCGGCGTGCAGCCACATCCGCAGCGCTGGGCCGTGCTCGGCGTGCTCTGCCTGTCCGTGATGGTCGTGGTGCTGGACAACACCGTGCTGAACGTGGCGATCCCGTCCATCTCCACCGGTCTGGGCGCGAGCACCGCCGACATCCAGTGGATGATCAACGCCTACTCGCTGGCGCTGGCGGGCCTGCTGCTCACGACCGGCTCGCTGAGCGACCGGTTCGGCCGCAAGCGGGCGTTGCTGGGAGGGCTGGCGCTGTTCGGCGCGGGCAGTGCCGTGGCGGCCTGCGCGGGCTCGTCCGAGGCGCTGATCGCGGCGCGGGGGTTCATGGGCGTCGGGGCGGCGTTGCTGATGCCCGGCACGCTGGCCGTGCTGATGCAGCTGTTCGACGAGGAGGAACGCCCGAAGGCCATCGGCATCTGGGCAGCGGTCACCAGCCTCGGCTTCGCGGCCGGTCCGGTGATCGGCGGCGCGCTGATCAAGCACTTCTGGTGGGGCTCGGTGTTCCTGATCAACGTGCCGGTGGCGCTGCTCGCGATCGCGGCGGTGGCGTTCCTGGTGCCGGAGTCGAAGGACCCGGCCGTGCGCAGGCCGGACGTGCTCGGCTCGGTCCTGTCGATCATCGGCATGGTCTCGCTGGTGTACGCGGTGATCTCGGTGCCGGAGAACGGGTTCGGCTCGCCGCAGTTCGGCGTGCCGCTCGCGCTGGGGCTGGTCGCGATGGCCGTGTTTGCGTGGTGGGAGCGGCGCACCACCGACCCGATGCTCGACCTCGGGTTCTTCGCCGACCGCCGGTTCACCGGTGCCGTGGCGTCGGGCGTGCTGGCGGCGTTCGGCATGGCCGGCTCGCTCTTCCTGCTGACGCAACACCTCCAGGGCGTGCTCGGCTACAGCCCGCTGGAGGCGGGCCTGCGCGTCGCGCCGATGGCGATCGCGTTGCTCGTCACCAGCAACACCCTCGGTCAGCTCGTGCTGAAACTGGGTGCCGCCAAGGCGATGCTGCTCGGCATGACGGTCGTCGCGGGCGGCGTGGTGCTGCTCTCGATCGGCACCACCTACCCGCCGACGCTGGCCGGGCTGGTGCTGATCGGCGTCGGTGTCGGTGTGGCCCAACCGGTTGCCGTCAACGCGCTGATGGGCGCGATCCCGCCGGAACGCGCCGGCATCGCCTCCGGCCTGTCGTCCACGCTGACCGAGCTGGGCTCGTCGTTCGGCATCGCGATCCTCGGCGCGCTGCTGTCCGCGCGGTTCGTCGCCGCGCTGCCCGACGGAGTGCCGGGACGGTCGCTGTCGGAGGCGCTGCACAGCGGCGCGGACCTGACCGTGGTGCGCGAGGCGTTCTCGTCGGGCATGAGCGTCAGCCTGGTGGCCGGCGCCGTGTCCGTGTTCCTGGGAGGTGTTGTGGCGAGCGTGCTGCTGCGGCGTGCCTAGTATCGAGCCGTGGACAGCGTGTGGTTCGGCAAACCCAGGCCGGCGAGCGGCCAGCACCTCGGCCTGAGCCGGGAGGCCATCGTCCGCAAGGCGATGGAGGTGCTGGACGAGCACGGCCTGGCGAAGCTGTCCATGCGCAAGCTCGCCGCCGAGCTGGGCGCGGCCCCGATGTCGCTGTACTGGCACGTGCCCACCAAGGACGCGCTCATCGAGCTGTGCCTCGACGAGATCTACGGCGAGTTCCCGCGCCCGGCCCCCGGCGCCGCGTGGGAACCCGCGCTGCGCGAGATGATGCACGCGTTCCGCCGTCTTGCGCTCGCACACCCGTGGTGGGTGCGCGGCATCGGCGAGTTCACCACCATCGGTCCCAACGCCGTCGCCATGGCCGACGCGATGCTCGAACCCATGCGGGCGGCCGGCCTGACGATGGTCCAGGCGTCGCAGGCGATGTCGGCGGTGTCGAGCTTCGTCGTCGGGTACACGACGGCGGAGGCGAACTTCCGCAGCCGCGGCGGCCACGACGAACCGCCACCGGACCTCGGCCGGATCGCGGACCTGTACCGGGAGAAGCACCCCCGCTACGTCGAGATGCTGGACCAGCAGGAGCTGTGGTCGCTGGAGGGGCAGTTCGAGTTCGGGCTGGACTGCGTGATCGACGGGGTCAAGGCGCGGGTGGCCGCGCTGCGGTGACCGCGAGGAGGCGCGCCCGTGAAAGGCGAAACCCCCGCAGCGTGCTCCGCGTGCGGGGGCTCCTCCATCCGACTGGCTCTCAGACCACGGACTCCAGCGGCGTGTGCACCAGGCCGGTCGCCTCGGCCACCGGGCCGTTGGTCAGCTGACCGGCGTGCGCGTTGAGGCCCAGGGCGAGCGAACGGTCGTCCTTCAGCGCCTTCTCCCAGCCCTTGCCGGCCAGCGCGACCGCGTAGGGCAGCGTCACGTTGGTGAGCGCGTAGGTGGAGGTGCGGGGGACGGCGCCGGGCATGTTGGCGACGCAGTAGAACACCGAGTTGTGGACCTCGTAGGTCGGCTCGGCGTGCGTGGTGGCGCGCGAGTCCTCGAAGCAGCCGCCCTGGTCGATGGCGATGTCGACGAGCACCGAACCCGGCTTCATCTCCGCGACCAGCGCGTTCGAGACGAGCTTCGGGGCCGCGGCACCCGGCACCAGGACGGCGCCGATGACCAGGTCGGCCTCGCGGACGGCCTGCTCGATCGCGAACGAGTTGGACGCGAGCGTGCGCAGGCGGCCCTGGAACTGGGCGTCGATCTGGCGCAGGCGGTCGACGTTGGTGTCGAGGATCTGCACGTCGGCGCCCATGCCGACGGCGATGGTGGCGGCGTTGACACCGGCCACACCGCCGCCGATCACGACAACGCGGGCCGGGGCGACACCGGGGACGCCGCCGGGCAGCACGCCGCGGCCACCGGAGGGCTTCATCAGGCTGAACGCGCCCACCTGCGGGGCGAGGCGGCCCGCGACCTCGGACATCGGGGCGAGCAGCGGCAGCGAGCGGTTCGGCAGCTGCACCGTCTCGTAGGCGATGGCCGTGGTGCCGGAGGCCAGCAGGGCCTCGGTCAGCGGCTTGTCGGCGGCGAGGTGCAGGTAGGTGAAGAGGGTCTGGCCGGAGCGCAGGCGGGGGTACTCCTCCGCGATCGGCTCCTTGACCTTGAGGACCAGGTCGCCCTCGGCCCAGACGTCGTCGGCGGTCGGGAGGACCTTCGCACCCGCGGCGAGGTACTCCTCGTCGGTGATCGCGGAGCCCAGACCGGCGCCCTGCTCGACGTACACGTCGTGGCCCCGGCTGGTCAGCTCGTGGGCCCCGGCCGGCGTGAGGGCGACGCGGTACTCGTGGTTCTTGATCTCGCGAGGAACGGCGATCCGCACGATGACTCCTCCGTTTCGGCTGGCTGCTATCTCACAATGTGGGGCAGCCGGGAGGTCATGTCACTGTGCGGGTTGCA
Source organism: Lentzea sp. NPDC042327 (assembly GCF_040647275.1). Lineage (NCBI taxonomy): Bacteria > Bacillati > Actinomycetota > Actinomycetes > Pseudonocardiales > Pseudonocardiaceae > Lentzea > Lentzea sp. NPDC042327. The sequence continues at coordinate 148,024 of NZ_JBEZBX010000009.1, forward strand.
CTGTTCGGGACCAGGCCGGTTGTGCTGCTGGGACAAAGCGACCTGCGCCACGCCTGTACCGGTCCCGCGTTGACACCCGGTGGCGGGCCCACATAGCGTTCCCACCGGAACTGAATAACGGCCGCGGTGCCCCTGACGGGCACCAGAACCCGGGTGGGAGAGACCTCGACGAGCTGGTCGGGGCGCCGAAGGGGCAAGCTCCCGCACACTCTCAGGCAGCAAGACCACTCGGGGTAGGCAACTCTGCACGGCGGAGGGGGCGCACGTTTCCTGCCCGTCATCTGCCAGAGGAGTCGCCGTGGAGTTCCCCGAGAACCTGCTCTACACCGCCGAACACGAGTGGGTCGACTGGACGCCGGGCACCCAGGACCCGTTGACCTGCGGGATCACCGAGTACGCCGCGGACGCGCTGGGTGACATCGTCTTCGTCCAGCTCCCCGAGGTCGGGGCCGAGGTCGTCTCCAACCAGGTCTGCGGCGAGCTGGAGTCCACCAAGTCCGTCAGCGACCTGTTCTCCCCGGTCACCGGCGAGGTCCTCGAGGTCAACACCGCCGTCGTCGACGACCCGGCGATCATCAACACCGACCCGTACGGCGCCGGCTGGCTGTTCAAGGTGCGCGTGGACTCCGCGGAGGACCTGCTCACCGCGGCCAAGTACGCCGAGCTCACCTCGGACTGACCCGCTCGCACCCACCACGAAGGACTGATCAGTGGCGATCAGCGTTTTCGACCTGTTCTCCGTCGGCATCGGGCCGTCCAGCTCGCACACCGTCGGCCCGATGCGCGCCGCCGCCATGTTCGTCGAGAAGCTCGGTGCCCGCGCGTCCGAAGTGGACCGCGTGCACGTCGAGCTGTTCGGCTCGCTCGGCGCCACCGGGCACGGCCACGGCAGCCCCAAGGCCGTGTTCCTCGGCCTGGAGGGCAACCTCCCGGAGGAGGTGGACCCCGCGGCCGCCGCCCACCGCGTCGAGGAGATCGTCGCGAGTGGACGGCTGCGGCTCGGCGGCACGCACGAGATCGGCTTCGCGCACGACCGCGACCTCGTCATGCACCGCCGCAAGTCGCTCCCGTTGCACCCCAACGGCATGAGCTTCGAGGCGTTCCGCGGTGACGAGCCGGTCGAGCACGCCGTCTACTACTCGATCGGCGGCGGCTTCGTCGTCGACGAGAACGCGTCCGGCAGCGACCGCATCAAACCCGACTCGACCCCGCTGCCGCACCCGTTCCTGACCGGCGACGAGCTGCTCGCGCGCTGCCGAGAGACCGGCCTGTCGATCAGCGAGATCATGATGGCCAACGAGCTGTCGTGGCGCTCGGAGGAGGAGGTGCGGGCCGGGCTCCTGCACATCTGGCACGTGATGCAGGAGTGCGTCGAACGCGGCTGCACCGAGCAGGGCATCCTGCCCGGCGGTCTCAAGGTCCGCCGCCGCGCCGCCGAGATGCGCAAACGGCTGGAGGGCGAGCACTTCGTCACCGACCCGCTGCGCGTCATGGACTGGGTCACGCTCTTCGCGCTGGCCGTCAACGAGGAGAACGCGGCCGGCGGCCGGGTCGTCACCGCGCCGACGAACGGCGCGGCCGGCATCGTGCCCGCGGTCCTGCACTACTACACCAGGTTCGTGCCCGGTGCGAACGACGACGGCGTGGTGAGGTTCCTGCTCACCGCGGGCGCCATCGGCGTGCTGTTCAAGGAGAACGCCTCGATCTCCGGCGCCGAGGTCGGCTGCCAGGGCGAGGTCGGCTCCGCGTGCTCGATGGCCGCCGGTGGTCTCGCCGAGGTCCTCGGCGGCACCCCGGAGCAGGTCGAGAACGCCGCCGAGATCGCCATGGAGCACAACCTCGGCCTCACCTGCGACCCGATCGGCGGCCTGGTGCAGATCCCGTGCATCGAACGCAACGCCGTCGCGTCCGTCAAGGCGATCACCGCGGTGCGCATGGCGTTGCGCGGCGACGGCTCGCACTTCGTGTCGCTGGACAAGGTCATCAAGACCATGCGGGACACCGGCAAGGACATGTCGGTGAAGTACAAGGAGACGGCGCGCGGCGGTCTCGCCGTCAACGTCATCGAGTGCTGAGGCCGGTCAGGGCCTGGCGTCGTACCGGCGCTGGGCCTCGATCACGTCCGGCATCCGCGACTCCAGCAGCACGATCAACGCCATCAGCTTCTCCGCCGTCTCGCGCCCGAGCGGCGTGAGGCTGTAGTCGACCCGCGGCGGGTTCGTCGGCTGCGCGTCGCGGTGCACGAGCCCGTCGCGCTCCAGCGCGTGCAACGTCTGGGACAGCATCTTCTCGCTGACGCCGTCGACCCGGCGGCGCAGCTCGTTGAACCGCAGCGACCCGTCGACCAGCGCGCTCAGCGTCAGGCTGCCCCACCGGCCGGTGACGTGCTCCAGCGTGGGACGTGACGGGCACGCCTTCGCGAACACGGTGAACTCCATGTCCGCGAGGGTACCCCATTGCACTTACGAAAAGTTAGTGCTCGCTCGGACGGCAGGCCCGCACACAGCGCGTGTGCGGGCCTGCCTGCTCAGAACGGCCAGTCGGCGTCGCGCCCCGCCTCGATCAGCGGAACCGCGCGGAACGTCGCGTCCGTCAGGCCGCCGAACTCGTGCCGGTTCCCCGTGCCCGACGCGAACGCCCCCTGCCGGTACCCGCCCAGGTTGAACCCGTAGACCGGCACGTGCCGCGGCACGACGTCGTCGACCCCGGCACCGCCCGGCCCGGCGACCGTCTGCATGTCCGAGATGATGAACACCCGGTCGTGCCCTCGGTACGAGCTCTTCAGCGCACCGATGACGTCGGTGCCGTGCCCGACCTCACCGACCCTGCCCAGGAACCGGTCGACCTCGCTGATGACCGACGCCCCTCGCCGCAGCTCGTGGCGGAACACGCCGGTCGCGAACCCGTGGACGTCGACCTGCTCGCCCTTGGCCCCGAGCGCCACGCCGAACACGGCCGCGGCCTTGGCCGGCGTGACCTTCGAACGCGCCGAGTAGCCCGTGCAGGTCATCGACCCCGAGGTGTCGATCAGCACGAGCGACCGGCCCGGCAGCGCCGGCAGGTTGCCCAGCGACGCCTGCAGCGCCCGGTCGAGCGCGTGGCCCCAGCGCAGGCTCGGCGCCGCCTCGTACGCCGAGAGGAAGCGGAACGGGAACTGCCGCGACCGCGCCACCTGGCCGGGGTCGGCCAGCCGGGCCGCGACCTGCGCCGCGACCTCGTCCGACACGCCCGCCTCGTCAAAATTCCTGAGGTTGCGGATCGCGGCCATGAAACCCATCGACGGTGCCAGTGCCTCCCACACCTGCGCCGTCATCGGACCCTGCAACCACCCGGCCACCGACTCCCACGTCATCCCGGCCCGCCGCAGCACGTCCGCCGCGTCCGGTCGCCCGAACAACGCCCGGCGCTGCTCGACCGGCCACGCCATCAGCTCCCGCCGTGCCGCGACGGTCCGCAGCGACTCGGGCACGGTGACGTCCGGGTCGCGGCGGCGGTCGAGCACGTACTGGAACAGGTCGCCCTGCCAGGCCGCGCTCGGCGACGGGTGCACGAGGTTCAGCACGTCGGCCACGCGGAAACCGCGCGCCTCGCTGTCCCACTTGAGCACCGACCGCTCGTCGTAGAGCCGCCGCACCGCGTCCGCGATGCCGCGCTTGACGGGCTTCGGCACGGCCCGGCCGTGGACCGCGGTCCAGTAGGCCAGCAGCTCGCCCGGCTCGTCCGCGCGCTGCAGCACCGACGCCACGACCGCGCGGTTCGTCACGCCCGCGTCGGCACCGGCCTCGAGCCGCGCCTTCACGAACTCGGCGGCGCCGACCAGTGCCGCGGTCCGCATGTTCGCCTCGCCGCGCAGCCACGCCAGCATCCGCGCCGTCCACTCGGGATCCTGCAACGCCGCCGTGCGCACCAACTGCGCGTAGCGCTCGTCGCGGGTGCCGCCGCTCTCGTAGAACGTCTGCTCGCCGCCCATGTTCGACACGGCCAGCAGGAACAGCTCGCCCAGCGCGGTGCGCTCGTAGCCGACGCCGCCCTCGTGGGTGCGGCCGGACCGCTTCGACCCGATGGGGCTCTTCCCGAACGGACGCGCCTTCAGGACGTTGAACTTCGACATGGCTCTTCCCCCTCGGGAGGCGAGACGGGGGAGCGCACAGCGGACAGGAATCCGGCTGACGGGATTCGAACCCGCGACCGCCCCATTTGCGGTGAAAGGTTTCGCACCGGGTGCACGTACAGACAACCACGCCACGCCACCGAATTGTTCTCAGGAACTCGGTGGCGTGGCAGAAGGGTGGCCCGAGGTCAAGGCGCAGAAGGTGACTGCCCACCGGGGTGGGCGAAGAGCCGGACTGGCCGGCCTTCAGGAGTCGAACCTGAGATGCCGAAGTAACCCTCTGCTGCGCACCGGGCCTGACTACAGGAAACCACACCGCGCAAGCGGTTTACGGTGTTTTCACGAAACGCCGCAGGAGGTAGAACAACCCGGCGGTGGCCAGGAAACCGAATGCGCTGATCATGACGATCTGCTCGACGGTGTCCGCCCGCGACCCGGCGAAGACGTAGGCCGCGCAGATCGGGACGGTTCCCAGCAGGGTGGACGTCATGAAGGTCCCGAACGACACCCGCGACACCCCGGCCGACACGGACACCGTCTCCGCCATCATCGGGATTCCGCGTGCGACCCCGAAGAACCAGGGCCCGAACTGCCGTCCCCACCGCCGCATCTCCCGCAGCTCCTCGATGGTCACGACGCGCCGCACCAGCCACGGGCGTGCGAAGCGGCCCAGTGCGTAGCCCGCCGCGGAGGAGCCCAGGGAGCCCACGACCGCGAGCACCAGGCCGAACGGCAGGCCCAACGCGGTTCCGGCGAGGACGATGAGCGGAGTGGACGGCACGGGCAGGAGGACGTCGACGACGAGCAGGGCGAAGATCACGGCCGCGGCCCACACGGGGTCGATGCCGCGCACCCAGGTGACGACCCCCTCGAAGTCGATCAGGTTCAGCGCCTCGAACACGATCCAGCTCAGCAGCACGAAGCCGAGCACGACGAACGGTATCCACTTCCACCGCACGCCCGTCTCACAACTCATCGGGTGATGGTCGCCCACCGCGGTGCGCCGGACAATCCGCCAGTGGCGCGGGTTCAGCGACTGGAACCCGAACGTGTGTCGTCTCGACGCACCGGGTGCCGCTCCGGTGCTCAGCGCTCACGCCGTGGCTGGTGCACAAAGGACCTAGGCGCGGCGCGGGCGGAACACGGCCACGACGACGCGCAGGCCCAGCAGCACCGAGATGATCAGCAGGTTGTAGCCGAGCACCTGGTGGAGGCCCAGGTCCGGCACGACCTGCGGGCCGCCGCCGGCGCCGAGCAGCAGCACGGCCATCACGCCCGCGGTCGCGCCGAGGACGGTCAGCATCACCTGGTGCAGCAGGCCGGTCACGTAGGCGCGGTCGCGTTCGTCGGCGAACAGGCGCATCGACATGCTCAGGCGGCCCTGTTCCACGGCGCCGGTGATGCGGTCGACGCGCCGCGGCAGCCTGCGCAGCACGGGCAGGACGGCCTGCAGCTCCTCGGTGAGGGTGCGCTGGACCGACTCGGGGGTGAGGCGTTCGGAGATCTGCTCGGCGGCGAACGCGCGTGACTCCACGACGATGTCGAAACCGGGGGAGAGCACGCCGAGGGTGCCCTCCAGGGTCGCCAGGGCGCGGAACACGGCCGCGACCTCCGGCGGGATGCTCAGGCCGAAGCGGGACACGATCAGGAACAGGTCGCCGAACATCTCCACGTCCGGGCGCATGCCGGCGCCGAGGTGGCGGGCCATGAACTGGCCGAGCGAGCGTTCCAGGCGCTGTTCGTCGATGTCCTCCGGGCGGGAGGTCAGCTCCAGCACCGCGTCGGTGAGGCCGGCCGGGTCACCGCGGTCGATGGCGAGCAGCAGCCGTTGCAACGCCGAGCGCAGCGCCGAGTCGATGCGGCCGACCGAGCCGAAGTCGAGCAGGCCCAGGCGGCCGTCGGCGAGCAGCAGGACGTTGCCGGGGTGCGGGTCCGCGTGGAAGACGCCGTCGAGCACGACCTGGCGCAGCACGAACCGCAGCAACGTGCGCGCGAGGCCCTCGTCCGCCGCGGCACGGCGGACCGGCACGCCGTCGAGGCGGTCCATCACCAGCACGCGCTCGGTCGACAGGTGCACGTGCGGCAGGCCGACGGAGGCGTCCGCGACGGCGGAGACGGCCGCGATGTTGCGCGCCTCCACCCGGAAGTCCAGCTCCTCGCGCAACGCCACCGCGAACCCGTTCGCGAGGTCCCGCACGCCCAGCGCCGCACCCCACCGCGTGCGCTGCAACGTCTCGGCCAGCCGGCCCACGATGTCCAGGTCGCCCTCGGCGACCGCCCGCACGTCCGGGCGCTGCACCTTCACCACGACCTCGGCACCGGTCCTCAGCACCGCCCGGTGCACCTGCGCGATGGACGCCGCCGCCAGCGGTTCGGGATCGACCGAGGTGAACGCGTCCACGCCCACCTCGGCGTCGAGCACCGCGCGCACCGACTCCCAGGACGCGGCGGGCACCTCGTCCTGCAGCAGGCTGAGCTCGGCGACGAAGTCGGCGGGCAGCAGGTCGGAGCGGGTCGACAGCACCTGGCCGAGCTTCACGAACGTCACCCCGGCGTCCTGCAGCGCGAGCCGAAGCGACCGGGCGAGGCCGGTGTCGGTGCGTTCCCGGCCGCGCAGGTAGGGGCCGAGGCCGTGGCGGAACGCGATGGCGGTGATGCGCGAGTACCGGCGGGTGCGGGCGATCCGGCGGCGGAGCAGGCCCCACCACTCGGTGACCGGCGGGATCGAGCCGGTCGGCACCAGCACCTCGGCGAGCGCCAGCAGCCCGATCACGACGAGCAGCGACAGTCCGAGCTGGACGCTCACCAGCGCGGGCGAGGGCTCCGCGGTGGTGGTGCCGAAGAGGCCGGAGGCGATCGACATGGCCAGCAGGCACATGAGCGCGGTGCGGACCAGGCCGACGCGCAGGCCGAGGATGCGGCGCGCGGCCAGCGCCATTCCCAGCACCAGCAGCAGGAAGGTGGCCGGGAAGCCGACCGCGTAGACCAGGAAGTCCCCCATGCCCGCAGCCTAGGCTGAGCGAGCTGAACGCCACCGGTGCTCCAGCACGACGGCGGTGCGCTGGAACACCGGTGGCGCGGTCAGGGGGTCAGAAGTCGAAGACCTTGCCGGTGTGGGCGCGCACGGCGCACGGGTTCGAGTACACCTGCTGGAAGTCGATCCTCTTGCCGCGCCACTTGCCGCGCAGCATCGCCTTCGTCGGGTTCAGCTCCATCGTGCACATCGCGCCGGTGTCCTCCAGCCTGCGGAAGTCGCCGTCGACCGGCGTGAGCTGGTCGCACGCCTGCTGGGCGTGCTTGTGCAGCCCGCCGGCGGGGTCGCACTGCAGCTGCGTGGTGCTGAGGGCGCCCATCTCCGGCTGCACCGTCAGCACCAGGCCGGATGCGGGGAGGAAGGGCGCTGCCTGCGCGGTCGCGGGAACCAGGGGAACGGCGAGCGCGAGGCAGGCGAGCAGAAGTCGGGTCCTTGCCATGCCACCACCATGGCGTGGCGAGGACCCGGAACTCCATTCAACTCAGCGGTAACACCGGATCGTGTAAACCGCCCTCACGGCGTGCAACTAGACGCCCGCGAGCTCCGTCCCGGCGAGCGCGCCGGCGACCTGGTCACCGACCGCCGCCATGCCCTTGGCGTTCGGGTGAACGGGGAACGCGATGCTCGTCGGGATGATGCCCTCGACCCACTTGTCCCACGGAGCGGCGCACGTGTCGCGGCCCGCGCTGATGTCGTAGGGGTTCACGAACGTGGCACCGGCGGCCTGGGCCTGCGCGCCGAGCATGGCGTTGAGCTGCTGCTGCACGCCGTCGAGGTACGGCACGTCGCCGCGCGAGATCGGCACGACCGGCCAGCAGCCGCCGGAGGACGGCAGGATGCGCAGGTAGCCGACCACGACGACCTTCGCGGCGGGCGAGCGCTGCTTGATCCCGGCGAGCACGGCGGCCACCTCGGGGGCGGTCGCGGCGACGCGCTGGGCGAGCTGGTCGCCGTAGGTCGCCTTGCAGGGCGCGCCGTTCGGGTCGAGCACGCTCTTCGCGGCGCACGTGAGGATGATGTCGGAGAAGCCGATGTCGTTGCCGCCGATGGACACCGTGACGAGGTCGGTGGTGGCCTTGAGCGCGGAGAACTGCGGCACGGACTGGCCGGGGACGCCGGACTGCACGCCCAGCATGTCCTTCGTCTGCGCGCCACCGCAGGAGATGTCGGTGAAGCTCTCGACGTTCAGCCGCCGGGCCAGCACCGACGGGTAGTTCTGCGTGGACTTGAAGCAGCTGAGCGGGTCGAGCCGTTGCAGCGGGATGAACGGTCCGGAGACGAACGAGTCGCCCAGCGAGACGTACTCGCGGTACTGCGGCGCGGCGGAGGCCGCGGGCGCCAGGAACGCGGCGACCAGGGCGGTGAGCACGGAGACAACAGTCACTCGGCGCGTCATTGCTACCTCGTTACTGAACAGTAGGAACGTAGGACGAAGGGTGACCGGGCCATTGCGCACTGTCAATCCCTCCACCAGGCTGGAACGATGACGGGGGTACGCAGGGCAGCGTTCGCATCGGCGGTCGGCAACACGATCGAGCTGTACGACTTCCTCTTGTACGGCACGGCTTCCGCGCTCGTGTTCGACAAGGTCTTCTTCCCGCAGTTCGACCCGCGCATCGGCGTGCTGCTCGCCTTCGCCACGTTCGGCGCGGGCTTCCTCGCCCGGCCGCTGGGCGGCGCGGTGATCGGGCACCTCGGTGACCGCGTCGGGCGACGCTCGATGCTCGTGGTCACCCTCTCGGTGACAGGACTGTCGACGGCGTTGATCGGGCTGTTGCCGACCTACGCGCAGGTGGGCATTCTCGCGCCGTTGCTGCTCGTGCTGCTGCGTCTCGTGCAGGGCTTCTTCATGGGCGGTGAACAGGGCGGCGCGTCGCTGATGGCGGTCGAACACGCGCCGCCGGGCCGGTGGGGCTGGTACGGCAGCTGGGTGTTCATCGGGTCGCCGGCGGGTGTGCTGCTGGCGAACCTCGCGATGTACGCGTCGTCGAAGGCGTCCGGGACGGCGTTCCTGGAGTGGGGCTGGCGGTTGCCGTTCCTGTTCTCGGTCGTGCTGGTCGGGATCGGCCTGTACATCCGGCTGCGGGTGGCGGAGAGCCCGCGGTTCGAGCGCGCGGAGAAGTCGCGGCTGCCGATCGCCGAGGTGCTGCGGACGCGGTGGCGGGTCGTGCTGCTGGGCGCGGGCGTCAACCTGGGCTTCACGATCTTCATCTACCTGCTGAGCGTGTTCATGATCGGCTACGGCCGCACGGCGCTGAAGATCACGGCGGACGACCTGCTGGTGGCGACCGTGATCGGGTCGCTCGCGCAGGTGGTCGCGGTGCCGGCGTTCGCGCTGCTGTCGGACCGGATCGGCCGGCTGCCGGTGATGTTCGGCGGCGCGGTCTTCCAGGCCGCGTTCGCGTTCCCGCTGTTCTGGCTCACGGACGCGGGCTGGTTCACCTTCGCGATGGTGCTCGGGTTCATCGGCTCGGCGGCGTTGTTCGGCCCGTCGGCCGCCTACTTCGCCGAGCTGTTCCACACCCGCGTGCGCTACAGCGGTGTGGCGTTGAGCTTCCAGCTCGGTGCCGTGCTGGGCGGTGGTCTCGCGCCGCTGGTCGCGCAGTCGTTGCTGCGCACCGGGACCTGGGCGATCTCGCTCTACCTGGTCGCGGGCGCGGTGCTGTCCGGGGTGTGCCTGCTGGTGATCGGCTCAGCGCACGAGGCGGAGCCGGCGGGCGGCGAGACCGACGGAAAGCCGCTGGCCCCAGCCGAGGCGTAGCGCGTCGCTCTCGATGCCGTCGCCGAACGCCACCAGCCCGTCGGACTCGACGTCGACGTGCAGCGGCCCGTCGGTGATCTCGCCCTCGGTGTGCTCGACACCGGTGCCCGGCGACGGCCACGCCTCGCGCACGAACCACACGAGCCTGCGTTCGGTGGGGGTGGGGAGGGTGAGGGTGCTCCCGCGTTCGCGGTGGGCGGAGGAGCACCAGCCCGTGGCGCCGGTGCCGCTGCCGACGAGGATGCCCGACGAGGCCTGGCGCTCGCCGTGCACGCGGTAGCGGCTGGTCTGGTGGCCCGGGTGGCCGACGTAGACCTCGTTGAGCGCCAACAGGACCTGGCCGTCGTCCGACCGCGCCTCGACCATCGTGCGGTCCTCGGTGTTCCCGGTGCCGCGCAGGAGCTCCGCGGCGTCCTTCGGGGCGTGCGTGGCGAGCACGCCGCGGTCCGGGTTGATGCCGATCACGGGCTGGCCGTCGAGGTACTTCGCGACGTTCGCGACCAGCCCGTCCTGCCCGACGATGACGACTACGTCCTCGGGCGCGAACAGGAACCGCGACAGGTCTTCCCTCTCGACCACGCCGCGGCGCCAGTCCAGCGGGATCGCGGCGCTGACCTCTCCCAGCGCCCGCCGGGTCTGCTGGTCACGATCCACCACCTCGTCCAGGGTTCGGTTGCGGGACTTCAGGAAGAACTCGACCTGGCCCCGTGTGCCGTGTCGTGCCAGCAACTCTGTCAGCTCGGTGCGCCGGTGCACCACCACAATTCGGGGAGCGAGGCTCATCGCGCGAGCCGCTGCAGGATCGGCTGGATCAGGTCGGGGGTGAGGGTGATGCTGCCGATCTCGGGCAGGTTGCCGGCCAACTCCTTGGCGGCCAACGCGAACAGCGTCTCCTGCGGCACGTCGCGGTAGGCCTCCAGTCGCGCCTTCTCGCCGGCGGCCTCCGCCTCGGCGAGCTTGCGGATGCCCTCGGCCTTGACGTCGTCGGCGATCCGGGCGGCCCGCGCGTTGTCCTCCGCCTTCTTCAGCGCGTTGGCACCGCGCTGCACGACGAGCAGCTCCTCCCGCTTCGCGAGCTCGATCTGGTTCTGCAGCTCGTTCTCGCTGATCGCGCGCTCGCGCTCGACGGCCACCGCACGGCGCTGGTAGGTCGCCTTGTCCGCCTCCTGCTGCACCTGCTCGCGGACGGTGGTCTGCAGCGCCTTCTCCATGTCCGCGTCCGGCCGGATCGCCACGACGCGCACGTCGATGACCTCCAGGCCGATGTGGGCGGCGGTCAGGTTGGTGGCCACGGCCTGCTTGACGCGCTCCACGCCGGTGCGGATCGCGGTCTGCAGGTCGAGCGTGCCGAGGATCTTCAGCGCGTGCTGCTGGGTGCTCTCGGTGAGGGTGTTCGCGATCTGGCTCAACGGGTCCTGCCGCCAGGTGCCGGTGTCCGGGTCGATCGAGAAGTCGATGCGCGCGGTCGCCGTCTCCGGGTCGGTGCAGCGGTACGTGACGGTCAGCTGCACGGTCACGTCCTGGTAGTCCTGCGTGCGGGCGTGGAAGAGCATCGGCAGCTCGCGGTCGTCGACCGGGACCTCGCTCAGCACGGCGGTCCTGGGCCGGAACCAGAAGCTCAGCCCGGTGCCGTCGTGGACCAGCTCGCCGTTGCGGACGTGTCTGATGTGGACCGTCGGGGTGCCGCGCAGGTGGCGGAGTCCGGGGTAGCGGCTGATGTCGGCCATGGGTTCGTCTCCTTGTCGTCAATCTGACGATAACCCTATGCTCGCTGTCGTGTACACGCCAAGTGATTTCCCTCCCTTCGCCGTCACGGTCGACCTGGTGGTGCTGACCGTGCGGTCGGACGCGCTGTGCGCCCTGCTGGTGCGGCGGGGAGAGGCGCCGTTCCGGGGGCGGTGGGCGTTGCCGGGCGGGTTCGTGCGCGTGGCGGAGTCGGTGGACGCGGCGGCCGCGCGGGAGCTGCGGGAGGAGACCGGGGTGTCCGGGCTGCACCTGGAGCAGCTCGCGACCTACGGGGAACCCCGGCGAGATCCGCGGATGCGGGTGGTGTCCGTCGCCTACCTGGCACTCGCACCGGACCTGCCGGTGCCCGTCGCGGGAACGGACGCCGCCGCCGCGTCCTGGGTGCCGGTGGCGGAGGTGTCGTCGCTGGCGTTCGACCACGCGCGGATCTTGGGCGACGGGGTGGAACGGGCGCGGGCCAAGCTGGAGTACACGCCGCTGGGGACCGCGTTCTGCCCGGCCGAGTTCACGGTCGCCGAGCTGCGGCGGGTGTACGAGATCGTGTGGGGGGTGACGTTGGACCCGCGGAACTTCCACCGGAAGGTGACCGGGGTCCAGGGGATGCTGGAGGCGACGGGGGAGAGCACCGGGCGGGACGGGGGGAGGCCTGCGGCGTTGTTCCGGCGTGGGGTGGCGGAGGTGTTGTACCCGCCGTTGGTGCGGGGGTGAGCCGCGTCTTCGGCCGGGGGAACGGCTCGGCCTCCGCCCCCGGCTCAGAGGCGGACCGAGGTGCCCGTCGCCGCCGACTGCTTCGCGGCCTCGATGACCTCCAGGCCCGTCACGGCGTCGAGCGGCGACACGGGAGCGGTGCCGGCTGCGACGGCCGCGTAGAAGTCCTGGTACGCGCCGGGTTCCGTGCGGTGCGGGGTGCCGCCGAGCGTGCCCCACGCGGACTCCGGTTCCTCGCCCCAGCCGGGGCCGCCGGGGGTCTCGCCCGCCTTCAGGCGGTCCTCCTGGGGGTCCATGCCGTGCTTCACGTACGCGGCGTCGTGGCCGAGGACGCGGAAGCGCGGGCCGAGGTCCGCGGCGAGTGCGCTCATCCAGAGGTGCGAGTGGACGCCGCCCTCGTGGGTCAGTGCGAGGAACACGTCGTCGTCGGTGCGCGCGCCGGGGCGGACGGTCGCGATCTCCGCGTGGACCGAGGACGGGCGGCCGAACAGGGCCACGGACTGGTCGATCAGGTGGGTGCCCAGGTCGAAGAGGATGGAGCCGAGGTCGGCGGGGTCGCCGGACTCCTTCCAGGACGACTTGACCTCCGGGCGGTAGCGCTCGAAGCGCGACTCGAAGCGGTGCACCTTGCCGAGGGCGTCGGTGGCCAGCAGGGACTGGACGGTGCGGAAGTCGCCGTCCCAGCGGCGGTTGTGGAACGGGACCAGCAGCAGGCCGCGGGCCGCCGCGATGGAGGCCAGGGCGCGGGCCTCTGCCGCCGAGGCGGCGAAGGGCTTGTCGACGACCACGTTCAGGCCGTGGTCGAGGACCTGGCGGGCGTGGGTCGCGTGGAAGCGGTTCGGGGTGGTGATGACGACCAGGTCGAAGCCGCCGGACCACACCTCGTCGAGGGAGGACAGCACGCGGGTGGAGGGGTAGCGGGAGCGCACCTCGGACTGGCGGCGGGGGTTGGCGGTGACCACGGCCGAGAGCTCGAGACCGGGGGTCGTCGAGATGAACGGGGCGTGGAAGGCGGCCCCACCGAGTCCGTAGCCGACCAGAGCTGTGCGCATGTGATCAGAGTAAGCGGTCCCACCTGGTGGACGGGGTGTCCCTGCGGCTGTTCGGCCCCCTACGGTTTGCAACCATGACCGTGCTGCTCGTGAGCCGACGCCACGTGGACTACGTGCGCGTCACCAGCATGGCCTGTCGCAGCTCCCGTTGATCCCGACCCCCGTCAACACTCTTTCGGAGCACAGCCATGTCCTGGTCCTTTGAGACGACGCAGATCCACGCGGGCGCAGCGCCCGACCCGGCGACCGGTGCGCGCGCCACGCCGATCTACCAGACCACCTCCTACGTCTTCCGGGACACGCAGCACGGGGCGGACCTGTTCGCACTCGCTGAGCCCGGCAACATCTACACGCGCATCAACAACCCCACGCAGGACGTGCTGGAGCAGCGCGTCGCCGCGCTCGAAGGCGGGGTCGCGGCCGTCGCGTTCGCCTCGGGGCAGGCCGCGGAGACCGCCGCCATCCTCAACCTCGCCAAGGCCGGCGACCACCTCGTGTCCAGCGCGTCGCTCTACGGCGGCACGTACAACCTGTTCCGCTACACGCTGCCCAAGCTGGGCATCGAGGTGTCGTTCGTGCAGGACCCGGACGACCTCGACGAGTGGCGGGCGAAGGTCCAGCCGAACACCAAGCTGCTGTTCGGCGAGTCGCTGGCCAACCCGCGCAGCCACGTGCTCGACATCGAGGGCGTCGCCGCGGTCGCGCACGAGAACGGCATCCCGCTCGTCGTCGACAACACCGTGCCCACGCCGTACCTGCTCAAGCCGCTGGAGCACGGCGCCGACATCGTCGTCCACTCCGCGACCAAGTACCTCGGCGGGCACGGCACGGCCATCGCCGGCGTCGTGGTCGACGGCGGGAAGTTCGAGTACGGGCCGGAGAAGTTCCCCGACTTCCACGAGCCGGACCCCAGCTACCACGGTCTGCGGTACTGGCCGGCGCTCGGGCACGGCGCGTTCGCGGCGAAGCTGCGGGTGCAGGGGCTGCGCGACACCGGGGCGGCCATCGCCCCGCTGACGAGCTTCCTGGTGATCCAGGGCATCGAGACGCTGTCGCTGCGGGTCGAGCGGCACGTCCAGAACGCGCAAGCGCTTGCCGAGTGGCTGGAGGGGCGCGACGAGGTGGCGAAGGTCCACTACGCGGGCCTGCCGTCGTCGCCGTTCCACGCCAACGCGCAGAAGTACCTGCCCGGGGGTGCCGGCGCGGTGGTGAGCTTCGAGCTGCGCGGCGGCGTCGAGGCGGGCCGGGCGTTCGTGGACGGGACGTCGTTGTTCAGCCAGCTGGTCAACATCGGTGACGTGCGGTCGCTGATCGTGCACCCGGCCTCCACGACGCACAGCCAGCTCACGCCGGAGGAGCAGCTCGTCGCGGGCGTCACGCCGGGGCTGGTGCGGCTGAGCGTCGGACTGGAGGGCCTGGAGGACCTCAAGGCCGACCTGGAGGCGGGCTTCACCGCGGCGAAGTCCGAGTTGTAGTGGGCGGCTGGCGCTTCGGCGACCCGAACGGGCGGCGGAAGTGGTTCAGCCACACCGAACCGTTCGCCGGGTTGCCGGGTTTCCAGCTCGCGTACGAGACGTGGGGGACCTTGAACGCGGAGGCCTCCAACGCGGTGCTCGTGCTCCACGCCCTCACCGGTGACAGCCACGTCGCCGGGGGCGTGGAGCCGGGTCACCCCACGCCGGGCTGGTGGGACGCGCTCGTCGGTCCCGGGCCGCTGGACGGGTGCTTCGTGGTGGCGCCCAACGTGCTCGGCGGGTGCCAGGGCAGCACCGGGCCGTGGCAGCACCCGGTGTTCCCCTCGCTCACCATCCGCGACCAGGTCGCGGCGGAGGTGCTCCTGGCCGACGACCTGGGCATCGAGCGGTGGGCCGCGGTGCTCGGCGGGTCGATGGGCGGCATGCGGGCGGTCGAGTGGGCCGTGAGCGAGCCGGAGCGGGTGGAGTCGCTGCTCCTGCTGGCCACGACGGCGGCCGCGTCCGCGGAGCAGATCGCGCTCGCGTCGGCGCAGCTGCACGCGATCAGGGCCGACCCGCTGGAAGGTCTCGGTGTGGCACGGCGGATCGCGCACATCAGCTACCGCAGCGAGCAGGAGCTGCAGGCGCGGTTCGGCCGGCAGGTGCAGGAGGACGGCCGGTTCGAGGTCGAGTCCTATTTGGACCACCACGCGGCCAAGCTCGCCCGGCGGTTCGACGCCGCCAGCTACGTCACGCTCACCGAGGCGATGAACTCGCACGACGTGGGCCGCGACCGCGGTGGTGTGCGGGCCGCGCTGCGCAGGGTGACGGCGCGGACGCTGGTGGCCGGAGTGGACTCCGACCGGCTGTACCCGTTGGGGCAGCAGCAGGAGCTGGCGGCGGGCATCCCCGGCGCCGACGACCTGCGGGTGATCACCTCGCCGTACGGGCACGACGCGTTCCTGATCGAGAGCGAGCAGGTCGGGGCGCTGGTCAGCGAGCTGCTGCCCGCGCACTCAGGTAGTCGTTGAGCCGCGCGGAGGCGGCGAGCACCGCCAGCCCCCGCGCGGTCAGCCTGCGCCGCCAGTCGGCCAGCGCGGCGGTCAGCGTCTCGGTGCCGCCCGCCGTGCGGACCTGCTGCACCACCACCGCGATCCGCGCCAGCGGGTAGCCGCCGCGGCGCAGCAGGTGCGCCAGCTCGGCGTCGCGGACGTCGGCGGCGGAGAACACCCGGTAGCCGGTCGCCGCGCGTTCGGGCGCGAGGACACCCGCCTCCTCCCACGCCCGCAGCGTCGCCGGGGTGACGCCGAGCCGGCGCGCGAGCTCGCCGATCGAGTGCGGCACCACGACCGGTTCCACCTCGGTCAGGTCGGCGACCGCGCGGCTCACCGAGTCGAGCGTCTCGCGGTCGCGCAGCAGCCGGTGGTGGCCGCGGTCGATGGTCACCAGCATGTCTTCGACGGACCCGGCGTGCACCGCGTTCATGATCTGCCCCGCCACCGCGTGCCCGAACGCGGGTATCAGCGCGATGAACGCCCTCAACGCCGACGCGTGCACCTCGGTGTAGACGCGGTAACCGGACTCGGTGCGGTCGGCGGCCGGGATGAACCCGTCCCGCTCGTAGTTGCGCACCGCCTGCGTCGACAGGCCGTGTTCACGTGCTAGGTCGGCTGGACGCACGGTTGAGACTTTAACGCCTGCCTACAGCGACTATGGCGGAAAAGTCTCAACGGAGGTTTCAAAGATACGATTGAGCCACATGAGCCAGGACATCCGCGAGTTCCTCCACCCCTTCACCGAGCTCCTCGCCTTCGGCGAACCGACCCACCTCGAACACGCCCACACGTGGATCCGCAACGAGCTGTTCGAGCAGCTGGCCGCCGCGGGCTTCCGCTCGATCGCGCTGGAGACCTGCCGGGTCAGGGGCCTGCTGGTCGACGACTACGTCAAGGGCGGCCCCGGTGACCTCGACGCGGTGCTGGAGGAGGGCTTCAGCCACCGCTTCGGCCAGTGGCCCGCCAACCGCGAGCTGGTCGCCTGGATGCGCGAGTACAACCGGGACCGGCCGGCCGCCGAGCAGCTCGCGTTCCACGGCGCCGACTTCCAGACCGAGACCACCAGCGCGCCCAGCCCGCGCCCGTACCTCGAACACGCCCGCGACTACCTCGGCCTCGACGTCGACCTGAGCACCGACGACGAGAAGTGGAGCCGCGACGAGGCCGTCCTGGACGTGACGAAGTCACCCGGACAGTCCGAAGAGGCCGTCCGGTTCCGCGCGATCGGGCAGGAGATGCTTGCGCGGTTGCACGCCCGGCCGCGCGACGAGGGCTGGGAGCGGGCGGAGACCCACCTGAGCGCCGCGCTGAGCCTCCTGCGCTACCACCGGGAGTGCGCGGAGCCGAACCCGCTCGGCGTGCGCCTGAACCGCCTCTGCCAGCTGCGCGACGGCGTGATGGCCCGCAACCTGCTGGAGATCCGCCGGATCGAGGCGAGCCGCGGGCCGACGTTCGTGTTCATGCACAACGCCCACCTGCAACGCACGAACAGCTCGATGGAGATGGGCGGCGAGCGCATCGAGTGGTCCTCCGCCGGCGCGCTCGTCGCCCCGATCCTCGGCGACCAGTACACGGTCATCGCGGGCACCCTCGGCCGCAACGACAGCTTCGGGCTCGGTGAACCGGACGAAGGCACCTTCGAAGGGTCTCTGCAGGACCGTTTCACCACCTGGGGGCTCGCTGAGAAGCCGACCGGGACCGTGCGCACCGACACGAAGCTGGAGATGGGCTACTTCCCCGTCGACCAGCACCTGCTCGACGGGGTGGACGCCGTGCTGCACGTCAGGGCTGGTCGTCCAGTGACGCGGTGATCCAGGTCGCGACGGGCAGGTCGCGCGTCTCGCACTCGATCGCCAGCTTCAACGTCCACCGCAGGGCTTGCAGCACCACGGTCGCGAGCTCCTGCGGCTGGCCGTTGGCCAGGGCGATCTCGATCTGCTCGGAGGCCGCGTCCTGGTCGCCGTGCACCTCGGCCAGCAACGCGCGGATGGCCGTGCGGACCGGCGGGTCGGCGTCGTCGATCTGGACCTCACGGCCCTCCTCGTCGAAGACCTGCATCTTCACCGGTGTCGCGCCGCCGGAGCCGAGCGAACCGACCATCGAGCTGCACTCGGCGAACAGCAGCAGCACGAGCTCGCGGATCTCCTCGTTGCCCTCGGGCGACCCGCTGAGATAGCCGGTCACGAGGTCCACCGCCACAGCGTCCTCACCGGCCCTGGCAGCCGCCAGCGCCTCGCCGGCCACGGCGGTCAGCCGCGCCCAGCGATCCGGGTCCTGTGGTGGTCTCACAGGTACTGCCTACCGGCGGCCCAACACAATCGCAATGCCCCATCTTGATCAGAGTGCTACCGGGGTATGTCACTCCGCAGGTCAATGTGCGGATGAGGGCGTGCACCTAGTCTCGGGTGGTGTTCCGCACGTTGTACTGGACCCTGCTGGGCGTCGACCGCACCCGCGTGCTCGAACGGGCGCTGGGGCGGTTCCGCAAGCCGTTCCACGCCGCGCTGCTGGTCTACGCGCTGGTGTTCGCCATCGTCGGCTCCGCCCGGTTCGTCTCGCTGCAAGATCCGGACGGCTGGTGGCCGGCCCTGTTCGCGTCGGTGTTCCTGCCGTACGTGCTGCTGATCTGGTCGCCGCTCTACGCCTGGCGGGTGGCCGCCCTCGCGCTGTACCCGGTCGCCTCGCTGATCAGCTGGACCGGTGTCGCGGACTTCCAGTACTGGACCCTGCTGCCGCTGGTGGCGGGCGTGGCCGCGTTCTACTCGGGCGGGGTCACCCTGACCGCCACCGTGCTCACCATGGCGGTGGTCGGCTTCTCCGAGTCGCAGCACCACGACGCGATCATGGCCGTGCCGGTCATCACCGGCGTGATCTACCTGTTCGGCGCGCGCGGCCGGGTCGAGCGCGAGCTGGAGGAACAACGCGGCGAGAAGGCGGCGCTGGAGGAACGCGCGCGCATCGCGAGGGAGATGCACGACGTCGTGGCGCACCACATGTCGATGGTGGTCGTCCGGTGCGAGACCGCGCCCTACCGCCTGCCGGGGCTGAACGAGGCCGCGCAGAAGGAGTTCGAGGAGGTCGGGCAGGCCGCGCGGGAGGCCATCACCGACATGCAACGGCTGCTGGGCGTGCTCAGGGCGAACGGCGAGACGCCGGCGAAGGAGCCGCAGCCGGGCATCAGCCGCATCCCCGAGCTGGCACGGCCCGGTGACGAGGCCGAGGTCGACGTGGACGACGTGCCGGAGGCGGTCGGGCTGACCGCGTACCGGATCGTGCAGGAGGCGCTCACGAACGCGACCAGGCACGCGCCCGGTTCGAAGGCGTCCGTGCACGTCCACAAGAGAGATGGCCAGCTGGACGTGCTGGTGCGCAACACCGCGGGTGGACCGTCCAGGGGCGGTGGCAGCGGTCAGGGCCTGATAGGCATGCACGAGCGTGTGGCGGTGCATGGCGGCACGTTGACCGTGAAGTCGACCGAGGACGGCGGCTTCCTGGTGCGGGCGCGGATTCCGTTGGGGGACAAGTGATCAGGGTGGTCGTGGTGGACGACCAGGAGATGGTGCGCGAGGGGTTCTCGGCGCTGCTCGACGCTCAGGAGGACATCGAGGTGATCGGCTCGGCGGGCAACGGCGTGGAGGGCGTCGCGCTGGCCCGCCGCACGGAACCGGACGTCGTGCTGATGGACATCCGCATGCCCGAGATGGACGGTCTGCACGCCACCCGGCTCCTGATCGACGGCGGCAGCGAGTCCAAAGTGCTCGTGCTGACCACGTTCGACCTCGACGACTACGTGTACGAGGCGTTGCAGTCCGGTGCGAGCGGGTTCCTGCTCAAGCACGCGCCCGCCCGTGAGCTGCTGAACGCCGTGCGCGTCGTGGCCGCCGGTGAGGCGCTGCTGGCGCCCTCGATCACGAAACGCCTGATCGAGGACTTCGTGAAGGCCCGCCGCAGCGAACGCGTCCGGCCTGCGCAGCTCGCGGCGCTCACCGAGCGCGAGACCGAGATCCTCGTGCTGGTCGCGCAGGGCCTGTCCAACGCCGAGATCGCCGCGAACCTCGTGCTGGCCGAGCAGACGGTCAAGACGCACGTGAGCCGGGTGCTCACGAAACTCGGTCTGCGCGACCGGGCGCAGGCGGTCATCGCGGCCTACGAGAGCGGGCTCGTGGTACCGGGGTAGCACCGGAGAACAGCACGTCAGCGTGATGATCACGGGCGGGTCGCCTCCCTAGCTTTCCGGTCATGCGCCGAACCCTGCTGGTCCTCGTGCTGATCGTGCTGCCGTCCGTCGCGCCGTCGATGGGCGAGTGGCGCTCCGACGCCGCGCGCCGGGTCGCCGTCGTCGGCGACCTGAGCACCGCCCGCGACGTCGTGGTCATCGTTCCGGGGTCCGACGTGGACGTCGACCGGTTCGACCGGACCGTCGGCAAGAACGCCACCGACCTGTACGAGGCCGTGGGCCGCGACGACCTCGCGGTGATCGCCTGGCTCGGCTACGCGACGCCGCAGGGCCTCGGCGTGGACGCGGCGACCGGCCGGCTCGCCAGAGCGGGTGCGGCGGCACTCGTCGACTTCGTGCGCGCGTTGCAGACCAACGCGCGCATCCGCATCTTCGGCCACAGCTACGGCTCGGTGGTCGTCGCACTCGCGGCACCCGAGCTCGACGTCGCCGACATCGTGTTCAACGGCAGCCCCGGCGTGCGGGCGGCGTCGGTCGCCGACCTGCGGACGAAGGCCAAGGTGTGGGCGCTGCGCAACGCCGGTGACTGGGCGCGGTTCATCCCCGGCCTGCGGCTGTTCGACCTCGGGCACGGCACCGACCCGGTGTCGGCCCGCTTCGGCGCCACCGTGCTGCGGTTCCCCGGCGGCACCCACGCGAGCTACTACGAACCGGGCACCGACACGCTGGCCGCGCTGGCCCGCATCGCCGTGGGGGAGCAGCCGTGACCAGGAACGTCCTCGTGGGCACCGCGTTGTGCGCGGTCGTGGCGGGCCATTGGCTCACGACCACCCTGGTCGACACGCCGGCCGGGATGGTGCCGGGCCCGCAGCGGCCGTTCTGGTTCGGCCTGGTGCTGAACGCCTTGGTGCTGCCGGTGGTCGTGGCCGGTGCGGCCGTGCCGGTGCGGCGGCTGGTGGGGCAGGTGCTGGTGCTGCTCGGCTGCTGGGCGGCCGTCCTCTTCGGACTCGTGCTGCGCGGGGTCGACCAGGGCACCGCCTGCAACGTCGCCGTCCTGGTGGTGGAGCCGCTGTGGTTCGTCGGCGCCTACCTGGTCGTGAAACCGTTGCTGCGCAAGCAGGTTCCGCGTGATGACTGGCTGGGCCGCACCGCGCTCGGCGTCCTGCTGGTGCACCAGAGCGCGCTCGTCACGGTGTCGCTGGTGTTCAGCGCGTGGGGACCGCTGCCGGGACTGCAGCAGGAACCAGGTCCGGGCTGGGTGTGGCAGCGGCTGCTGTGGCTGCCGGTGTGCGCGGCCGTGACCTGGGGATGGCTGCGAGCACTGCGCACCCGATCGCCACGGCGTGCAGCACCACGACCTGCGGCGCCGGCTGCAACGCCAGCAGTGGTGGCACACACGCCAGTGCCGTGAGCAGCCACGGCAACCGGGTGTCGCAGCTGCCGGTGCGGGCGGTGTGGATCAGGTACCAGCCGAGCAGCAGGTGCAGGACGTTCTGCAGCGGGTCGACCGGCAGCAGCACCAGCACCCCGGCGCCGAGGAACCCGGCCACGACGAACCCGAGCACCCCGAGTGTCCCGAAGCTCACGCCCAGCGCCGTGGCGAGCCGGGTCCGGTGCGACTCGTGCGCGAGCCGCGGGAACCGGACCCCCTTGCGCTCGAACCGGTGGAACAGCAACGTCAGCGGCAGCAACAGCCCCGCGAACCAGCTCGGCGCCGCCGTGAGGCCGAGCAGTCCCACGACCGCGCCGACCCCGGCCAGGTACGCCAGGTAGACGGTCATCGGCGCCCGCCGCGCGAAGCTCACGACGTGCCAGGCCCGGCCCTCGAGCCACGCCGACACGTGCCCGCGGGCCAGCAGCGCGAGGCAGACCTGCGCGACCCCGAGCACCAGCGTCGACCGCGGGTAGTCGCTGAAGAACACCAGCGCCGGCAGGGTGACCGCGCCCAGCGCCGCGAGCACCTTGCGCGGGATGCGCTGCACCGTGCCGTCGGCGTAGAAGAACCCGGCCTGCTGCATCAGCAGCGCGCCGACGACCAGGTTCGCGTACCCGCCGGTCCGCCAGTCCGTGGACGTGCGCGCGACCTCGACCGCCAGCGTGAGCAGCGCGAGGACGACCGGCGTGGCGCGGCGGTGGTGGCGGTGCAGCCAGGCCGCGGCCGGTGTCGCCGCCACCGCGAGCAGGTAGACCCCGAGGAACCACAACGGGTGCGTGATCAGCCGGCTGTACGCGTCGACCCGGACGTCCAGCAGGTTCAGCGCGGTGAACAGCACCACCCACAGCAGCACGAACCCGAGCACCGGCCGCAGCAGCCACGACGTCCGGCTCGACACCCAGCACCCGAACCCGCCCTGGTGGGCCTGCCAGCTGCGCAGGTTCGCGTGCCCGCCCGCGAAGAAGAACAACGGCACCGCCTGCAACGCCCACAGCCACGACGTGCCGGAACCGCGCAGATGTGCCACCGTGGCAACGGTTTCGCCGAGCACCAGCAACGCGAGGCTGAACAACCGCAGGAACGTCGCGTACCGGTCCTGCTCGACGCGGGTGGTGACCGCGACCTCCTCGCGGCGTGGCCGGTGCAGCCGGGCCAGCAGCAGGAACACCACGACCGCGCTGCCGAACGCCCACGCCACGACCGGTTCGTGCCCCGGTGGTCCCCAGCGCTGCCGCCACGAGTTGAACTGCAGCCCCAGCGCGTAGGTCTCGGCGACCGCGTGGCAGGTGTGCCGGGCCCCGCGCGGGTTCAGCTCGCACTGCAGGTGCAGGTCCGCCGCGAGCCGGTCGTCGAGCCCCCTGCGGGCCTGCGGTCCCAGCGCGTGGCCCTTGCGTTCGGCGTACCGCAGCAGGTCGTAGCCCATGTCGTGCGCACGGCAGGCGACGCTGAAGTCCCACTCCGTGTCACCGGCCGGCCCGGAGCACCCGCCGGCGACGTCGACCACGCGCAACGTCCCGTCCGGCGCCCGCACGGTCTTGGGGTCGCGCACGATCTCCGCCGCGAAGTCGGCGGGCAGGTCGAGCTGCGGGTCGTGGGTCGCCGACGGCGTGGTGAACGCCTGCACCGCCTTGGCCGCCGCCAGCACGTCACCGCTGGGTGTGCCGTTGTCGCCGGTCGCGGGGCGTGACGCGACCACCCCCACGACGAACACGGCGAGGGTGATCACCGTGAACCGGAACCAGACCGGAAGGCGGAGGAGGAGCTGACGGGCACCCATGGTCGCGCCAGGTTACGGAACGGTCTCGGCTGATCGCCAGTCCGCCACCCACCGACAACTAGCCGTCTTCACCCACACGTGCCCCACCAGCCTCACTTTTGCGCACGCGGGGAGCTTTCGTACTCCAGGAAAGGACGAAAGGCCCCCGCGTGCGGAAAGCAAGGGGGTGGGGGTGACTCTCGGTAAGGGGTCAGGAGGAGACCGCGGCTGGGGTGAGCGAGGCGAGGGCCATGCGCGTCAGCAGGGCCGCCATCTGGTCGCGGTCGAGGTGAGCGCTGTGCGGCGTCGAGTTGATCAGCCCGAACACCGCGTGCGCCGCGGCTCGCGCGGTCGGTTCGTCGAACTCCGGCACGGTTCGGCGGATCGTCTCCACCCACACCTCGACGTAGCGGCGCTGCAGGGCGCGCACCCGCCGGCGGTCCGGGTCGGTGAGGTTGGCGAGGTTGCGCATCTGCACGGTGATGAGCGCCGGGTCGTCGAGCGCGAAGTCGACGTGCCAGCCGACCAGCTCGCGCAACGCCTCGTCGGCGTCCGACGCCGCGTCGACCCGCGACTGACCGCCGTCGAGCAGGCGTTCCGAGATCGACGTCAGCATCTCGCCGAGCATCGCGTCCTTGCTGCGGAAGTGCCGGTACAGCGCGGGCCCGGAGATGCCGACCGCCGCGCCGATGTCGTCGATGCCCACGCCGTGGAAGCCGTGCCGCGCGAACAGTTCCGCGGCGGCGGTGAGGATCTGGTCCCGACGTGAGGGTTTCTCGGCCACGCCGGAAGGTTAGCAGTCGTTCACTTTCAGTCTGATGGGTGAAATTTTCGCAGCCGCAAGCCCCAGTCGTTGACTATTGACCAATGCTTCACACGGGTCTTACTCGTAAGTGACCATGGCCGTGCACTGCATCACACCCCTGCGGCCCCTTCGGGAGTCTTCGATGCGTCCTGCTCACCTCATCGCCTCGGTGGTCACCGCCGCCGCGGCAGTCATCGCGCTCGCGAACCCCGCGAGCGCCGCCGCCGTCAACTACGTGGCGCTCGGCGACTCCTACGCCTCCGGCCTCGGCACCGGCAGCTACGACGGCACGAGCGGCAGCTGCAAGCGCGGCCCGCTCGCCTACCCGGCACTGTGGGCCGCGGCGACAGCACCGGCGTCGTTCCGCTCGGTGGCCTGCTCCGGCGCCCGGACGGGCGACGTCATCACCCAGGCGGCGGCCGTCACCTCGGCCACCAACCTGGTCACCGTGCAGGTCGGCGGCAACGACGCCGGCTTCACCGACGTCATCACCACCTGCACGTTCGGCTCCGACAACGACTGCATCAACCGGGTGAACACGGCCAAGGCCTACGCCGCGAACACGCTTCCCGGCCTGCTCACCAACGTCTACGGCACCATCCGCTCGAAGTCCCCGTCCGCGCGCGTCGTCGTCCTCGGCTACCCGCGCATGTACAAGGTGCCCGGCACCTGCAACGTCGGCCTGAGCGACACCAAGCGCGCCGCCATCAACTCCGGTTCCGACGCGCTGCACGCGACGATCAGCGCACGGGCCGCCGCGGCCGGGTTCAGCTACGTCGACGTGCGCGGGGCGTTCACCGGGCACGAGATCTGCTCGTCGAGCTGGTGGCTCAACAGCCTGAGCTGGCCGGTCGAGGAGTCCTACCACCCGAACCGGGCCGGTCACGCGAGCGGCTACCTGCCCGCTCTGCGGTCGGTCATCGGCTGACGGAGTTCCGGTGCGTGGGAGTGTCGTAAGAGCACCTTGACCTGCGACCTGGGTGCTCTCGAGCGGCACTGGTGGACCGCCAGGTGAGCGGGCGTTAACATGGCCTTGTTAACGCCCGCTAACCTGAGGTCTGGGGAGCATGGACGCACCGGTCCTGCGCAGCGCAGCCGAGCCATCGGACCGCTACGCCAAGGAGCACACCGCGCTCGTCGAGGAGCTGCGGAGCAAGCTGGCCACCGCCGCGCGAGGCGGGCCCGAGAAGGCGCGGCAGCGCCACGTCGACCGCGGCAAGCTGTTGCCGCGCGAGCGCGTGGACACGCTGGTCGACCCCGGCTCGCCGTTCCTGGAGCTGTCGCCGCTGGCCGCGAACGGCATGTACGGCGACGAGGCCCCGGCCGCGGGCATCATCACCGGCGTCGGGCGGGTGTCCGGGCGCGAGTGCGTGATCGTCGCCAACGACGCCACGGTCAAGGGCGGCACCTACTACCCGGTCACGGTCAAGAAGCACCTGCGCGCGCAGGAAGTCGCGCTGCAGAACAACCTGCCGTGCATCTACCTGGTCGACTCCGGCGGCGCGTTCCTGCCGAAGCAGGACGACGTGTTCCCCGACCGCGAGCACTTCGGCCGCATCTTCTACAACCAGGCCACGATGTCCGCGAAGGGCATCCCGCAGATCGCCGCGGTCCTGGGCTCGTGCACCGCCGGCGGCGCGTACGTGCCGGCGATGTCCGACGAGGCGGTCATCGTCCGCAACCAGGGCACGATCTTCCTCGGTGGCCCGCCGCTGGTGAAGGCCGCGACCGGTGAGGTCGTGAGCGCCGAGGACCTCGGCGGCGGCGACCTGCACTCGCGCACGTCCGGCGTCACCGACCACCTGGCCGAGAACGACGCGCACGCGCTGCGGATGGTCCGCTCGATCATCTCCACGCTCGGCCCGCGCGCCCGACGGCCCTGGGACGTCGCCCAGGTCGAAGCGCCGAAGGTCAACCCGGACGACCTGTACGGCGTCGTGCCGACCGACTCCCGGACGCCCTACGACGTGCGCGAGGTGATCGCGCGGATCGTCGACGGGTCGAAGTTCCAGGAGTTCAAGAAGGAGTACGGCGCCACGCTCGTCACCGGGTTCGCGCGCATCCACGGCCACCCGGTCGGCATCGTCGCGAACAACGGCATCCTGTTCGGCGAGTCCGCCGTCAAGGGCGCGCACTTCATCCAGCTGTGCGACAAGCGGTCCATCCCGCTGGTGTTCCTGCAGAACATCACCGGGTTCATGGTCGGCCGCGAGTACGAGGCCGGCGGCATCGCCAAGCACGGCGCCAAGATGGTGACCGCGGTGGCGTGCGCGCGGGTCCCGAAGTTCACCGTGATCATCGGTGGCTCGTTCGGCGCCGGCAACTACTCGATGTGCGGCCGGGCGTACTCGCCGCGGTTCCTGTGGATGTGGCCGAACGCGCGGATCTCCGTGATGGGCGGTGAACAGGCGGCCTCGGTGCTCGCGACCGTCCGGCGCGACCAGCTCGGTGACGAGTGGTCCGCCGAGGACGAGGAGGCGTTCAAGGCGCCGATCCGCCAGCAGTACGAGGACCAGGGCAACCCGTACTACTCGACCGCGCGGCTGTGGGACGACGGCGTGATCGACCCGCGGGACACCCGCACGGTGCTCGGCCTCGCGTTGTCCAGCGCGGCCAACGCCCCCATCGACGATGTTTCCTACGGCGTCTTCCGGATGTGATCATGTTCGACAGCGTTCTGGTGGCGAACCGCGGGGAGATCGCGGTCAGGGTGATCCGTGCGCTCAAGGCGCTCGGAATCCGTTCCGTCGCCGTGTACTCCGACGCGGACGCCGACGCGTTGCACGTCCGCCTGGCCGACGAGGCCGTGCGGATCGGGCCCGCGGCGGCCCGCGAGAGCTACCTGTCCATCGAGAAGATCGTCCAGGCCGCCGGGTCCACCGGCGCGCAGGCGATCCACCCCGGCTACGGCTTCCTCGCCGAGAACACGGCGTTCGCGAAAGCCTGCGACGACGCCGGAATCGTGTTCGTCGGTCCGCCCGCGGCGGCCATCGACGCGATGGGCGACAAGATCCGCGCGAAGCTCACGGTGTCGGCGGCGGGGGTTCCCGTCGTGCCGGGCCGCACCCGTGAGGGCATGTCGGACGACGAGATCGTCGACGCGGCGGTGGAGATCGGTTTCCCGGTGCTGCTCAAGCCCTCCGCGGGCGGTGGCGGCAAGGGCATGCGGCTCGTGCACGAGGAGTCCGCGCTGCGCGAGGCGATCGAGTCGGCCCGGCGGGAGGCGCGCGGGTCGTTCGGCGACGACACGCTGCTGATCGAGCGGTTCGTCACGAACCCGCGGCACATCGAGATCCAGGTCCTCGCCGACACGCACGGCAACGTGATCCACCTCGGTGAGCGCGAGTGCAGCCTCCAGCGGCGGCACCAGAAGATCATCGAGGAGGCGCCGTCACCGTTCCTCACACCCGAGGTGCGCGAGGCGATGGGGGCCGCGGCGGTCGACGCGGCGAAGTCCTGCGGTTACGTCGGCGCGGGCACCGTCGAGTTCATCGTGGACGGTGCGACCGGCGACTACTTCTTCATGGAGATGAACACCCGGCTGCAGGTCGAGCACCCGGTGACCGAGGAGGTCACGGGCGTCGACCTGGTCGAGTGGCAGCTCCGGGTCGCCTCCGGTGAGGTGCTGGACCTCGACGTCACGATGCGCGGCCACTCGGTCGAAGCGCGCGTCTACGCGGAGGACCCGGCGCGCGGCTTCCTGCCGACCGGTGGCCGGGTGCTGGCGTTGCGCGAACCCACGTCCGTGCGCGTGGACTCCGGGCTGTACGAGGGACTTGTCGTCGGCTCGGACTACGACCCGATGCTCGCCAAGGTGATCGCGCACGGCCGCACGCGCGAAGAGGCGTTGCGGCGCCTGGACCACGCGCTGGGGCAGGTGGTGCTGCTCGGCGTCACGACGAACATCCCGTTCCTGCGGGCACTGCTGCGTGATCCCGACGTCCGTTCCGGCGCGCTGGACACCGGCCTGGTCGAACGCAAGCTGGACGCGTTGACGTCGCAGGACGTCCCGGACGACGTGTACGTGGCGGCCGGCCTGGAGCGCTCGCTCGACCCGCGTGGCGACGACCCGTGGGACCAGCTGTCCGGCTGGCGCGTCGGTGAGCACGCGTGGACGACGTGGCGGATCAACGACGTCGACGTGCGGGTGCGCGGTGACGAGGTCGTCGTGGGCGCCGGAGAACCGGTCAGGGCCCGTGCTCGCCGGGAGGGCGGCGACCTGCTCGTCGGGTCGCGCCGGTACGCGGTCGCCCGTGACGGCGACGTGCTGTGGCTGGGCCACGACGGCGCGTCCTGGGCGTTGACCGAGGCCGAGTTCCTGGTCGGCGCGTCCGGTGGCGCCGCGGCCTCCGGTGGTCCGGTGAAGTCGCCGATGCCCGGCACCGTGCTGGTGGTCCGCGCGCAGCAGGGCGAGGACGTGACCGCCGGTCAAGCGTTGTTCGTGGTCGAGGCCATGAAGATGGAGCACACCGTCACCGCACCGGTCGACGGCGTGCTCGCCGAGGTGAACGTGCAAGCAGGTCAGCAGGTCGCACTCGACCAGGTGCTGGCCACCGTCGTCTCTCACGAGGAGTGACAGCAATGTTGGACTTCAGGCTCCCGAGCGAGTACGAGGACCTGCGCAAGACCGTCGAGGAGTTCGCCCGCGACGAGGTCGCCCCGGTCATCGGCGACTACTACGAGCGCGGCGAGTTCCCGTACCCGGTCGTCGCGAAGATGGGGCAGATGGGCCTGCTCGGCCTGCCGTTCCCCGAGGAGCACGGCGGCATGGGCGGCGACTACTTCGCCCTGTGCCTGACGCTGGAGGAGCTCGCCCGCGTCGACTCGTCCGTCGCGATCACGGTCGAGGCGGCCACGTCGCTGGGCGCCATGCCGATCTACCGGTTCGGCACCGACGAGCAGAAGGCGGAGTGGCTGCCGTCGCTGACCTCCGGCCGGAAGCTGGGCGCGTTCGGTCTCACCGAGCCCGGTTCCGGGTCTGACGCGGGGGCGCTGGCGACCACCGCGCGCCTCGACGGTGACGAGTGGGTCATCAACGGCACCAAGGCGTTCATCACGAACTCCGGCACGGACATCACCGGCCTGGTGACGGTCGCCGCCGTGACGGGCACGCTGCCCGACGGCCGCAAGGAGATCTCGTCGATCATCGTCCCGTCCGGCACGCCGGGCTTCACGGTGTCGAAGAAGTACTCGAAGGTCGGCTGGTGCGCCTCGGACACCCGCGAGCTGTCGTTCGCCGACTGCCGGGTGCCCGCCGCGAACCTGCTGGGTGAACGTGGCCGCGGCTTCGCCCAGTTCCTGCGGACGCTCGACGAGGGCCGTGTGGCCATCGCCGCGCTGTCGGTGGGCTTGGCGCAGGGCTGTGTCGACGAGTCGGTGCGCTACGCCCACGAGCGTGAGACGTTCGGTGCGAAGATCGGCACCTACCAGGCGATCCAGTTCAAGATCGCCGAGATGGAGGCGCGCGTGCACACGGCGCGGCTGGCCTACTACGAGGCGGCGTCGCGGATGTTGCGCGGTGAGCCGTTCAAGAAGCAGGCGGCCATCGCGAAGCTCGTGTCGTCGGAGGCGGCGATGGACAACGCCCGTGACGCCACGCAGATCTTCGGCGGCTACGGGTTCATGAACGAGTACCCGGTGGGCCGGTTCTACCGCGACGCCAAGATCCTGGAGATCGGCGAGGGCACCTCCGAGGTGCAGAAGATGCTGATCGCCCGCGAACTGGGCCTCTGACCCCTCGC
Source organism: Lentzea sp. NPDC042327 (assembly GCF_040647275.1). Lineage (NCBI taxonomy): Bacteria > Bacillati > Actinomycetota > Actinomycetes > Pseudonocardiales > Pseudonocardiaceae > Lentzea > Lentzea sp. NPDC042327. The sequence goes on from NZ_JBEZBX010000009.1 coordinate 177,859, forward strand.
TCTTCCGGCATCTGCGAGTACTGCCAACCGGGTGGTCGGCAGTACTCGCAGATGCGCCGACAGTCAGGGCTTGGGGACGGCGCGGGCGATGATGGTCGCGAAGTCGGTGGACCTGGGGAGCGTGCCGAAAGCGAAGCCCCAGTCCCCGCCGAGTCGTGAGGCCACGAACGCGTCAGCGATCGCGGGGTGTCCGTGCTTGACCAGCAGGGCACCCTGCAGCACCAGGGCCATCCGCTCGACGACCCGGCGCGCCTGCGACTGGTCCACATCGGACAACGTGCCGCCCAGCTCGTTCAGCGCCTTGTCGATGCGCGGGTCCACCCCGCTCACGACGCCCAGGAACTCCTGCACCGACTCGGGTTCCTTCGCCATCGCGCGCAGCACGTCGAGCGCGGCGACGTTGCCGGAACCCTCCCAGATCGACATCAGCGGCGACTCCCTGAACAGCCGCGGCATCCCGCTGTCCTCGATGTAACCGTTGCCGCCCAGGCACTCCAGTGCTTCCGCCGCGTGCACCGGCCCGCGCTTGCACACCCAGTACTTGGTCACCGCGAGCCCGAGCCGCGACCGGTGCTCCGCGAGCCACATGGCCGCCGTGGTCGCCGCCTCCGACTCGACCGCGAGGTCCGCCAGCACGTTGCGCATCGCCGGCTGGTCGACGAGGTACTGCCCGAACGCCTTGCGGTGCGCCGCGTGGTGCGCCGCCTGCCGCAACCCGGCCCGCATCCCGGCCGCCGACCCGAGCACGCAGTCCAGGCGGGTCGTGTTGACCATCTCGATGATCGTCCGCACGCCCCGGCCCTCGTCGCCGACGCGCACCGCGAACGCCTCGTCGTACTCGACCTCCGCCGACGCGTTGGACCTGTTGCCCAGCTTGTCCTTGAGCCGCTGGAGGAAGAACCGGTTGCGCGTGCCGTCCGGCAGCACCCGCGGCACCAGGAAGCACGTCAGCCCGCCCGGTGCCTGCGCGAGCGTCAGGAACACGTCCGACATCGGCGCCGACGTGAACCACTTGTGCCCGGTGAGCACGTACCCGTCGTCCACCGGCCGCGCGACCGTGGTGTTGGCGCGGACGTCCGAGCCGCCCTGCTTCTCGGTCATCGACATGCCGGCGATCAGGCCGCGCTTGGTGAGCGGTGCCCGCAGCCCGAAGTCGTACTCACGGGCGGTGAGCAGCGGTTCGTACTCGGGCACCAATTCGGGTGACACACGCAAAGCGGGCACAGCGGAGTACGTCATCGAGATCGGGCAGCCGTGGCCGGCCTCGACCTGCGACCAGACGTAGAACTTGGCCGCACGCTCCAAGTGCTCACCGTCGACATAAGCGTGCAATCCGTGCGAAACAGCCACATTCATCAGTTCGTGCCACGCCGGGTGGAACTCGACCTCGTCGATCCGGTGGCCGAACCGGTCGTGGGTGTGCAGCACGGGCGGGTGGGCGTTCGCCAGGCGACCGCGCTCCTGCCACTCGTGGCTGCCGGCGAGGCGGCCGAGCTCGTGCAGCTCCGCGGTGTCTGCCCAGCTGAGCAGTGCCGGGTCGGCGGCCAAGTCGTGACCGGCAAGTGGCGGAACCTGGTTGGTCACCTCGTGCGTAGCCATGCCCAGCACGCTACTACTCGGTAGTAACTTTCGGCAGGGTTCGTTGCGGACATCCGGCCCATTGGTGAAATTGGGCGTGCCAACGGCGCTGACGAGGAATAACGTCGCTCTCGTGAGTGACCATGGGCACAGCTCGGCCGTGGCTGCGCTGACCGCGCAGTACGCCGCGATGCGCGAAGGTGCGCCGGTGCGGCTCGCGAAGAAGACGTCGAACCTGTTCCGGTTCCGCGCGGAGCAGTCCGGTGGGCTGGACGTCGGCAGGTTCGACCGGGTGCTGTCGGTGGACCCGGTCGGACGCACCGCACAGGTGCAGGGCATGACCACCTACGAGAACCTCGTCGCCGCGACCCTGCGGCACGGCCTGATGCCGCTGGTCGTGCCGCAGCTCAAGACCATCACGATCGGCGGGGCCGTGGCGGGCCTCGGCATCGAGTCCACGTCCTTCCGCAACGGGCTGCCGCACGAGTCCGTGCGGGAGCTGGAGATCCTCACCGGTGACGGCGAGGTCGTGGTCGCGAAACCGGACGACGACCTGTTCCGGGCGTTCCCGAACTCCTACGGCACGCTCGGGTACGCGTTGCGGCTGGAGGTCGAGCTCGAACCGGTGCGGCAGTACGTGCGGCTGCGGCACGTGCCGTTCGGGTCGTTCGAGGAGTGCGCGGCGGTCATCGAGGAGGTCTGCGCGGACGGCTCGGCGGACTTCGTCGACGGCACCGTGTTCTCGCGCGGCGAGATGTACCTGACGCTGGGGCACTTCGCCGACATCGCGCCCTACACCTCGGACTACACCGGCAACCGGATCTACTACCGCTCCATCCAGCAGCGGCGCACCGACCACCTGACGATCCACGACTACCTGTGGCGCTGGGACACCGACTGGTTCTGGTGCTCGCGGGCGTTCGGCGCGCAGAACCCGGTGGTGCGGCGGTTGTGGCCGAAGCGGTACCTGCGGTCGGACGTGTACCGCAGGCTGGTGGCCAAGCACCGGCAGCTGCGGCCGCGCACGGACGTGGAACCGGTGATCCAGGACGTGGAGATCCCGGTGTCCACGCTGCCGCAGTTCCTCGACTTCTTCGACCGGGAGATCGGCATCTCGCCGGTCTGGCTGTGCCCGGTGCGCCTGCGCGACACCACGGGCTGGCCGCTGTACCCGATGGACCCGGACGTGCTGTACGTCAACGTCGGGTTCTGGTCGGAGGTCCCGGTCCGGCCGGGAGAACGGATGGGTGACCGCAACCGGCTCATCGAGCGCGAGGTGGCGCGGCTGGGCGGCCACAAGTCGCTGTACTCCGACTCCTACTACGAGGAGGACGAGTTCTGGCGGCACTACAACGGTTCGCACTACCGGTCCGTTAAGGCACGGTACGACCAGACGAACCGCCTGCCTGATCTGTACGCCAAGTGTGTCAGGGGACGATGAATGCGGTTGGCCTCTCTCTTTCAGCGCATCACCGGTGGCAACGACGTCCGCTTCCAGGCCTACGACGGCAGCACCGCCGGCCCGGCGTCCGCCCCGGTGTCCATCGACGTGAAAACCCCGGAAGCCCTGTCCTACCTGGCTTCCGCGCCGGGTGAGCTCGGTCTGGCCCGCGCCTACGTGACCGGTCACCTGGAGATACTCGGCGACGTGCACGCGGGTCTGTCGCAGCTCTCGGAGCTCTCGCTGCGGGAGGTCCCCTGGTTGCAGCGCGTCGAGCTGCTGAGGCTGCTCGGCCGCGTCCGGCTGAACCACCGGGTGGTTCCGCCGCCGCAGGAGACCCGGCTGCACGGGCTGCGCCACTCCAAGGCCCGCGACCAGCAGGCCATCGCCCACCACTACGACGTCTCGAACCAGTTCTACGAGTGGATCCTCGGCCCGTCGATGGCCTACACCTGTGCCGTCTACCCGACGGTCGAGTCCACTGTGGAGGAAGCGCAGTTCGCCAAGCACGACCTGGTGGCCCGCAAGCTGGGCCTGAAGCCGGGCATGCGGCTGCTCGACGTCGGCTGCGGCTGGGGCGGCATGGTCATGCACGCCGCCCGCGAGTACGGCGTGCGCGCCATCGGTGTGACGCTGTCGCGCAACCAGGCCGAGTGGGCGCAGAAGGCCATCGTCGAGGCCGGTCTGTCCGACCTGGCCGAGGTGCGCCACCTCGACTACCGCGACGTGCGCGAGTCCGGTTTCGACGCGGTGTCGTCGATCGGCCTGACCGAGCACATCGGCAAGGCCAAGCTGCCCGCCTACTTCGAGTCGCTGTACCGCAAGCTCCGGCCGGGCGGCCGGCTGCTGAACCACTGCATCACCCGGCCGGACAACAAGCAGCGCGCCCTGTCCGGGCCGTTCATCAACCGGTACGTGTTCCCCGACGGCGAGCTGGTCGGGCCGGGTCACCTCGTGTCGCTCATGCACGACACCGGCTTCGAGGTGCGCCACGAGGAGAACCTGCGCGAGCACTACGCGCTGACGCTCGCCGCCTGGAGCCGCAACCTCGACGAGCACTGGGCCGAGGCCGTGGACGAGGTGGGCGAGGCCCGCGCACGGGTGTGGCGGCTGTACCTGGCGGCGTCACGGCTGGGGTTCGACCGGAACAACATCCAGCTGCACCAGGTGCTCGGGGTGAAGCTGGACGGGACGACCTCGCACATGCCGTTGCGCCCCGACTGGCTGTCCTGACCGTCAGGAGGCCGCGGGAGCACTGTTCCCGCGGCCCTGGGGGTTTTGTTCGTCAGCTCAGCTTGTCCACGATCGTCTTGGCCGTGTTCGACGGGATCGCGAATCCGATGCCGACGCTGCCCGCCTCACCGCTGCTCGACGCCGGTGAGTAGATCGCCGAGTTGATGCCGACCAGCTCACCGGCGGCGTTCACCAGCGCACCACCGGAGTTGCCGGGGTTGATCGACGCGTCGGTCTGGATCGCCTGGTACGACACGGAAGCCGAACGCCGGGTCTCGCCGGGGACGGTCACCTTGCGGTCCAGCGCGGACACGATGCCGGTGGTCACGGTGCCCTGCAGGCCCGAGGGCGAGCCGATGGCCATCACGCCGTCACCGATCTTCACGTCGTCCGAGTTCGCCCACGTGATCGGCTTCAGGCCGGACACCCCGGAGGCCTGCAGCACGGCGAGGTCGGAGGACGGGTCGGTCGACACCACGGTGGCGGGCACCTCGCGGCCGTCGTTCAGCGTCACAGTGACCGAGCCGCCGGCGGAGGCGACGACGTGGTTGTTGGTGAGGATCCGGCCGTCGGCGGAGAGGACCACGCCGGAGCCGAGGCCGTTGCCGACGTTGACCTGCACGACGGACGGCAGGACCTTCGCGGCCACGGAGCTCCAGTCCGTCGTGGACTGGGTGGAGACCGTCTGCGCCACGACGGAGGACGGTGCCCGCGCGCCGTCCGGGGAGGCGATCACCGCTCCGGTGACACCTCCGAACAACCCGGCGACGAGTGCCGCCGCGGTCAGCACCGGAGCCGTGCGGCGCCAGAACTTCGGCGCGGGCGCAACGGCTGGCTGCGGTGGAACCAGTGTCCCGCTCATCGCGGGGAAGCTCTGCTCGGTCATGAACCAAGGATGGGCCGCGTTCATGTGAGCAACCTGTGCGGGAAGCCGTGCAATCCCTGATAAGAATCACGTGAGGAGGAGCCGGTCCACCTCGTCCGCGGTCAGCACGGCACCGAAGTGCGGTCCCTGCCCGCCGATCACGCCCAGTGCCGCCAGCCGCTCCGCCTGCACCGCCGTGCGCACCCCGTCGGCGTGCAGCGGCACCCGCAGGATCGACGCCCAGCGCAGCAGCGTCACGGCAGCGCTCTCCTCGACCCGGTTCGCGCCCTCTGCCAGGCCCTGCACCACCGAGCCGGTGAACTTCACGCCGCTCAACGGGAGCAGCCGCAGCCGGTCGACGCCGACGTTGCCGCCGTTCACCTGGTCGAGCACCAGCCCGATGCCGCGTTCGGCGAGGATGGTCAGCTCCTCCAGCTGCACATCGGTCAGCGACGCGTACATGCGCTCGTTCAGCTCGAACCGCAGCCGCGTCGCGGGCAGGCCGGTGCGCTCCAGCACCCGTGCGACCTCGGCCACGAGCTCCGGTTCCTGGCACAGCCGCAGCGGCAGGTCGATCGACAGCACCGGCGCCGCGTCGCCCAGCTCGGCGTACCACCGGCCGGCCTGACCGCAGGCCTCCTCCAGCGCCCAGCGCACGAGCCGCACGACCATGCCGTTCGCGGAGCTCTGGTCGAGGAACGCGTCCGGGCACAGCACGCCGTGCACCGGGTGGTCCCAGACGATCTTCGCCTCCAGCGCGGGCACGGAGGAGTCGGTGAGCGAGTGGACCGGCAGGTAGCCGACCCGGAACTGCCCCTCCTCCAGCGCGCCGGGGATGGACGCGGCCAGCGCGTAGCTCTCCCGGTCGCGCAGGTCGCGCTCCCGGTCGTACAGCGCCCACTGCGCCTTGCCGTCGCGCTTGGCCCAGCCGACCGTCACGTCCGCCGCGCGCAGCAGGTCCCCCGCGTCACCGCCGCGGGCCGCCCGCGCCACCACGCCGGCGCTGCACGTGACGCCGATGCCGTTGCCGCCGATCCAGGTCGGTTCCTCCAGCCGCCGGGAGAACTCCTCGACCAGCGCGACCACGCCCGCCACGTCCCGCGGGTCCTTGATCAGCACGCCGAACTCGTCCTCGCCGATCCTGGCGACCTTGCCGACCCCGTCGAACACCGCCCGCAGGTGACCGGCGACGCCCATCAGCACCCGGTTGCCCACCTCGTGGCCGAACGCGTCGTTCACACCGCGGAACCCGTCGACGTCGACCTGCACGAGCGCCAGCGCCTCCGGGCCCTTCGTGCCGACCGCGCCCTCCAGCCAGCCGAGGAACTGCGCCCGGTTGGGCAGGCCGGTCTGCATGTCGTTGAGGCTCTGCCGCACGAGCTGCGTCTGCAGCGCGCGCATCTCGTTCATGTTCTCGATCATGGTGACGAAGTACGGCGGCGACTCGTCGTCCTCGAGCACCAGCGAGATGGCCATGTGCGTCTGGATGGTCTCGCCGTCGCTGCGGACCATCCGCTTCTCGACCACCACGTGGTCGAGGTCGGAGTGGATCAGCCGCTCGCCGATCTCGCGCAGCGCGGCGCGGTCGTCGGGGTGCGCGAGGTCGCGGCCGGCCATCCCGACCAGCTCGTCGCGCCGGTAGCCGAGCATCGTCTGCGCGGCCTCGTTCACGTCCGCGACGAGGCCGTCGAGACCCACCACCACGATCGGGAACGCGGAGCCCTGGAAGATCGCGCGGAACTTCGCCTCGCTCGCCCGCACCGCGTTCTCCGCGCGGCGCATCGCGTTGATCGCGGCCGTGCGGCTGAGCTCCTGCTGGTCGAGGGTGCGGTCGCGCAGGCCCTCCGCGAAGCCGGCCGCGAGCGCGCCGAGCTGGGCCGCGCTGACCGGCGCGTGCTCGCCGAGGTGGGTGAGGGTCAGCTCCAGCGTGGCCGAGGAGATGAGGTCGTGCGCGACCATGGACCGGCCGACCCGGCGGGCCTCGTCGACGTCACCGGTGAGCAACCGCTCGACGTAGCCGCCGAGCAGCTGTTCGAGCTTCTCGCGGGTGAGGTTGGCGAGGAGGGTGGTGGAGATCGCCGCCGCCCAGCGGACGGCGGGCTCTCTGCTGTCGACCGTGTTCATTCGGCTCAGGTGGCCATTCGTGGGGACCGGTGTGATCTGGTGATCGATCGTCGGGCGCCAATCGATACGCCCCGCAACCCACTTCCGCCAGATTCGGTCGAACGGGTGACAGTTCCGTTCCGCACCACCACCGGGCGTGGGTCCAACGCTCAAGCTTACTGATCACTTGGAACCTGTCCAACCGAACCGGGAGATTCGGTCCGAGCGCCACAATTTCACTCTTCCGGGCTGTTGAAAATCGGCTGCTGTGCATTTCGGACCGCACGCGGGGCCCTTTCGTGCGCTCTTGGTGCACGAAAGCTCCCCGCGTGCACTTCAAGCGCGTCCGGGTCTCACCGGCGCGCCGCCGCTGTCCGTGTCCACCGCCGATCCGCCATCACCCGATCAGGTGTGTTCGGCGGGATTGAGCTCTGACCGCGGGATCGCCGACGGCTCGACGCCCCACCGCCGCAGGATGCGCTGGTAGGTGCCGTCGGAGATCAGCCGGTCGACCGCCTGCCGCAACGCGGGCGCCAGGTCGGAGCCCTTGGGCAGCGCGAAACCGACGTCGAGCCTGCGGAACTCGCCGAGGAACCGGAAGTCCGGCTGGTTCGCGGTGAGGTGGCGCAGCCCGTTGATGGTGCTCATGATCACGTCCACGTGGCCCTGCTTGAGCGCGAGCTGCGTGGCGCCGGTGTCGGAGAACACCTGCACCTCGTAGGCGGGCTTGCCGGCGTCCGCGCAGACCTCCTTGTTGCGCTCCAGAGTGGTCTGGAACGTCGTGCCGGTGCCGGTGCCGATCTTCAGCCCGCACAGCTGGTCGAGCTTCTTCACGTCCTGCAGCGCACTGTCCTTGCGCGCCGCGAAGCCCTGCCCGTCGTTGATGTAGGTGACGAAGTCGATCGTCTTCTTGCGCTCCTCGGTCACGCCGAAGTTGCCGGTGCCCGCGTCGTACTTGCCGCTGGTCAGCGCGGGCAGGATCGCCTCGAACGACGCGGCCTGGCGCTCGACCTCCAGGCCGAGCAGCTTCGCGGCGGCGTCGGCGACGTCGATGTCCACGCCCTGCGCGGTCTTGCCGTCGTCCGCGTAGAACGCGCTGGGCGGCGTGCCGCCGATGCTGGAGGCGATCCGCAGCTTGCCGTTGAGGCGTTGCGGCACGAGCTTCGCGAGCTCGGCGTCCTTCGCCACCCCGCTCGCGATGCCGGGCTCCGGTGCCGCCTGCGGTTGCCCGCACGCGGCGGTCAGCGCGAGCAGACCGGTGAGCAGGACGAGTCTTGAGCGGTGCACGGTCACCCCAGGTGTTTCTCGAAAGCCAGGTGGTCGAGGGTCAGCGGGTCGGCGGTCACGTCGAACAGCGGCGTGTACCCCGTCGCCAGGTAGAGGTGCTTGGCCTCGGGCTGCCGCGGCCCGGTGGTCAGGAAGATGCGCCGGTAGCCGAACGCCACCGCCTCGCCCTCCAGCTCCACCAGCACCCGCCGCGCGAGCCCGCGCCTGCGGTGCAGCGCGTGCGTCCAGATGCGCTTGAGCTCGGCGGTCTCGTCGTCGAACCGCATGAACGCACCACCCGCCACCGCCTCACCGGCCTCGACGAGCAGCAGGAACTGCCCGTGCGGCGGCTCGAAGACGTGCGCGGCCCGTTTCATCTCACGCGCACCGGAGGCGCCGTAGCGGGTCGTGTACTCCTCGGTGAGGCCGGCCACCAACGGCGCCGCGTCCGGGTCCCACTGCCGGACGCGGCGCACTTCGAGGGTGGTCATGCGGCGCGGGCCCGGTCCCGCTTGGCGACCTCCTCCCGCACCAGCGGGATCACGTACCGGCCGAAGTCGATGGCGTCGTCGAGCAGGTCGTAGCCGCGGGCGGACAGGATGTCCACGCCCAGGTCGTAGTAGTCCAGCAGCGCCTGCGCCACCGTCTCCGGCGTGCCGACCAGCGCGTTGGAGTTGCCCGCTCCGCCGGTCGCCCGCGCCGTGGGTGTCCACAGTGCACGGTCGAAGCGCTCACCGCGGTCCGCCACCGCCAGGAGCCGTTGCGAGCCGGTGTTCTCCGGGCTGGTGAGCGAGTGCCTGCGGCTGAGCGGGCCGGTGGCCTTGCGCGCCTCGATCCGGTCGACCGTGCGGTGTGCCTTCTCCCAGGCCAGCTCCTCGGTCGGGGCGATGATCGGCCGGAACGCGACCTGGATGCGCGGCACGTCGGTGCGGCCCGCCTCCTTCGCCGCCTGCTTGACCGCCTCGATCTGCTGCGCGGTGTCGGCGAGCGGCTCGCCCCACAGGCAGAAGATGTCCGCCTCCGCGCCACCGGCGGCGTACGCGGCGGGGGAGGAGCCGCCGAACGAGACGTTCGGACGTGGTTGCTGCACCGGGAAGACGTCGCTCACGAAGTCCGCGAACCGGTAGTGCTCCCCCTCGTGGTCGAACGCCTCGCGGGACGTCCAGGCCTTCTTCACGATCTGGATGTACTCCCGGGTGCGGCCGTAGCGCTCGTCCTTGGTCAGGTAGTCGCCCTCGCGCTGCTGCTCGTGGTCGGTGCCGCCGGTGATGAAGTGCACGGTCAGCCGGCCGTCGCTGATCTGGTCGAGCGTCGCGAACGTCTTGGCGGCGAACGTCGGGTACGACACGTTCGGCCGGTGCGCCAGCAGGATCTCCAGCCGGTCGAGCTTGCTCGCCAGGTACGCGGCGGCGGACGCGGGTTCCGGGGCACCGGAGCCGTAGGCGAACAGCACCCGGTCCCAGCCGTGGTCCTCGTGCGCGCGAGCGAGCCTGATCGTGTAGTCCTTGTCGAACGCACCGCCGGACCGCGGCGTCGTCTCCGAGCCGTTGTTGGTCGCGGCGATCCCGAGAAACTCGACTGGCATGGCGGATCCCCAGATCGTGGTGGGTGGGTGGCGGAAGCGCGTTGAGGGGAACGCCTTTCGAGTGCAACACCGGCGGCAGGAGCGGTCAACGACGTCCACAGAGCGGGATCTGCTTGCACACGCGGGGTACCGTGGTGGTGTTCGCGTTGAGGGGCGCGGCTTGCTTCCTGTTGCCCTTCAACGGAAAGACTCCGCCCATGAGCGTCCTGGGGGACGTGCGCACGCGTCCCGTTGCTGAGATCGTCCCCGCGCGCAAGCCGGGCCGGGTGGTCACCGCGGTGCTCGCGCTGGCCGCGGTCGGCTGGCTCGTGCACGCCGCCGCCACCGGCCTCGACTGGGGTGTCGTCGCGCGCTACTTCACCGCGACCGCCGTGGTCGACGGTCTGGTCACCACGCTGTGGCTGACCGCGGTCACGCTGGTGCTCGGCTTCCTGCTCGGTGTCGTGCTGGCGACGTTCCGGCTGTCCGGCAACCCGGTGCTGTCCGCGCTGGGGTGGGGGTACGTCTGGCTCTTCCGGTCCGTGCCGCTGATCGTGCAGCTGCTGTTCTGGTTCAACTTCGGCGCCGGGATCAGCCCGCTGCTCGCCGCGGTGATCGGCCTCACGCTGCACGAGGCGGCCTACGCGGCGGAGATCGTGCGCGGCGGCATCCTGTCGGTCGACGCCGGTCAGGTCGAGGCCGCGCGGGCGCTGGGCTTCGGCCGGGTCCGCGTCCTGCGCAGGATCGTGCTGCCGCAGGCGATGCGCGCCATCGTGCCGGCCGCGGGCAACCTGCTGATCGGCACGCTGAAGGGCACGTCGATCGTGTCCGTGCTGGCCGTGCAGGACCTGCTGCACTCGGTGCAGCTGATCTACGCCCGCACCTACGAGGTCATCCCGCTGCTCGTCGTCGCCACGGTCTGGTACGTGATCGTCACCAGCCTGCTCAGCCTCGCGCAGCACCACGTCGAGCGGTACTTCGCGCGAGGAGTGCGGTCGTGATCGAGATCAGGGACGTGCACAAGTCGTTCGGCACCACCGAGGTGCTGCGCGGGGTCGACCTGTCGGTGCCCGCCGGGTCCGTGACGTGCGTGATCGGGCCGTCCGGGTCGGGCAAGTCCACGTTGCTGCGGGTGCTGAACCACCTGGAGCGGCTCGACGCGGGCGAGGTGGAGATCGACGGCGAGCTGATCGGCTACCGGCGCCACCGCGGCAAGCTGCACGAGCTGCCGGACCGGGTGGTGCAGCGGCAGCGCGCCGCGATCGGGTTCGTGTTCCAGAACTTCAACCTGTTCGGCCATCTGACGGCGCTGGAGAACGTGGCCGAGGCGCCGATCGGGGTGCTCGGCGTGCCGAAGGACGTTGCGGTGCAACGGGGTCGCGCGCTGATCGCCCGCGTCGGCCTGGCCGGGCGCGAGGGCGCGTACCCGTCGGAGCTGTCCGGCGGGCAGCAGCAGCGGATCGCCATCGCCCGCGCCCTCGCGATGGAGCCCAAGGTCCTGCTCTTCGACGAACCGACCTCCGCGCTCGACCCGGAGCTGGTCGGCGAGGTGCTGGACGTGCTGCGCGACCTCGCCGCGGCCGGTCAGACGATGGTCGTGGTGACGCACGAGATCGGCTTCGCCCGCGAGGTCGCCGACACCGTGGTGTTCCTGGACGCGGGGCAGGTCGTCGAGTCGGGCCCGCCGTCGACCGTGCTGGTGGCACCGTCGCACCCGCGCACGAGGGAGTTCCTGGCCCGTGTCCTCTGACCTCGTCGTCATCGGCGGCGGCCCGCGCGCGGCCGGGCTGCTGGAACGCATCGCCGCGCTGGCACCGGCGCTGGACCTGGTCGTGCACGTCGTCGACCCGTTCCCCGCTGGCGCCGGCCGGGTGTGGCGGCACGCGCAGTCACCGTTGCTGCGCATGAACTCCATGGCCGAGGACGTCACGGTGTTCACCGACTCCAGCTTCACCGGTCTCGGCCCGGTGCGCGAAGGCCCGTCGCTGGCGCAGTGGGGTGACGTCGACCCGACGTCGTTCCCGTCGCGGCAGGTGCAGAGCGGGTACCTGGAGTGGTTCTTCGAGCACGTCGTCTCCTCGATGCCGCCGAACGTCACCGTGCGGGTGCACCGGGCGCGCGCGGTGAAGGCCGTCGGCAACTGGGTGCACCTCGACGACGGCACCTCGCTGGTCGCCGACGTGCTGGTGCTGGCCCTCGGTCACCTCGACGCCGAACCGGAGCCGGAACACCGCAAGCTCGCCGACCACGCCGCCGCGCACGGCCTGGTCTACGTGCCGCCGCTCTACTCGGCGGACGCGGACCTCTCGCAGGTGACCGGCGGCGTGGTGCTGCGCGGCTTCGGGCTGGCGTTCATCGACCTGATGGTGCTGCTGACCCAGGGCCGCGGCGGCCGGTTCGAGGGTTCCGGTGCCGACATGCGTTACGTGCCATCGGGTTCCGAGCCGCGGCTGTTCGTCGGTTCGCGGCGCGGGGTGCCGTACCACTCGAAGACCGGCTACCGGTTGCAGGGCGAACGCCCGGTGCTGCCGCGCTTCTTCACCGCGGAGGCCCTGCGGGGCCACCGCTGGGACTTCCGCGCCGACGTGTGGCCGTTGATCGCCAAGGAGGTCGCCTGGGGCCACTACCACGAGCTGTTCACCGGCCATCCCGACCGCGTGCGGGTGCCGTTCGCCGAGTTCACCGCCGCGTTCGCCGCGGTGCCCTGGTACAGCGGGGAGATGCGCGCGCTGGAGGCCCGCGCCGTTCCCGACCCGGCCGACCGCATCGACTTCGAACGCCTGGACCGCCCGCTGGACGGCCGCACGTTCGAGACCGGCGAGGAGTTCCAGGAGCACCTGCGCGAGTACATAGCCGCCGATGTCGCCCGCCGGTCGGACCCGCGGCACAGCGCCGACCTGGGCGCGTTCCTCGCACTGCTGTCGGTCTACGGCCAGCTGCCGGAGGTGCGGCTGCGCGAGACCGACGGCTGGTGGCACGGCTACTTCAGCTACCTCGCGTCCGGCCCGCCACCGGACCGCCTGGAGGAGCTGCTCGCCCTGTCGCGGGCGGGGGTCGTGCGGTTCCTCGGCGCGGACATGTGGGTCGAGGCGGTCGACGGCGCGTTCCTCGCGGGCAGCGCCACCACCCCGGAGGTCGTGCGCGCCAACGGGTTGGTCGAGGCCCGCCTGCCCGCGCACGTCCTGTCGCGCACGGCGGACCCGGTGCTGAAGTCGTTGCGGGCGGTCGGCGACGTCTCCGAGGACACGGCCGGGCAGGTGCGCGTGTCCGCGGAGGGCCGGTTGGTCAACGAGCGCGGCGAGGAGGACCCGGTCCGCTTCGCCGTCGGCCCGTACACGACCGGGAAGGCGTTCGCCGCGTTCTCCCGGCCGCAGACGAACGCCCCGGCCTTCCGCCAGAACGACGCGATGGCCAGGGCGGTCCTGCGGCAGCTGGGCGAGGCGTCAGGCGACTGAGGTGTAGCGCCCCTGGTGCCGCACCAGGGGCGCCGCGAGGTCGGAGTGCGTGATGTCCAGCGGTTCCCCGACCAGCGCGACGTGGTCGCCGACCGCGATCCGCCGCACCGTCCGGCACCGCAGCCGCACCGGCGCGTCCAGCAGGTGCGGCACCCCGTCGGCGTCGGACTCCCAGCGGGTGCCGGCGCCGAACCGGTCGACCCCCTTGGTGGCGAACAGGTCCGCGAGGCCCGTCTGCGCCGTGCCCAGCAGGTGCACGGCGAACAGCGGTGCCGTCCGCAGCACCGGCCACACCGACGCGCCCTCGCCGATCCACACCACCACGAGCGGTGGTTCGAAGGACACCGAGGTGAACGAGCTGACGGTCGTGCCCACCGGGCCGTCCTGGCCGGTGGCGGTGACGATGGTGACGGCCTGGGCGTGGTGGCGCAGGGCGGTGCGCAGCTGGTCCTTCACCGGACCAGCGCCTTCAGGACACCGGCGTGCAGCGCGAAGTCGGTGGCGTGTGCGGGGAGCGCGCTCTCGTTCAGGAACAACGCCTGCGGCACCACGGCCCCGAGCTCGGTCAGCACCGGCCGCAGGTGCACCTCCACGGCCAGCGCGTGCTTGTCCGCGGCCGCGATCTGCAGCGGCACCACGACCTTGCCGCTCAACCACCCCGGTGGTGCCTGGTCCAGCACCGCTTTCAGCAGGCCGGTGTAGGCGGCCTTGTAGGTCGGGGTCGCCACCACGAGCACCTCGGCCGCACCCAGCGCCGCCAGCGCCGCCTTGACGGTCTCCGGCCGGGTGAACACGTCGGCGGCGATCGTCGCCGCGTCCACCACCGGTCCGTCGCCGGGCACGCCCAGTGCCGCCGCGATGGCCTCGCGCAGGGCGAGCGCCGCCTGCAGGGTGCGCGAGGCGGGCCGCGGGTTGCCGACCAGAACACCGATCTGCGTCATGCCTCCAGCACAGCCGCAAGCCGGGGGACCGTCAACCCGCGTCCACCACGCGGGAGCCCCTTGCCCTTCCTAGGAAACCGCGTCAGCGGCGGCGCGTCCGGCGACCCGCCCGGAGAACAGGCAGCCGCCGAGGAACGTGCCCTCCAGCGCCCGGTACCCGTGCACGCCACCACCGCCGAACCCGGCCGCCTCGCCCGCCGCGTACAGGCCGGGCAACGGCCGGCCGTCGTTGTCGAGCACCCGCGACGACAGGTCGGTGTGCAGGCCGCCCAGCGTCTTGCGGGTGATCACCGACAGCCGCACGGCGATCAGCGGGCCCGCCTTCGGGTCCAGCAGCCGGTGCGGTTCGACGACGCGGATCAGCTTGTCGGTCAGGAAGTGCCGGGACTCGCGGATCGCGTTGACCTGCATGTCCTTGCCCAGGCCCGAGGTGACCTGCCGGTCGCGCTCAACGATGATCTTCTCCAGCGCCGCCGCGTCGATGCGCGTGTCGCCGGTGAGCGCGTTCATGCCGCGGGCGAGGTCCGCGACCGTGCGGGCCTGGATGAACTCCTTGGAGCGCTTGGCGAACTCCTCGACCGGCGCCACCGCACCCGGCAGCGCGCGCTTGAGCACGGCACGGGTGTCCTTGCCGGTGAGGTCGGGGTTCTGCTCGGAGCCCGAGAGAGCGAACTCCTTGCCGATGATCCTCTTGTTCAGCACGAACCACGAGTGCCCGTGGCCGTTCGAGGTGATGTGCTGCAACGCACCCAGCGCGTCGAAACCGGGGAACAGCGGGATCGGCAACCGGTTGCCGTCCGCGTCGAGCCACAGCGGCGACGGGCCGGGCAGGATGCGGATGCCGTGGTTCGACCACACCGGGGCGTAGTTCGCGATGCCCTCGGGGTAGTGCCACATGCGGTCGGCGTTGATGATCGCGCCGCCGGCCTTCTGGGTGATCTCCAGCATGTGCCCGTCCACGAAGTCCGGCACACCCGCGAGCATGAACTCCGGCGGCGTGCCCATCCGCTCGGGCCAGTTGCGGCGCACCAGGTCGTGGTTGCCGCCGATGCCGCCGGACGTGACGACGACGGCCTGGGCGCTCAGCGAGAAGTCTCCGGCGACCGTCCGCGACGACGGCTGCGAGCGCTCCACCGACGACGGCTCCAGCACCTCGCCGGACACGCCATCGCACACGCCGTTCGTGACGTTGAGCGCGGTGACCCGGTGCCGGAACCGGAGCGTCACGAGCCCCTTGGCGACACCCTCGCGCACCCGGCGCTCGAACGGCTCCACCACGCCCGGCCCGGTGCCCCACGTCACGTGGAAGCGCGGCACCGAGTTGCCGTGCCCGTTCGCCAGGTAGCCGCCGCGTTCGGCCCACTGCACGAACGGGAACCAGCGCACCCCCATGTTGTGCAGCCACGGGCGCTTCTCGCCGGCGGCGAAGTCCACATAGGCCTGGGCCCACAGCCGCGGCCAGTGGTCGCTGTCCCGGTCGAACGCCGCAGAGCCCATCCAGTCCTGCAGTGCGAGGTCGTGCGAGTCCTTGACCCGCAACCGGCGCTGCTCGGGCGTGTCCACCAGGAACAACCCGCCGAACGACCACCACGCCTGACCGCCGATCGACGCCTCCGGCTCCTGGTCGAGCAGGATGACCCTGCGCCCCGCGTCGGCGAGCTCCGCTGTCGCGACGAGACCTGCGAGGCCCGCGCCGACGACGATGACATCCGCGTCATGTGCCATCGGGTGAGTCTAGATCCACCGCTGGTGGGCCACGAGACCTGAATCAAGTTCACTTTCTGCGGAGGGGCTGCGACCGCACCGGCGAGTTTGTGAAGTGCGGTGCCCTGGGGGGAATGGGCACCGCACTTTCCGGTGCCGCCGACCGCCACCACCGGTGAGGGGGGTTTCCGGTGTGCCGGTC
The DNA here is from genome assembly GCF_040647275.1 of Lentzea sp. NPDC042327. NCBI lineage: Bacteria > Bacillati > Actinomycetota > Actinomycetes > Pseudonocardiales > Pseudonocardiaceae > Lentzea > Lentzea sp. NPDC042327. The sequence continues at coordinate 194,211 of NZ_JBEZBX010000009.1, forward strand.
GACGGCGGGTTGACCGCGGCGCGAGTGCACAACGCCTGCGGAAGGGCTTTTCCGGCCTGGGGGTGCCGGATCGCCCTGGCGCGGACTCGAGCGTCCGCGGCCAACCACATTGTTGAACGTACAACCGGCGGCCCGTGTTCCGGTCGGCTTTCGATGTGACCGGGCTCAAATCCTTCAGGTTCTCTTCAGGAACGCACGCCTAGGTCGGCTTTTCCCGGGTACGTGAGCAGGTGTGACCGATGAGCTTCCGACGATCACGGAACTCGCCGAGCTGGTCGCCCTGCTCGGCGACGACGTCTACGTGCGCTGGTCGAAGGGGCCGGCCGCCGACTCCGCCGCCACGTCCCGCGACTCGCTGACCGGCGTGGAGCTGCCCGGCCTGTCCGCGAGCCCGCTGCACGTCGAACCCTGGTGGGACGACCGCTCGCGCGAGCTGTGGGTGGCCCGCCGCCTGTACGACTACCGCCACCTGCGCGACCTGCGCGGGCCCGACGTGCGCGCCTGGGTGCTGCGCGGCGAGGAGGTGGGCCGGGGTCCCGACAACGAGCCGCTGGTCCGCTGCGTGACACCGCTGGCGTGGGTCGACGACGACCTGCTGAACACCTGCGAGGACCTCGTCGCGGCCCAGCGCTCCCCGGAGTGGGGCCCGCTGGACCGCTCTACGACAGGTCACCCAGGCGCTTCTCCGCCGCCTTCCGCGCCTTCTCCGCCGCCGCCGTGACCCGTTTGGCGTCCTCCAGCCGCTCGGCGGCCCGGTCGAACGCCCGCTGGGCCGCCAACTGGTCTGCCTGCGCCTCCCCGAGCGCCTGCTCCGCCTCGTCCAACGCCTGCTGCGCCTCGGCCCGCTTGCGCTCCTGCCGTTCCCGCCGCTTGCGGGCCAGCGCGTCCTCACCGTCGTCCCCGGCGGGTTCGGGCACCGGCGGGGCGAACCCGAACCCCGAGTACTCCAGGCCCCTGGTCAGGTGCCCCGCGCGCACCAGCTCCGCCGACTCGGGGTCCGACATCGCCGCGGTCAGCGTGTTGCGCACCTGCGTGACCGCGTCGTCGGTGATCGGCCCGGTCAGCTCCAGCGTGCGGTAGACCAGCGCCTCCAGCAGCTCCTTGCGCTTGTGCCCCAGCTCCCGCATGGTCAGCCGGGCCGTGGACAGCCCCAGCGCCTCCTGAAGGCCCGGTGGCGCGTCCCGCACGAGCCGGTTGACCGCCCACGCGCCCACCGTCGGCTTGCGCAGCTCGGAGATGGCCTTGGCCAGGTCCTGGTCGTCCGCCTGCTTGGCCGCGGCGTTCCTCGCCGCGGTGAACTCCTTCGGGGTCAGCCCGTAGAGCTCGTCGGCGACCGGCGTGAGGTCCATGGGCGCAAGGTAGCGCCTGATCAGCCGTCAGTCGTGTCGAACGACCCGGTCGCGTTCGTCGGAACGGGACGAATCCGGTACACCTGGAGGGGAGATGCACACCAGGTGGAGATGGGTTCTCTTCGGGCTCGGCGCCGCGGTCGCCGCTGCCGGACCGGTCGCGGCCGCGGGTGGACCCTGGTACGGCTACCTCTTCGGCGGCCTGTGGTTCCTGATGGGCGCGACCGTCGCGTGGCGCAGCTTCCGGCTGGGCACGAAGCTCACCCCCGACGCCATCGAGTCGACCAGCCTCGACCACACCAGCGCCATCCAGTGGTGCGACGTGCGGGCCATCGAGCCCGACCGCAGGCGCAGCCTGATCGTGTTCCACGCCATCGCGCCGGCCGTGCACGCGGCGGGCAGGAAGCGGCCGCTGACCGAGCTCTCGCTGCTCTCGGTCAAGAAGGACGTCGTGCCCGCGCGGACCCTGAAGCAGGTCGCCGAGCTCCAGCAGGCGTTGGCGCAGCACCGGGAAACCTGCACCGCGTGCGGCGCGCAGCCGAAAGCGCAAAAACAGGCGCGGCTGTGGACCCGGCTGCGCCGCGCGATTTCTCGGAAATAGCATCGCTTTGGACGGGGATGCCGTTACGCCGCAAGCACGTTCACCGTTGACACACCTCTTGACATTCCCCTCCATCAGCCCTTGACTGGAAGGCACCTGCTCGTTCCACTGCGAAGAAGAAACGCGCAGCACTTCAAGCGCGCCTTTTCAAGCGGCTGAACAGTCCAATGTGGAACTCGGCAATGCTCCGTTGAACCTATTGCCACTCGTCGTGGGAAGAGATGTGCTTCCACACACTCTTTACCCCACGAAGGGCACACGCGCCGTGAAGAACTGGAGACGCCGCACCGGAACGGTCTTGTTGACCGCGGTGCTGGGCACTGCCGGGCTCGGCTTCGCCGCCACCCCCGCTGCCACCGCGCAGCAGCAGAACCCCGCGAACGAGGCTCCCAAGCAGCTCGACAAGGTCGACCGCGAGCTGGTCGACAAGGCAGCCGCCGAAGGCAAGGCCACCGTCGACCTGCTGGTCGCGGCCGAGAAGGGCAAGACCGACGCCGCGGTCAACGACCTGAAGGCGCTCGGCGCCACGGTCCAGAAGACCGAGAAGGACGTCGACTACGTCAAGGTCACCATCCCGCGTGACAACGCGGCGAAGGCCGCCAAGCTCGCCTCCGTCAGCACGGTGGACGTCGACGGGCTGATCCAGCTCGACGACCCGCGTCCGCAGGGCATGGAGCAGCCGGCCCCGCAGAAGGCGCCGGACGCGAAGACCCCGCGCACCAACCCGTACATGCCGACGCAGGACACGCAGGCGGCGCAGTTCGCCACCGCGCACCCGAAGTGGGACGGCCGCGGCACCACGATCGCCGTGATCGACTCCGGCATCGACCTGGAGAACCCGGCGCTGCAGACCACCAGCACCGGTGAGCGCAAGATCATCGACTGGTACAACGCGAACGCCACCAACTCCGGTGACGGCACCTGGGTCGCCATGACCAAGACCGGCCGCGTCGGCAAGTTCACCGAGGGCGGTCGCGAGTGGACCGCTCCGGCGACCGGTGGCCCCTACTCGTTCGGCCTCTTCAGCGAGACCGCGGGCGACCTCTCCCTGAGCAACAGCGAGACCGGCGGTGACATCAACCGCGACGGCGACCGCGTCGACTCGTTCGGTGTCATCCAGGACATCACCACGAAGGAAGTCTTCGTCGACACCGACGGCGACGGCAACTTCACCAACAACGCCCGCATGATCGACTACAAGGTCAAGAAGGACGTCGGCTTCTTCGGCACCGACAACCCCGCGACCGACGTCGTCGACCGCGTCGCGTTCGTCGTGCAGACCGACCGCTCGGTCTACGACAACCAGGGCACGCCGTACGTGAACCTGGGCATCGCGGGCGCCGCGCACGGCACCCACGTCGCCGGCATCACCGCGGCGCACAAGATGTTCGACGGCAAGATGGCCGGTGCCGCACCCGGTGCGAAGCTGATGGCCATCAAGGCCTGCCTGTCCACGCCGTCCTGCACCAGCTCCGGCCTGATCGACGGTGTCCTCTACGCCGCGCGCAACGGCGCCGACGTCGTGAACATCTCCATTGGTGGCCTCCCGGCGCTCAACGACGGCAACAACGCCCGCGCCGAGCTCTACAACCGCACCATCAACGAGTACAACGTCCAGCTGTTCATCTCGGCGGGCAACTCGGGTGCGGGTGCGAACACGGTCGGCGACCCGTCGGTCGCGACGGACGCGGTCAGCGTCGGTTCGTACATCACCAAGGAGACCTGGCTCTCCAACTACGGCTCGAAGACCGAGCAGAAGCAGAGCCTGCACGGCTTCTCGTCGCGCGGTCCCGCCGAGGACGGCGGCTTCAAGCCGAACATCATCGCGCCCGGCTCGGCGATCTCCACCACGCCGCGCTGGCAGGCCCCCGGTCCCGTGGCGGGCACCTACGCCCTCCCGCCCGGCTACGCCATGTTCAACGGCACCTCGATGGCCGCCCCGCAGGCGACCGGTGCCGCCGCGCTGCTCGTGAGCGCGTACAAGGCCGAGCACAACGGTGAGCGTCCGACCAGCGCCGAGCTGCGGTACGCGATCCAGCGCAGCGCGAACTACGTGAAGACCCTCGGTGCCTACGAGCAGGGCGCCGGTCTGTTCAACACGAACGCCGCGTGGTCGCTGCTGGACAAGCACTCCAAGCCGAACAAGCTGAACGTCTCGGTCCCGGTCAACACGGTCCTGAGCGGCCTGCTGGCCACCCCGAACGTCGGTGTCGGCATCCACGACCGCGAGGGCGTGACCGTGGGCCAGGAGTACACCCGCGTGTACACCCTGACCCGCACCACCGGTGAGGACCACGTCGAGGGCTGGCGGGTCACCTGGAAGGGCGACGACGGCACGTTCCGCGCCGACGGCTGGGTCTTCCTGCCGCTGAACACCCCGGTCCAGTTCCCGGTCACGGTCAAGGCGAAGACGCCCGGCGTGCACAGCGCCGTGCTGCAGCTCGACGACGTCGAGACCCCCGGTGTCGACGTGCAGACCCTGAACACCGTGTTCGCGGCGCAGAAGTTCACCGCCGCCAACAAGTTCTCGGTCACCAAGTCGGGCACCATCGCGCGCAACCAGTCGACCAGCCTCTTCGTGGACGTCCCCAAGGGCACGACCGCGCTGAAGGTCGACATGGCCGCCGGTGGCGCCGAGGCCGGCAAGGGCCAGGTCCGCTTCCTGCGCTACACCCCGCAGGGCGTCGGTGCCGACTCGAACACCTCGACCAACTGCTACAACCCGGACGCGGGCGCCGGCTGTGCCGGTGGCACCCCGACCAGCCGCACGGTCACCAACCCGATGGCCGGTGTCTGGGAGATCGTCGTCGAGGCGCGCCGCACCTCCGACGCCGACGTGGCGCCGTACTCGGTGACCGCCTCGGTGCTCGGCACCTCGATCAGCCCGAACCCGGACGTCATCGCCTCGGCGGCGGCGGGCACCCCGGTCGAGCGCAGCTACACCGTCACGAACACGCAGGCCGCGTTCACCGGCCGGCTCGCGGCGGGTGCGGTCGGCAGCGCCAAGACGGCCCGCCCGACGATCGAGAACCTCGCGTCGCAGCAGTACCAGGTCGTCGTCGGTGCCGGCGCGTCGAAGCTGACCGCCACGATCGGCAACACCGCCGACCAGGCTGCCGACCTCGACCTGTCCGTCTACAACTGCACGACGGGCAGCTGCGTCCTCGCCGGTCAGTCGGCCGACGCGGACTCCGAGGAGTCGGTGACGATCGCCAACCCGGCCGCCGGTACGTGGATCGTCCTGGTCGACGGCTACGCGGTGCCCGCGGGCACCACCGCCTACGACTACTTCGACGTCTACACCTCGGCCGCGCTGGGCACGCTCAGCGTGACCGACGCCAACGCCGACCGCGCCGCCGGTGCGTCGTGGAACGCCACGGGCGTCATCACCCCGCTGGGCCAGCCGGGTGCCGGCCGCGTCCTGCGCGGTGAGCTCGAGGTGCGCACGGCGGACGAGAACGTCGTCGGCCGCGGCGCGGTGATCGTCCAGGCAGTCAGCTAGTCAGGACAGCACCAGCCAGAAACCGCAGAAGCCCCGGGGTCCACGTGATCCCGGGGCTTCTCACGGTTCCGGGAGCCGGTTGTGCAGCGGCTCGTCCACATCCACTTTGGACACACCGGTGACCCGGTAGGCGTCCTCCACCTTGTCGACCGGCATCTCGGCCCGCAGGTAACCGATCCTGGGATCGCGCGCCTCGACGGCCGCGCCCAGCGCCACCAGCGCCCGCTCGACCTCCTCGTCGCGTCCCGGCTGCACGGAGATCATCAGTGGCACGGTGGGGTGGCCGTCGCGCTTCGCCTGCTCGATCCGGTTCTGGTCCGGCTTCGCTGAGGACACGGTCGGCACCTCCGCCATCGGAACGGCTGGAGCCCCGTTCGCACCACAGCTGCTGAGCGCCAGCGCGCAAAACGCGACGGCGAGCGGTCTTCTCCCAAGCCGCGGTCGTCTCATGATCCTAGGACGGAACGGCCTCCGCGAGCGGTTGCATCCGCGTTTCGGGCACCACGAACATCATCACGACCACGGCTGCCACCACCAGTGCGCCGATGACCGCGAAAGTCCAGGCCAGGCCCAGCACCGGCCACAGCAGCGCTCCGAACAGGACGGGCACGAAACCCGCCCCGACCCGGCTGACCGTGGACGCCCAGCCGAACCCGCTGGCCCGCAGGTGCGTCGGGTAGAGCTCCGGCGCGAACGCGTACAGCGCGGGGATCGTGACCTGGATCAGCACCCCGTACACGGTGATCCACGTCTTCGCGGCACCGCCGACGTCGAGCTGCACCGCGAACAGCACCAGCGCCACCGCCGCGAGGGGCGCGCTGATCGCGATGACCCACTTGCGCCCGAACACGTCCACGAGCCATGCGCTGACCAGCGCGCTCACGATGCCCACCGCCACCGTGAGCGTCGTGACCATGAACGCCGCGTACGTGCCGTACCCCTGCGCCTTCAGGATGCTCGGCAGCCACGTGACGGCGCCGTAGTACAGCAGGAACACCGCGAGGAACAGCACCCACAGCGCCGCCGTGCGCCGCGGGTCGTACCGCCAGATGTCCTTGAGCTGCGCGAACATCACCCTGGGGGAGAGGCGTTGCAGCTGCTGCGGCGCGGGCAGCCGCCAGTCCTCGTGCGGTGCGCCGGTCTTGGCGACCAGGTCGTCGATGACCTTCTTGGCCTCGTGCGTGCGTCCCTTCGCGACCAGGAACATCGGTGACTCGGGCACCGAGCGCCGGATCCAGAACAGCAGCAGCGCCGGCAGCACCATCGTGAGCATCAGCAGCCGCCAGCTGCCCAGGCCGGCCAGGTGGGCGGCGGTCAGCCCGCACAGCGTCGCCCCGAGCGGCCAGAACGCGTCCATCGCCGCCAGCACCCGCCCGCGCACCTTCGCCGGCGTGAACTCGCCGACCAGCGCGTAGTCGACCGGGATGCACCCGCCGAGCCCCACGCCGGCCAGGAACCGGAACACGCAGAACGTGACGAAGTCCGGTGACGCCGCGCCCGCGACCGTGAACACCGAGAACATCAGGATCGTGAGGCTGAACGCCTTCTTGCGCCCGATGGTGTCCGCGATCGCGCCCCACGCGAACGCCCCGACCGCCATGCCGATCAGGTTCGCCGTGCCGACCCAGCCGCGCTGGCCGAGGCTCAGCCCCCACTCGGCGCCGACCAGCGGGATCAGGAACGCGTTGAGCGTGACGTCCCACGCGTCGAACAGGAACCCGAGGCCGCCGATGACGAAGATCGTGCCCTGCGCACGCCACCGCCACGGCAGGCCCTGCACGACCTGGTCACCGGTTCTCATGGGTCCAGTGTGGTGGATCAACCCTCCCGCGGTCGCGGTGAGCAGCACGTGGTTCGCGACATGCGCTCTACTTGGGCCCCGCAAACGCTTGCTCGCGCTGCGCCCCGTCCGCGCTCTCGCCGAACACCCGCGCGTCGGTGTGCTGGTCGGTCTGCGGCTGCACCCGCCTGACGGTGCTGACCGCGCGCGTCCTGATCTGCGGCAACGCGCCGTCGTGCTGGCGCTGCACCCAGTCGACCAGGTGCTCGCGCACGAGACACCGCAGGTCCCACAGCTTGCCGGCGTCCGCCGCGCTGACCAGTGCCCTGACCCGCACGAACCCCTGCGTCGCCTGCGTCACCTGCAGCACGGACACCCGCCCGTCCCACAGGTCGCTGCCCTCCAGCATGGACCGCAGCTCGTGCCGCATCGCCTCGACCGGCACCGTCCAGTCCAGGTCCAGCTCCACCGTGCCGAGCAGCGCCGACTGCGTGCGCGTCCAGTTCTCGAACGGCGTCTTCAGGAAGTACGAGGTCGGCAGCACCAGCCGCCGGTCGTCCCACAGGTGCAGCACCACGTACGTCAGCGTGATGTCCTCGACCCGGCCCCACTCGCCCTCGACGACCACGACGTCGTCGAGCCGCACCGCGTCGCTGAACGCGATCTGCAGCCCCGAGATCAGGTTGCCCAGCAACGACTGCGCCGAGAACGCCGCGACCGCGCCGATCACCGCCGCCGAGGCGAGCACCGTCGACCCGACCGCCCGCGCACCGGGGAACGTCATCAGGATCGCGCCGACCGCCAGCACGCCGATGACCACCAGCACCAGCCGCCGCACCAGCGTGACCTGCGTGTGCACCCGCCGCGCGTGCCGGTTGTCCGTGACGTCCGTGCGGATGCGCGCCAGTGACACGTCCACGAGCGTGCTGATGAGCGCGGCCAGCAACCACGCTCCGGCGAGGATCAGCGCTATGCCGAGGACGTGCTGCGTGACCGGCGCGTCGACCGGGTACACGCTGAGGCTTATCTGAGTGGCCAGCACCGCCGCGAACGCCTGCCCGGGACGGTACATCCGCCCGCTGTGGGTGAAGCGCCGCACCAGCCGGTGCACCACCTCCACCACCAGCAACGAGAAGACCACCGAACACCCGAGCACCACGAACAGCACCTGTTTCCTCCTTCCGTTCCGGACCGGTTACCCGTGGTCCCGACGGCGGGACACCATGAGCCGCCTCACTCGTACAGGGGAAGGTCGTCCGGATCACACCGGTCACCCGGCCGTTGCAATCCGAGTTTGAGTTTCTTAGACTCAAACCATGCTCACGACGACCGAGGCCCTGGACCAGGTGGAAGGTGCCGCGACCCCCGAAGCCCTCTTCGGTCCGCGGACCACCGACCCGGCCGGCCGCAGGCAGGCCAAGCGCCGGTACCACGCCCTGGCCTCGGTCCTGCACCCCGACGTGGTGGGCCCGCACCACCCGCGGGCCCACGCCGCGGCGGCGAAGCTGACCGGCCTGCACCACGACTGGGCGCACGGCACCCGCGTCGAGCTCAGGACCAGGACGGGCCTCTACCGCATCGGGGAGCCGTTCGCGCGGGGCAGCATCGCCAACCTGTACGAGTCGGACGGCCCGCACGTGGTGAAGGTCGTGCGCAACCCGGCGCTCAACCCGCTGCTGCACGGCGAGTGGCAGGCGCTGCGGCGGCTGGAGCGGTTCACCGACCGCAACCAGTGGCTGCGGCCGTTCTACCCGCGGCTGCTCGACACCTCCGGCGACGTCGCCAAGGGGTCGCGCGCCTTCACCGTGCTCGACCCGCTGCGGGACGGGTTCGTGACGCTCGCCGAGGTCAGGAAGGCCTTCCCGGCGGGCCTCGACGGCCGCGACTACGCGTGGATGCACCGCAGGCTGCTCAAAGCGCTGGCCGGCGCGCACCAGGCCGGTCTCGTGCACGGCGCCGTCACCGCGGACAACGTCCTGGTCCACCCGCGGCAGCACGGCATCGTGCTGGCCGGCTGGTCGTTCGCCGTCGAGGAGGGCCAGCGGCTCCTCGCCACCAGCCGCACGACCACCTACCCGCCGGAGATCGGCCTGGGCCACCCGGCCACGGCGGCCACCGACGTCCACATGGCGCACCTGCTGATGCGGGAGGTGCTGCGGCCGGACGAGAAACGCCAGCTCGCGTTCGCCGGCGGGTGCCTGCAGGACCAGCCGCGGCGCCGCCCGGACGCCGTCGACCTGCTCGGCGAGTACGACGACCTGCTCGAAGACCTCTACGGGCCACGGGTGTTCCGCCCGTTCGCCCTCCCCGAGACTGGAGAATGACCATGGGACACGGCAAGTGGGACGACAACGCCTACGCGGCGGCCAAGACCTTCCGCGCCGCCAAGGGGATCGCAGACTTTGGCTACACCGCGTCGGTCCGGTCGCGGCCGCGGGACGACTGGAAGGCCGCACCCGCGCTCGACCCGTTCAAGGTCGCGTTCCGCGAGTGCCGCGACTCGCCCGACCACGCCGACTCGACACCCATCGCGGTGCTGTTCGACGTGACCGGGTCGATGGGCAGCGTGCCGCGGATCATGCAGGGCAAGCTCGGCAAGCTGCACGGGTTGTTGCAGCGCAAGGGGTACCTCACCGACCCGCAGCTGATGTTCGGCGGCATCGGCGACGCCGACAGCGACCGGGTCCCGCTGCAGGTCGGGCAGTTCGAGTCGGACAACCGCATGGACGAGCAGCTGCGTGACATCTTCCTCGAAGGCAACGGCGGCGGGCAGAAGAGCGAGTCGTACGAGCTGGCCGCGTACTTCATCGCGCGGCACGTGGTCACCGACGCCTGGCAGAAGCGCGGCCGCAAGGGCTACCTGTTCATCATCGGCGACGAGCTGAACAAGCGGCGGCTGAAGGCCGAGCACATCCGCCGGGTCATCGGCGACGACGTCCATCAGGACATCGACCCCGTGTCGGTGTACCGGGAGCTCGCCCGCAGGTGGAACGTCTACTTCATCCTGCCCAACCAGTCGTCGTACTTCAACGACGACAGCATCGCCGAGCACTGGCGGTCGATCCTCGGGCAGAACTTCCTCAAGCTCGACGACCCCGGCGCGGTGTGCGAGCTGATCGCCGCCACGATCGGCGTGGAGGAGCAGGTCGTCGACCTCGACCAAGCGCTCGTCGACCTCGCCGAGATCGGGTCGGTCGCCGAGAGCAGGTCGGTCGGCAAGGCGCTGGTCGCCGTCGGTGCCACCGCCCGCCCGGTCACCGCCGCGCCGCTCGCCATCGACGGCCCCGACGACGTGATGCTGACGTGACCGGCCACGTGGTCGTCGTCGGGCTCGGGTTCGGCGACGAGGGCAAGGGCGCCGTGGTCGACGCCCTGTGCGCGGACGGGTCGGTGTCGAAGGTCGTGCGGTTCAACGGGGGAGCGCAGGCCGCGCACAACGTCGTCGTCGGCGACCGGCACCACACGTTCAGCCAGTTCGGGTCGGGCACGCTCGCGGGCGTGCCGACCTGGCTGTCGCGCCACGTGCTCGTCGAACCGATCGCGCTCGCCACCGAGTCGCGCGAGCTGGAAGCCATCGGTGTCGCGGACCCGCTGTCGCTGATGTCGGTCGACGCGCGGGCACTGCTCACCACGCCGGTCCACGTCGCCGCGAACCGGGCCAGGGAGAGGGCCAGGGGCGCCGACCGGCACGGCTCGTGCGGCAAGGGCATCGGCGAGACCGCCTGGTACGGGCTGCTAGCCGGGAGGAACGCGGGGGAGGTGGTCGAGGGGCAGCGGGTGCTCGGCGAACCGGGCCCCGCCCCCACCGTCGGCGACTGCCTGGACCCGAGGGCGTTGCGGCACAAGCTGGACGCGCTCGCCCGGTTCTACGAGCCGCTGACCGGCGCCACCGCCGACGTCGACGGGCTCGTCGCGCTCTACCGGTCCTTCGCCGACGCCGTGCGCATCACGACCGGTGACGAGCTCGACGGTGCCGGCCGGGTCGTCTTCGAAGGCGCCCAAGGCGTTCTGCTCGACGAGACCCACGGGTTCCACCCGCACACGACGTGGTCGACCGTGACGCCGCGCAACGCCAGGGAGCTGCTGAACGGCCGCCCGGCCCGGGTGATCGGCGTGACCAGGACCTACCAGACCAGGCACGGCGCCGGCCCGCTGCCGACGGAGGACCCGGCCGTGCTCGACCGGTTCCCGGAGCGGCACAACGGCACGGGGGAGTTCCAGGGCGCCTGGCGGGCCGGTCACCTCGACGCCCGGCTGCTCCAGTACTCGGTGCGGTGCTGCGGTGGCGTCGACGGGCTGGCCGTGACGCACCTGGACGCCGACGGCCTCCAGGTCGCCACCCACGAGGGCCTGGAGGAGATGCCGGACCCGGTGGCGTACCTGGAACACCTGCTCGGCGTCGAGGTGCTGGTCACCGGGGCGGGCCCGGCCAGGGCGGACTACGCGGTGCGGGAGAATCGACGCCATGATCGAGTCGACGCTGGTGTCGGTGGACGTGATCGCACTCCGGTTCGACCCGGACGCGCGCGCGGTGCTCCTGGGGGTGGCACCGCGGGCGCACGACCCGTTCGCCGGTGAGCTCGCCCTGCCCGGTGTGCTGCTGGGCAAGGGCGAACGCCTGCGGGACGCGACCACCAGGGCCGTCACCGGGAAGCTGGGCCTGGCCGAGGAGTCCGTGACCGCCACCGGCCAGCTCGCGATGTTCGACGAGCCGTCCCGCGACCCGCGCGGCCCGACGCTGTCGATCGCGCTCTGGGCCACGCTCACCCGCCCCGGCCGGAACGACCTGACCTGGACCACGCTGGACGCCGTGCCCGCGCTGGCCTTCGACCACAACCGGATCGTCGCCGACTGCCGCCCGCTGCTCGCCGACAAGCTCTGGCGCGACGTGGCGTTCACCGCGGGCCTGCTCGGACCGGAGTTCACGACGGCACAGGCGCTCGACGTGACCGAGTCGCTGACCGGCGACCGCCCCTACCCGGCCAACCTGGGCCGCACGATGGACCGCGTACCCGGCCTGGAACGCACCACCCAGCACGCGTCGGCACTGCCCAAGGGCGGCCGTCCACCGCTGGTGTGGCGGTTCACCGCGGGGGCAGCTCCGGCTTGAACAACCACCGGGTCAGCAGGTCCCGGTGCCCGGCCAGCGCCAGGAAGTCCTCCGTCGTCACCACGCCGTGCCGGTGACGCGCGCACCACTCGCGCAGCAACGCGAAGAACGAGTCGTCGCCCATCTCCCGGCGCAGCGCGTGCAACGTCAACGCCCCGCGCTTGTAGACCCGGTCGTCAAACCAGTCGGCCCGGTCCGGCCGGCCGATCACGACGTCCTGCGGCAGCCGTCGCAGCAGGTCACGAGCCCCGGTCGCGCACGCGTCCGCCGACCGGCCGCCCGAGGCCTCCGACCACAGCCACTCCGAGTAGCAGGCGAAGCCCTCGTTCAGCCAGATGTGCTCCCACTCCGCGACACCCACGGAGTTGCCGAACCACTGGTGCGCCAGCTCGTGCGCCACCAGCCGTTCCGAGCCGCGACGGCCGTCCACGTGGTTCGCACCGAACGTCGACAACCCCTGCGCCTCAACGGGAACGTCCAGCGCGTCATCGGTCACCACGACCGCGTACCTGGCGAACGGGTACGGCCCGAACAACGACGAGAACAGCTCGACCATCTGGTTCTGCCGCCCGAAGTCGTGTGCCACCAGGCGCTTCAGCCGCGCCGGCGCCCACACGCCGGGCAGCGCCTCCACGTACTGTCCGATCTGGACGGTCGCGAGGTAGGTGGCCATCGGCGCGGCCATCGAGTAGGTCCACTTCGTCGTGCTGCCGGAGACCTTGCCGTCCACCAGCACCCCGTTGCACACCACGGTGTACGGCGAGGGCGTGGTGACCTCCAGGTGGTAGGAGGCCTTGGACGAGGGGTGGTCGAGGCACGGGAACCACGACGGCGCCCCGATCGGCTGCGAGGCCACGATCGAGCCGTCGGTGAGCTCGTCCCAGCCGAGGTCGCCCCACTCCGGTGTCGAGATCGGCGTCGGCGTGCCCGAGTAGCGGACCTCGACCGAGAACGACCCGCGCACGGCGGCACGCACGTTCAGCACCCCGCCGGCGTGCCCGTAGCGCGCCGGCCTGCCGTTCACCAGGACCTTCGAGATCCGCAGCGAGCCGAAGGACAGCGAGAACGACGACAGCGGCGAGGCGCAGGAAGCCTGCAGCACCGCGCGCCCGGACAGGCGCGCGGAGTGCGGCTTGTAGTCAAGCTCCAGTGCGTAATGGTGTACGGAGAAGGTCATGTCCACGCGGAGATCGGGTTGCCCAGCCAACGGGTTCCCGACGGTACATCTTCTCCGCGCATGACCAGCGAGGCGGGTCCGATCGTCGTGTGGTCGCCCACGGACGCGCCGGGCAGCACGATCCCGTGCGGGCCCAGGGTGGACCCGGCGCCCAGCTCCACGCGGTCCATCCGCAGGATGCGGTCGTGGAACAGGTGCGTCTGCACGACGCAGCCGCGGTTCACGGTGGCACCGGCGCCCAGCGACACCAGGTCCGCCTCGGGCAGCCAGTACGACTCGCACCACACGCCCCTGCCCACCGACGCGCCCAGCGAGCGCAGCCAGAGGTTCATGACCGGCGTACCACCGGAGAACCCGATGAGCCACGGCACCGCGAGCACCTCGACGAACGTGTCCGCCAGCTCGTTGCGCCACACGAACGCCGACCACAGCGGGTACTCGCGGACCTTGAACCGCCCGACCAGCACCCACTTCGCGACCGCGGCCACCACGCACGCGGCGACACCGGCGGCGAGCAGCACCACACCGGCCCACCACAGGCCGAACGCCTTCAGCGCGAAGAACACCAGCACGACCAGTGCGACGTTCAGCATCACCGGCACGAACCGGAACAGCTCCACGACGGCCCGCGCCCACAGCAGGTGCGCCGGCGGGTCGTAGGTGCGCGAGTCGTCCGACGCGGCCGCGGTGCGCGGCAGCTTCATCGGCGGCATGCCCAGGTACGACGAACCGGCCTTGGCCCGCTTCGGCGCCGCGGACAGCACGCCGACGAGCCCGCCCTTGGGCACCGCGCGGCCGGGTGCGGTCATGCCCGAGTTGCCCAGGAACGCCCGCTTGCCCACACGGGCCGTGGCGATCCGCAGCCAGCCGCCGCCGAGCTCGTAGGAGGCGACCATCGTGTCGTCGGCCAGGAACGCGCCGTCACCGACCCGCGTCATCTTCGGCAGCGCCACGACCGTGGACGCCTCGACCCGGCGCCCGACCTTCATGCCGAGCAGCCGCAGCCACACCGGCGTGAACAGCGACGCGTACAGCGGGAACAGCGCCGAACGGGCGATGTTCATCAGCCGCTCGGTCGTCCACGCCTGCCAGGCCACGCGGCTGTGCACGGGGTAGTGGCCCTCGCGCATGCCGATGCCCAGCAACCGCACGGCCACGAGCACCAGCAGGGCGTAGGAGCCGAACCAGATCGCCGAGGCCACCGGCACGTCCCACAGCGCCGACGTGAGCGTCACCGGGCGGCGCAGCACGTACAGCACCGCCGGGGCCGCCGCGAGCAGCGGCAGCGCGCCCAGCAGACCGGACGAGACGCCGTACATGAGGTTCCAGAACCGCGACCGCTCCGGCCGGCGCGACGGGAACGAGCGCGCCGCCTTGCCCTCGCGGATCGCGGGCACACCGGCCCAGCGCTGACCGGTCGGCACCGAGCCGCGCACGCCCGAACCGGGCGCCACCTCGGCCTTCTTGCCGATCCGCGCACCGGGGAACAGCGTGCTGCGGGCACCGACGGTCGCGCCAGCGCCGATCCGGATGCGGCCGATGCGCAGCCGGTCGCCGTCGAGCCACCAGCCGGACAGGTCCACCTCGGGTTCGACGGCGGCACCGCGCCCGACCTTCAGCATGCCCGTGACCGGCGGCAACGAGTGCAGGTCGACACCGGGGCCGATCTTCGCGCCGAGCGCCCGCGCGTAGTGCGTGACCCAGGAGCCGGACAGCTCGGTGGCACGTGACTGCTGAGCCAGCATCTCGGCGGTCCACAGCCGCAGGTGGACGGACCCGCCGCGCGGGTACTCGCCGGGCTTCACGCCGCGCAGCAGCAGCCGGGCGCCGCCCGCGGAGATCGCGAGCCGTCCGGCGGGGCTCAGGAACACCACGAACCCCGCGGCGACCCACCACCACGACACGAAGGTCCAGCCCAGGACGTTCGACAGCGCCGTCAGGGCCACGACCCAGCGCGCGCCGGCGACGGTGAGCAGCGGAATCATCAGCAGCGTCTGCACGACACCGGTCCAGCGCGGCGTCGGCACGACCTCGCGCACCTCGGCCGTCTGACCGTAGGACTCCAGGCGCCGCGCGAGCTTGTAGAGCGTCGGGTGCTGGTAGACGTCCTGCACGGACGTGCTCGGGTAGCGCGTGCGGATCAGGGAGACCAGCTGTGCGGCGCCCAGCGAGCTGCCGCCGGAGGCGAAGAAGTTCGCGCCCTCGGAGGCGGGACCGGAACCGAGGACGGCGGCCCACTGCTCCGCGAGCCAGCCTTCGAGACCGGAGAACACGACACCCGCGGTGTCCATCGACTCCAGCGGCCACGGCAGCGCGGCCCGGTCGACCTTGCCGGACGTGCGCGTCGGCAGCGTGTCGACCACCGCGACCAGCGGCACCAGCGCCGCGGGCAGCTCGGTGCGCAGCTGCTCGACCGAGGCCTCCTGGTCGAACCCGTCGTCGACGACGACGTAGCCGACGAGGACCTGGTTGCCACCGCGCGTGGTGCGCACGGCGGCGGCGGCACCGGCGACACCGGGCAGCGCCGCGAGCGCCGCGTCGACCTCGCCGAGCTCGATCCGTCGGCCGCCGAGCTTGATCTGCTCGTCCGCGCGGCCGAGGAAGACGAGGCCCTCCGGCTCGGCGCGGACCACGTCACCGCTGCGGTAGGCGCGGTCCCAGCCCATCGACGGCAGCGGCGCGTACTTCTGCGCGTCCTTCTCGACGTCGAGGTAGCGGGCCAGGCCGACGCCGCCGATGACCAGCTCGCCGGACTCGCCCATCGGCACGACCTCGCCCCGCTGGTCGACGACGACGAGCTCCCAGCCGTCCAGCGGCAGGCCGATGCGGACGGGGCCCTGGCCGGTCAGCTGGGCGGCGCAGGCGACGACGGTCGCCTCCGTCGGCCCGTAGGTGTTCCACACCTCGCGGCCGGGCACGGCGAGCCGCTCGGCCAGCTCCGGCGGGCACGCCTCGCCGCCGAAGATCAGCAGCCGCACGTCGTCCAGCGCCTCGACCGGCCACAGCGCGGCCAGCGTCGGCACCGTGGACACGACGGTGATCTCCTGCTCGACCAGCCACGGGCCGAGGTCCATCCCGGTGCGCACCAACGACCGCGGTGCCGGCACCAGGCAGGCGCCGTAGCGCCACGCGAGCCACATCTCCTCGCAGGAGGCGTCGAACGCGACCGACAGCCCCGCGAGCACGCGGTCGTCCGGCCCGATCGGCTCGTCCCGCAGGAACAGCCGCGCCTCGGCGTCCACGAACGCGGCGGCGCTGCGGTGGGTGACCGCGACGCCCTTGGGCTTGCCGGTGGAACCGGACGTGAAGATGATCCACGCGTCATTGTCGAGACCGGGCTCGCCGGGCACGCCCAGCGGAGTTCCGCGCAGTGCAACGGATCGGCCTTCACCGAGCACCGCACTTACTTGCGCCTCACCGAAAACGAGCTCGGCGCGCTCGTCCGGGTCCTCGAAGTCGACCGGCACGTAGGCGGCGCCGGCCGCGAGGGTGGCGAGGATCGACACGTAGAGGTCGACGGTGCCGGACGGCACGCGGATGCCGACCCGGTCGCCGACCCCGATGCCCTCGGCGGCCAGCTTCTCCTTCAGCTCGAAGACTTCCGCGAGCAGCGCGCGGTACGTGAGCGCGGTGGTGCCGTCGTCGACGGCCGGCGCGTCCGGGTGCTGTTCGGCACTCGCGCGCAGGATGTCCAGCAGTGTGCGCGGTGCGGGCGCATCCCCTGCCGTGAACATCGATCGAAGGACAACGGGTTCGGCCGCAAGCGTCACGACAGCGTCACTTCTCACCCTCTCGGCAACTGGTGGACCCGCAACTTTACCTCCGCCCAACAACTACCGTTCGGTGTAGTAAGGCGACTCACAGATGCGTTCGCTCACCTTCACGCCTTCGAGTGACTCACGAGCGTTGTGGCGCGCCAGGTTCCACTCCCGCCAATCGGCCTCGGCACCCGGCATCCGCAGGCGCAGCAGGGCGCAGTCCCGTTTGTCCGCGGGAAGTCGCAGCAACGCGGGCACCGCGTCCTCCGACAGCGTCGACAGGTAGTACGTGTCGATCTTCTGCGTGGCCTCGAACCTCGTCACGTTGTACTCGGCCACCACGCGTTCCGGGTCCGCCACCGCGACGGCGAGCAGGAACGCCGCGCCCGTCCCGGCCACGGCCCGCGGCAACCAGTTGGCGCGCAACGTGATCCCGCTCGCGATCACCATCAGGTACACCACGCCGAGCCAGATCTCGCACGACGCGACGAGCAGCCGCAGCACCGTCCACCCGTACGCCTGCTGGTAGAACCACATGCGGCTCAACGCACTCGACACGATCACCAGCGTCAGCACCGCCAGCGCCCCGAGCAGGACGCGCAGCCACAGCTGGTCCCGCGCGGTCTGCTTCGCCGCGAACCGCGCCACCCCGGCGATGACCGCGAGCGTCAGGATCGTCACCCACAGCAGCTGCCAGAACCCGGACCGCGCGTACTCGGCGAACGTGACCCCCGCCGTCCGCATCACGTAGGCCTCACCCCCGAACAGCACCGCGACCTGCGTCGCCACGAACCCCGCGAACAGCACCACGAGCGCCCCGACCGGCAGCCCGTAGTCCTTGAGCCGCAACGTCCCCGGCTTGGCCTCCGCGTCCTCGTCGATCTGCGCGGGCGCCGCGACCAGGTAGCACGCACCGACCGCGCCGAACGCCGCCACGGCCCCGTAGAACCCCATGCGCACGTACTCGCCGACCTCCCAGTCCGGCACCAGGCCCTCGAGGAAGTCGTTGAACGCCTTGTCCGCACCCGCGAGCAGTGACCCGAAGACCAGCAACAGCACCAACGCCACACCGGCCGAGATGAACGGCCGCAGGCTCTTCGGCCCGCGCCGGCTCAGGCTCCGCGCCACCCACGGGATCGACCGGAACCCGGCCAGCCCGACCCCGAGCACGCCGAACACCAGTCCCCGCACCGTCTTCCCGCCCGCCATGGCGATCGAACCGCACACCATCGACGCGAGAACGGCCATCGGGAACAACCACTCGGCGGCCCGCAGGAACCCCATGGCGAGGAACGCGAGCGCCGCGGCGAGCCACAACGCCCGTTCGACGGTCGGCTTGCCCGCGTGGAACACCACGGCGCCGACGCCGAACACCCCGGCGAGGAACCAGCCGACGCCGTTGTTCGGCGGGGCGAGCAGGGCGGCGGCGAGACCAGCGACCGCCATGACGCCGAGCACCTTCGCCGGTGCCGCGTCGGTGGGCGGGCGCCACCACGGGAGGACCGGGTTGGGGGAGGGGACGATGACCGGGCCCGCGAGGCGTGGCGCGGGTGGTCCGCCCCAGGGGGACGGTGGCGGCAGGGTGGCGGCCGGAGGCCTCTCGACCTGCGGCTTCTCGTTCGGCTCCGGATCTTGTCGGACCTCGTGAGTACGTTGAAACGCAGGGGTTCCCGGTTCGGGGGTACCCCTGCGCGAGCCTGCGTCGGGGCTCTCCGCGGCGGGATTCGGAGCCGGTTCCTCCGCAGCCCGTTCCTCCGCTGGGGGTTTCGAAGCCGGTTCCGCCGCAGTGGGTTCCGCAGCCCGTTCCTCTGCAGCGGGTTTCGAAGTCGATTCCTCCGCAGCCCGTTCCTCCGCTGCAGGTTCCGGGGCCGGTTCCGCCGCAGCCGGTTCCTCCGCCGCGCGAACCCGCGGCCGGTAGGCCGCCTTGCGCAGGTGCCGGTACCGCGGCCCGGCACCCCCCGGCTTCTCCGAAGGCTCCAACGGCTCAGAAGAACCGGGCGAACGCGTCGAGTCAGTCATATCCCTCTCCAAGCCCAGAAAAAGGGCGCACTCCACCGGCACACCGGCCAGCGGTGCGCACGAAAGCCAGAAAAGTGGTTCAGCTGGGCAACGTCACCCGGATGCACGACCCGGGGTCGACCACGGCGATGGTGCCGCCGTGCAGGTCCACCACCCACCGGGCGATGGCGAGACCGAGCCCGGTCCCACCGCCGCCCGCGCGTTCCCCGCGGGTGAACCGCTCGAAGATCCGCGACCGGTCGGCCAGGGCGATCCCCGGCCCCTCGTCGCGCACCTCCAGCACCACCGACCCGCCGGACGCGTACCCGGACACGGTCACCAACCCCCCGGTGGGACCGTGCCGGGCCGCGTTGTCCACCAGGTTCACCAGCACCTGGTGCAGCCGTTCCCCGTCGGCCAGGACCGTCAGCCCGTCGGCGACCGACACCTCGAAGGACGCCGTGGGGGCAGCGACCGACGCCTCCGCCACCACGTCCGCCACCAGCGCCGCCACCGACAGCGGTTCCCGGTTCAGCGACAGCACCCCGGCGTCGATCTTCGACAGGTCCAGCAGCTCCGTGACCAGCCGGCCCAGCCGTTCGGTCTGGGCCAGCGCGGTCCGCATCGTCGCCGCGTCGGGCTGGGCGACGCCGTCGACGACGTTCTCCAGCACGGCCTGCAACGCCGAGATCGGCGTCCGCAGCTCGTGCGACACGTTGGCGATGAGCTCGCGCCGCTGCTGGTCGGCGGCGGCCAGGTCCGAGGCCATCACCGAGAACGCCTCCGCGAGCTGCCCGACCTCGTCGACCGAGGTCGCGCGCACCCGCAGCGAGTAGTCGCCGGAGGCCATCGACCGGGCCGCCGAGGTCATCTCCCGCAACGGCGAGGTCATGCCGTGCGCCAGCAGCTGCGAGGTGATGAGCCCCAGCACCAGCGCCATCAGCGTGGTGCGCGGCGGCAGCCACCCGGTCGCGTACCGGAAGTAGGCGAACGACACGCACCCGGACACCACGATCACGATCCCGAGCTTCAGCTTGATGGACCGCACCGAGTCCAGCGGACGCGGCAGCAGGTCCAGCAGAGCCAGGACCCTCCTCACCGGGGCACCTCCAGCGCGTACCCGATGCCGTGCACGGTGCGGATGAGGTCGGCCCCGAGCTTGCGCCGCAACGCCTTCACGTGGCTGTCCACCGTCCGCGACGACGCGCCGTCGTGCCACCCGCACGCCTCGGACAGCAACCGGTCGCGGCCCTGCACCGCGGACGGCCGTTCGGCCAGGAACACCAGCAGGTCGTACTCGGTCGGCGTCAGGTGCGCCTCGGTGCCGCCCCGGTGCACGCGCCGTGCCGCGAGGTCGATCGACAGGTCCCCCAGCTCCAGCGTGCGCGACACCGCCGCCCGCGAGACCCGCCGCAGCAGCACGTGCACCCGAGCGGCCAGCTCGCGCATCGAGAACGGCTTGGTCAGGTAGTCGTCCGCCCCCACGGCGAGCCCGACCAGCAGGTCCGTCTCGTCCCCGCGAGCAGTCAGCATCAGCACCGGCACCGTGCGCGCCGCCTGGATGCGGCGGCACACCTCCAGCCCGTCGAACCCCGGCAGCATCACGTCGAGGACCACCAGGTCCGGGACGAACGACGCCGCGGCGGCCACCCCCGACGGACCGTCGTGGGCCACGGACACCTCGAAGCCCTCCGCCCGCAGCCGCGCGGCCACGGACTCGGCGATCGTGATGTCGTCCTCGACCACGAGCACCCGGCGCTGACCTGTCATGACGGCGACTTTAAGACCCGCTCGTGGAGGACGCCGGGACAAGTTGTGAAGATCGTGTGCAGAGCGCTGTAGGTTCACGTCATGAACGTCCTCGAAGCGGTCCTGGAGAGGATCACCTACGCCAACGAGGACAACGGCTACACCGTCGCGAAGGTCGACACCGGCCGCGGTGACCTGGTCACGGTCGTCGGCGCGCTGCTCGGCGCCCAGCCCGGCGAGTCGATCAGGATGCGCGGCCGCTGGGGTTCGCACCCGCAGTACGGCAAGCAGTTCCACGTCGACGACTACACGACCGTCCTGCCCGCCACGATCCAGGGCATCCGCCGCTACCTGGGCTCCGGGCTGATCAAGGGCATCGGCCCGGTCCTCGCCGACAAGATCGTCACGCACTTCGGCGTCGACGCGCTCGACGTCATCGAGCACACGCCCGAGCGCCTCATCGAGGTGCCGAAGCTCGGCCCCAAGCGCACGAAGGCCATCGCGGACGCCTGGGAGGAGCAGAAGGCCATCAAGGAGGTCATGGTCTTCCTCCAAGGGGTCGGCGTCTCCACGTCGCTGGCCGTCCGCATCTACAAGCAGTACACCGACAAGGCCGTCGACGTCGTGCGCGAGGAGCCGTACCGGCTGGCGAGCGACGTGTGGGGCATCGGCTTCAAGACCGCCGACGTGATCGCCAAGGCCGTCGGCATCCCGCACGACAGCCCGCAGCGGGTCAAGGCCGGCCTGCAGTTCACGCTCTCCGAGGCCACCACCGACGGCAACTGCTACCTGCCGGAGCAGGCGCTCATCGCGGAGGCCATCAAGATCCTCCAGGTCGACACCGGGCTCGTCATCGACTGCCTCGCCGAGCTCGTCGAGGAGGAGGGCGTGGTCCGCGAGGAGCTGCCCGACGACGAGATCGCGATCTACCTGGTGCCGTTCCACCGCGCGGAGATCTCACTGGCGGCCCAGCTCAGGCGCCTGCTGCACAGCGACACCGACCGCATGCCGAGCTTCCAGGGCGTGAACTGGGACAGGGCGCTCGCCTGGCTCGGCACCGAGCTGGAGCAGCACCAGCGGGAGGCCGTGCAGCTCGCCCTCACCCGCAAGGTCGCGGTGCTCACCGGCGGACCGGGCTGTGGCAAGAGCTTCACCGTGCGCTCGATCGTCCGGCTGGCGCTGGCCAAGCGCGCGAAGGTCGTCCTGGCCGCCCCGACCGGCCGCGCCGCGAAGCGCCTCACCGAGCTGACCGGCCACGAGGCCCGCACCGTGCACCGGTTGCTGGAGCTCAAGCCCGGCGGTGACGCCGCCTACGACCGCGACCACCCGCTCGACGCCGACCTGGTCGTGGTGGACGAGGCGTCGATGCTGGACCTGCTGCTCGCCAACAAGCTCGTGAAGGCCGTGCCGCCGGGCGCGCACCTGCTGCTGGTGGGTGACGTCGACCAGCTGCCGTCCGTCGGGGCGGGCGAGGTGCTCAGGGACGTGCTGGCCCACGGCAGTCCGGTCCCGAACGTCCGGCTCACGCACATCTTCCGGCAGGCGCAGGAGTCGGGCGTCGTCACGAACGCCCACCGCATCAACAGCGGCGAGTACCCGGTGGTGCAGGGCCTGCCGGACTTCTTCCTCTTCGCCGCCGACGAGGCCGAGGACGCCGCGACCCTCACGGTCGACGTCGTGGCGAACCGCATCCCGCGCAGGTTCCGGCTCGACCCGCGCAAGGACATCCAGGTGCTCGCTCCCATGCACCGCGGCCCTGCCGGTGCCGGCTCGCTGAACGCGGTGCTGCAGGAGGCGCTGACGCCGTCGCGGGAGAACCTGCCGGAGAAGCGCTTCGGCGGCCGGGTGTTCAAGGTGGGGGACAAGGTCACCCAGGTCCGCAACAACTACGACAAGGGCCGCAACGGCGTCTTCAACGGCACCCTGGGCGTCGTCACCGCGCTGGACCCGGTCGAGCAGAAGCTCACCATCCGCACCGACGAGGACGAGGACGTCGACTACGAGTTCTCCGAGCTGGACGAGCTCAGCCACGCCTACGCCATGACCATCCACCGGTCGCAGGGCAGCGAGTACCCGTGCGTGGTCATCCCGATCACGACCAGCGCGTGGATGATGTTGCAGCGCAACCTGCTCTACACCGCCGTCACGCGCGCGAAGAAGCTCGTCGTCCTCGTGGGCTCGAAACGCGCCATCGGCCAGGCCGTGCGCACCGTGGGGGCCGGCCGCCGCCACACCGCGCTGGCCCACCGCCTGCGCACCGGCTGACCCGCCCGATCCCGGCGAGCTCAGTCCAGGCTGCGGACGATCGTGGGCTCCAGCCCCTCGTCGTCGTCGGTGAGGGAGCCGCGCCAGGGGAAGTACAGGTGGTCCGGCAAGCCGAGGTAGGAGATCTCAGCGACGTTGGTGTCGAGGTGGAGATGATCCATGGCTGACGCTCCCGTTGGGTTCCCGTGGGCTGTGTGCGGACCTCGCTGTCGTCGAGTCGGTTTCGGCGTGGAGCACAATAACCGCTGCGATGCTGGGACCGATCTTATTGATTTTCGTCACAGCTCGCCAAGCGGCAGTTTGCGGGTCCCACTGACCGGACGGTAGTCATCCGTCCGGTCGAACGGACTGGCGCGGCTCACCCGGACGGCCGATCATCGGTGGTCATGCGGACCGCCCTCGCCCTGCTCGCCGGCCTGACCCTGCTGCTCAGCCCGGCACCGGCGCCGGCGGACGGTCCACAGGCGACGTACGTGCTGCGGGTCCCGGCCCCGCTGGGGGAATCGGCCGAACGGCTGCTCGGCCTCGGCTATGACGTCGCGGAACACCGCGACGGCGCGGACCTCTTCGTCATCGGGAACGCGCACACCGCCGACGACCTCCGCGCCGACGGTTTCCAGTCCACTGTCGAGTCGGCGCTGCCCGCGTCTCAACAGGTGCCGCGGTCGCCCGACGCCACGACCTACTACGGCGGCTACCGCACGGTCACCGCGCACCTCGCCCACCTCGACGAGGTCGCCGCACAGCACCCGGACCTCGCGACCGTCGTCGACTACGGCGACTCCTGGCGCAAGACCCAGGGCGACGGCGGCCACGACCTGAAAGCCGTCTGCATCACCAGGATGGCGCCCGGCGACTGCGCGCTGACGCCGGCCGCGCCGAAGCCGCGGCTGTTCGTGATGGGGCAGCTGCACGCCCGCGAGATCACCACCGGTGACCTGGCGTGGCGGTTCGTCGACGACCTGGTCGGCTCCGACCTGACCGCGCTGCTCGACGACCTGGAGGTCTGGGTCGTGCCGATCGCGAACCCCGACGGCGTGGACATCGTCGAGTCCGGCGGCGACACCCCCGTGCCGCACCGCAAGAACGCGCAGGGCACCTGCTCCAGCGGTCCGCGCGGCGTCGACCTCAACCGCAACGCCGGCTCGCACTGGGGTGAGGTCGGCAGCTCCGCGAACAGGTGCAGCGAGGTCTACCGCGGCCCGCGCGCCGACTCCGAGGTGGAGACCCAGGCGCTGCAAGCGTTGTGGCGCAGCCTCTACCGCGACACCCGCGCGCCCGGTGACACCGCGGCGGCCACACCGGACACGACCGGTGCCGTGATCTCCATGCACAGCTACGGCAACTACGTGCTCTTCCCGTGGGGCTGGAGCACGCAGAAGTCCGGCAACGACGAGGCGCTGCGCAGGATCGCGAACGAGATGGCCGCGCTGTCCGGGTTCCGCGCGGGCCAGCCGGGCGAGCTGCTCTACAACGCCTCCGGTGCCACCGACGACTGGGTGTACGACGACCTGGGCGTGCCGAGTTTCGTCTGGGAGATCGGTGCCTCGTCGGGCACCTGCGGCGGGTTCCTGCCGCCTTTCTCCTGTCAGCAGGACGTGCATTGGCCGAAAGTGCGCGCAATGCTCGTCTCGGCCATGAAAGCGGCGCACAAGCCCTATTGATCCGGCCCGATCAGCCGTCGTTCGCCCCTGAGGGCAGATCACGCCACCTGGAACCGCCGATCTCCGCCCGGTCGGTGACGGCCGATCTCGTTGCCGTGCAAGCGATTCCACACCAGGGCGCCCTCCGGGTCAGGGTCACCCCTAGGGAGGCCCGTCCGCCTTGAGGTGGATGCGGCGGTCCCCGCGCCTCGACAAGGTGGTGGACATGGGGATTCGACTGAGAGTTCGACTCGTGGCCGGCATCACGACGGCCGGACTGCTCGCCGCCACCACCGGCACCGCGCTCGCGGCCGACACCACGGCCGGCGCCACCGGCGGCGCGATCGACCGCGGGGTCGTGCAGGGGGCGCTCGACCAGATCACGGCGAGCGGGGGAGCGCTCGGCGTCCAGGTCAGGGTGACCGACGGGCGCCACCGCCTCACCGCACGGTCCGGCAAGGCCGAGCTCGACCGCAACCGCCCGGTGCCGGAGAACGGCCGGTTCCGCATCGGCAGCATCACCAAGACGTTCGTGTCGACGGTGCTGCTGCAGCTCGCCGGCGAGGGCAAGCTCGACCTGGACGCGCCCGTCGTGCGCTACCTGCCCGGTTCGATCGACACCCGCATCACCGTGCGGCAGGTGTTGCAGCACACCAGCGGGCTCTACGACTACACCAGCGCGCTGCCGCTCGACCCGGACGGCTTCGAGCAGATCCGCTACAAGCACTGGTCACCGCAGGAGATGCTCAAGATCTCCACGGACCGGCCGCTCGACTTCGAGCCCGGCACGCAGTGGAGCTACTCCAACACCAACTACGTCGTCGCCGGCCTGCTGGTCGAGAAGATCACCGGCCGCCCGTACGAGAAGGCCGTCGAGCAGCGCATCCTCAAGCCGCTGCGGCTGGCCGACACCGAGGTGCCCGGCGACGACCTCGACATCAGGGGCCCGCACGCGCACGGCTACTCGACCGTGAAGGGCAAGCCGACCGACGTCACCCGCCTCAACCCGTCGGTCGCGTGGGCCGCCGGTGAGATGATCTCCACGACGAAGGACCTCGACACGTTCGTCGTCGCGCTGGCGAGCGGCAAGCTGCTCAAGCCCGCGCAGCAGCAGGAGATCAGCAGGACGACCGCGGTCAGTCCCGACTACGGCCTGGGCCTGCAGGTGCAGACCCTGCCGTGCGGCACGAAGGTGTGGGGCCACGGCGGCGGCATCCCCGGCTACTCCTCGGAGCTGCTGACCACGCCGGACACCCGGAAGCGCCTGGAGCTGTCGGCGACCAGCGCGCCGACCAGCGGCAACCCCACCGACGCCTACCTGAAGCTGCTCACCGAAGCGTTCTGCTGACCCGCCTGTTTCCGGGCAAACGAAAGGGGAGCTGGGCTGACCAGCTCCCCTCCCGGCGTTGTCGAAGGACTACCCGAGGGCGTTCTTCATCGCGGTGATCAACTCTCCGTTCGCGGTGTCACCCGTGAGCTCCCAGAAGAACGCGCCGCCCAGACCCTGGCCGCGTGCCCACTGGATCTTGCTGGTGATCGTCTGCGGGGTGTCGTAGCTCCACCACTGGCCGTTGCAGAACGCGTAGGCCGTGCCGGCGATCGTGCCGGTGGTGGGGCACTTGGTCTTCAGGACCTTGTAGTCCTCGATGCCCGCCTCGAACGTGCCGGGAGCCGGGCCGGTCGCCGTGCCACCGGGGGTGGCCTGCGTGACGCCCGTCCAGCCGCGGCCGTAGAAGCCGATGCCGAGCAGGAGCTTGCTGGCCGGAACGCCCTTCGAGCGCAGCTTCGAGATCGCGGCCTCGGAGTTGAACCCGGCGGTCGGGATGCCGTTGTACGACGTGAGCGGGGAGTGCGGAGCCGTCGGGCCCTGGGCCGCCCACGCACCGAAGTAGTCGTACGTCATGACGTTGTACCAGTTCAGGTACTGCGCCGCGCCGCCGTAGTCGGCCGCGTCGATCTTGCCGCCGGCGGAGCCGTCAGCCGTGATCGCAGCGGTCACCAGGAAGTTCTGGCCGAACTTGGTGCGCAGCGCCTGCGACATGTTCTTGAACGCCGCCGCACCGCTCGTGTCGCACGACAGGCCACACGCGTTCGGGTACTCCCAGTCGATGTCGATGCCGTCGAACAGACCGGCCCAGCGCGGGTCCTTCAGCAGGTTGTAGCAGGAGTCGACGAACGCGGGCAGGTTCCGCGACGCCTCACCGAAGCCGCCGGACCAGGTCCAGCCGCCGAACGAGTACAGCACCTTGAGGTGCGGGTACTTCTTCTTCAGCTTCATCAGCTGGTTGAAGTTGCCGCGCACCGGCTGGTCCCACGTGTCGGCCACGCCGTCGACGGCTTCCGCCGCGGTCATCGCCTTCTCGATCGCGGGGAAGGCCTCACCGATGGTGCACTTGCCGCCGACCACGTTGCCGAACGAGTAGTTGATGTGCGTGAGCTTCGACGCCGAACCCGAGGTGTCGATGTTCTTCACCTGGTAGTTGCGGGCCGGGTACACACCCCACTCCGTGAAGTAGCCCAGGTTGATCTTCCCGGGAGGCGGCGGCGGACCGGTGGTCGTCGTCGTGGTGGTCGTGGTGGTGGTCGTCGTGCTCGTGGTGGTGCTGGTCGTGGTCGTGGTGGTCGGGTTCGTCCCGCCCGCCTCGCACGAGCCGCCGTTGAGCTTGCAGTTCGTCGGCGCACCGAACGTGCCGGTGTACGAGCCGTTGAAGCCGAAGCTCACCGACCCGCCGGCACCGATGTTGCCGTTCCAGGTGTTCTTGACCGTGACGTTCTGACCGCTCGTCGTGTACGAGCCGTCCCACAGCGAGGTCACGCGGTGGTTGGCCGGGAGCGTGAACTCCACGGTCCACGACGTCAGGGCCGCCGCGCTGTTGTTCGTGATCGTGTACTTGCCCTCGAAGCCCGTTCCCCAGTCCGAACCCTTGGAGAACGTGGCGGAAACGCCACCGGCACCGCTCGCGGCGGGCACGACGACGATTCCGAGGACCATCGCGGCTACTGCCGCGAAGAGAGCAGCTAGATGCCATCGGAACTTGGACATCGGTCTCCTCAGTCGCAGGGGGTGCCTGAACGATGTGGTTTAGACCACTTGAAGGTCAAGGTCTAGACCTCTGCCGTCACTCGAACGGACTAGTGCTGATGCGGTTCAGAAGCCTTTTCCGCCGCCACGCCCTACTGTCGGTCGATGCGCGCAAACCTTTGCGCAGCCCGGTGGCCGGTCAGCCGATGGCGCGTTCCGCGCCCCACGCCGCGATGTCCTCGCGGCTGCTCAGCCCGAGCTTGTCCCGCAGGCGCTGCAACCGGGCCGCCACGGTGCGGACGGACACGTTGAGCCGGTTCGCGATCTGCTGGTTCGTCAGTCCGGCCGACAGCAGCGCGACGACACGCCGTTCGTGGTCGTCCAGCTCGCCGTGCGCGGCCTCCGTGCGGTCGAGCCACACCTCGTCCTGGATGAACGCCTCGATCTCGGTCGGGGTCAAAGGGGTTGCGGCCTCATCGGCCCGCTGGGTGGGCAGCATCAGCCGCGCGGTGTTCATCGCACCGGCGACCTTCTCGGCCCAGAACGGGTCCGGCACAACGCCGACCGACCGGCGCATCGCCCGCCCGGTCGCTTCCAGCCGCAGCGCGCGCTCAGCCTGACCGCGCAGCATCGCCGCTATGGCGAGGCCTTCCAACGCGTCCGGGGCGCTCAGCGGGTTCACGCCGTCCATCCGCAGCGCCTCCCGGAAGGCGTGCGCCGCCTCGTCCAGATCGCCCTGCACCAACGCCACGGCGCCCCGCGTGGTGAGGGCACCGGCGATGCGCGCGGGCACACCCGACGTGCGCGAGATCGGCAACGCCTTCATGACCGCCTTCTCGGCGCGTTCGTGCTTGCCCAGCGACAACGCCGTCCGCGCCAGGTCGACCAGGCACGTCGCGCGCGCAAGGGGTTCACCGAGCAGCTCCGCGACGCGCAGGCACTCGGTGTTGTTCTCGTCCGACGCCTCCCAGTCGCCGCTCGACTGCTGCACCGCCGCGAGCGTGCTGCGGCAGCTCATCACCAGCGCCGGGTGACCGATGCCGCGCACCAGCCGCGACGCCTCACCGGACAGCTCGACGGCCTCGTCGCGGTCACCCTGCTCGGCGGCGAACCTGGCCGCGTGGTTGAGCGCCACGCACCGGTAGTCGTCCCTTGTGGACGGTCGCCGCAGTGCGTCCCGCAGCAGCGCCCTGGCCTGGCCGAGCCGCCCCCGCCGGGCAGCGCAGTCGGCGAGCGCCGCGGTGAGCAGCAACAACCGCTCGTCAGCGCGGTCCGCAGCCCACTCGACGGTGCCGAGCAGGCTGTCGACGTGGTTGTCGAGCCGGTCCTGCACCTCCGCCGGCATCGACAGCGGCGCGGTGATCAGCACGTCCGACAGGTCGGTGAACCACCGCGCCAGCGCCTCGAACGCGACGTCCAGCTCACCCGCCACGGCCAGCTTCTCCCTGGCGTGCAGGCGAACCGGCTCCAGCTGCCGGAACCGCGTCGTGCCCGGCACCGCGGTCAGCAACGACTTGGCCTGCAACCGGGACAGCACGTCCAGCACCGGTTCCGCCGACCGTTCCGTCGAACACACCTCGGTGGCCGCCGCCAGGTCGAACCCGCCGTCGAACACGCTCAGCCTGCGCAGCACGAACTGCTCGTCCGGCTGCAGCAACCGGTAGCTCCAGTCGATCGCCTCCCGCAACGACCGCTGCCGCGCGGGCGACTTGCGGCAGCCCAGCGTCAGCAGCTCCAGCGGCTCGTCCACGCGGTCGCAGATGTCCGCCACCGGCAGCAGCTGCACCCAGCGCGCGGCCAGCTCGATCGCCAGCGGCATGCCCTCCAGCCGCGCGCACAGCAGCGCGACCGCCGCCGTGTTCTCCGGCGTGAGGCGGAAGTCCGGCTTGCGCTCGCGTGCGCGTTCGACGAACAGCTTCACCGCCTCCGACCGCGGCGCCGCCGTCGTGACCAGGTCGCGGTCCGTCGACGGCACCGGCAGGCCCTCCACGTGGAAGCTCACCTCACCGCTGATCCACAGCGCCTCCCGGCTCGTCGCGAGCACCCGCACACCGGGACAGCGGTTCAGCAGCAGGTCGGCCAGCTCCGCGCACGTGTCGAGCAGGTGCTCGCAGTTGTCGAGGACGACGACCACCCTCATGTTCACGAGCGTTTCCAGCACCGTGTCCCGCAACGGCTCGTCCGACTGCTCGACCCCCAGGGCGTGCGCGACGGCCGGCAGCACGGCACCACCGTCGGTCACCTGGCCCAGCTCGACCAGCAGCACCCGGTCCGTGCGCCCGCGCCGCAACCGCCCCGCCACCTCCAGCGCGAGCCGCGTCTTGCCCGCACCCGCACTGCCCACGAGCGTAACGAGACGGTGCCGGCGCAGGAGCTGGTCGAGCTTCGTCAGCTCCTGCTGCCGCCCGACGAACGCGTCCCTCGCCGCGGGCAGGTTCGCCAGCACCCGAGGCTTCTGCCTGGTGGCGGGCGCCCGCACGGCCGAGCTCACCCGCCGCCGGTAAGCCCGTTGGCGGCAGGCGTTGGAGCAGTAGGACCTGCGCTGCTCCGAGGTCGAGGGAGGCAGCGCGCCGGCGCACAGGGCACACCGTCCGGTGCTGGTCATGAGCGCCTCTCCTCCAGCCGTAACGGCAGCCCGGTGCCGTCTCGCGGCGGTGTTCCCGCAGGTGGCGGTGGTTGTTCGAGTGCATGCACCCCGTTACGTCCCGGCCTGCGCGAGACGGTGCGCACCGCGCTCGTTATGCCTGCCTTCCCCCGACCCTCGTTCGGCAACAAACTGGTGGCTGGTCCGGTCTGACGGGGAGAACGCATGACGGTGACGACGAGTGCTTCGCGGACGAACGGTGGGCTGCAACTGGTGAACAAGCCGCGCACGACCACCGTCGGCATCGCCGACGACGAGGTGCTGATCCGCACCGGCGTCCGCGGCGTGCTGGAACGCTCCGGCACCATCGCCGTGGTCGGCGAGGCGAGCGACGGCACCGGCGCACTCGAACTGGCCCGCCGCCACCGCCCGCAGGTCCTGCTGCTGGACGCCGCCCTGCCCGGCATGGAGGGCCTGACCGCCGTCCGCATGATCCGCAGGCACGCCCCCGGCACCCAGGTGATCATGCTCTGCACCCCGCCCACCGAGGAGCTGCTGTTCCCCGCACTGCGCGCCGGAGCAGCGGGCTTCCTGCCCAGGAACGGCGACCCCGACACCCTCGTGACCGCCGTCCGCGCCGTGGCGGCGGGCGAAGCCGTCCTCTCCCCGTCCGCCACCCGCGCCCTCGTGGACCACTTCACCGGCGCCGACTCGGACCGCCGCGACGCCGCCCGCAGCCGCATCGGCCTGCTCACCCGCCGCGAACAGGAGGTGCTGGTGTACCTGGCCCAGGGCATGGCCAACGCCCGCATCGCCCGGCTGATGTACCTGTCGGAAGGGGCGATCAAGGCCCACGTCAGCCGACTGCTGACGAAACTCCGCTGCGACAACCGCGTCCAAGCCGCCCTCATCGCACGCGACGCCGCCCTTCCCTGCTGAAGTCCACCCCTGTCGCAACGGCGCGACAACCAGCCTATCCAGGCCTGATCGCATCGCGAAGCAGGTCACCCGGTTGGCCCCGTCGCGGTGATGTCCCCTTCCCGCCAGCATTCGACGGCGCACACGGGCACTATTGAGGACATGCACCACTCCGCGCCCTCGGCCCGCGCGTCCATCGTCGAGCGCGCAACACTTCTGCTCGCCGACGGTTTCGTCGAACGCTCCGGCGTCCGCGCACTGGCGTCCCACCTGGGTTGCACCACAAGCCATCTGCGCACCCAACTGGTCGACTCCCTGGGCGCCGACGCCCGAACCCTCTCCGCCGCGTTCGCCGCCGGCCGCGCCCTGCCCGCCATCACCGCACTCCCGCACCAGATCCCGCTCCGCCTGCCGTTCCACACCCCGCTGTTCCCCGACAACCTCTTCGGACACCTCATCGCCACCGCCGTCCCCGGCGTGGAGGAGTGGCGCGACAACACCTACCGCCGCACCCTCCGCCTCCCGCACGGCCCGGGAATCGCCGCACTCAGCCCCCGCCCCGACCACGTGGCAGCGGTGTTCGCCTTGACCGACGTCCGCGACCTGCCCGCAGCGGTGGCCCTGTGCCGCTTCCTGCTGGACCTCGACGCCGACCCGTCCGCCATCGACACCGCACTGGCCGCGGACCCGGTCCTCGAACCGTTGGTGCACAAGGCCCCCGGCCGCCGCGTCCCCCGCACCGTCGACGGCGCCGAGTTCGCCGTCCGAGCCGTCCTCGGCCAACAGGTCTCCACCGCCGCGGCCCGCACCCACGCCGCCCGCCTGGTCCAGCGCTTCGGCACCCCGGTCGCCGACCTCCACCTGTTCCCCCTGTCGTTCGACCCGGCGACCCTGGCCGTGCCGACCTCCCGCCGCACGACCATGGCCGCGCTGCTCGGTGCCCTGGAGTCCGGTTTGGACCTGTCGATGTCCGCGGACCCCACCGTCGTCCGGGAGGCTCTGCACGCTTTGCCCGGCTTCGGGCCGTGGACCGTGGAGTCCATCGCGATGCGCGCCCTGGGAGACCCGGACGCCTTCTTGCCGACCGATCTCGGGATCAAGCTGGCGGCTGCGTCACTCGGGTTGCCGGTGACTCCGGCGGCGTTGAGCCGGCGGGCTGCGGAGTGGCGGCCTTGGCGGTCCTATGCGGTGCAACACCTGTGGGCCACCGGGGAGCACGAGGTGAACCGCATCCCGTCGTGATCCGGCCACGGCTCGCACCGCCGGAGTGCGGCTTCCGCGCGCACGTCCTGGTTTTCGCCGCTCACGGCGCGGTTCCCGCTACCCATGCCTCGGCCCCTGCCGCACACGGCCCGTTTCTCGCCCCACCACGTGCCCGCTCCACCGCGCACCCCACCGCGCGCCCGCCCCACCGCGTGCCCGCTTCGCCGCGTGCCCACCGCCTAGCGGGCCCACGGCCTTGCGTAGCCGCCTACTGCCTGACCCCCGCCACCCGAGGCGCGCCCCCGCCGTCCACCGCACGGTTCCCGTACCGCCGCTGCACGTTGGCGTACATCGTCCCCGTCGACCCCTCCGCCACGAACCCCGGCAACGCCGGCACATCCCTCGAAACCCCTTGCAGCGCCTCGAAAACCTCCCGCGCCGACCCCGGCCGCCCGTCCGGTTCCTTGGCCAGCAGCCGCTGCACCACCCCGTTGAGCCCGCCCGCGACGGCTCGCGGCACCTCGCGCACGTGCCGTTCGAACACCGCGTACGCCGTCGGGCCGGTGAACAGCTGTGCGCCGGTCAGCATCTCGTGCAGCACGCACCCCAGCGCGTACAGGTCGCTGCGCGGCTCGGCGACTCCGCGCTGGATCTGCTCGGGCGCCATGTACGAGGGGGTGCCCAGGATCTGGCCGGCGCGGCTGAACGGGGCCACGTCGCTCTCCCGCAGCAGGGCCAGGCCGAAGTCGAGGACCTTCACGGCGCCGTCGGGGCAGAGCATCAGGTTCGTGGGCTTGAGGTCGCGGTGGCAGATGCCGCGGTCGTGGGCCGCGGCCAGCACGGCGGCGGTCTGGGCGGCGATGTTGGCGGCCCACGGTTCGGGCAGGGGGCCGAACTCGTCGACCAGGTCGGCGATGGTGACGCCGTCAACGAACTGCATCACCTGGAACAGGCGCTGGTCATACGTGCCGAAGTCGTAGAGCACCGGGACGCCGGGGTGTTCGAGCTTCGCCACGATGCGCGCTTCGCGTGCGAAGCGCTGCTGGACCTCCTCGTCGCTCCCGGGCAGTTGCAGGAGCTTGACCGCCACGCGGCGATCCAGGCGCAGGTCGCGGCCGCGGTGCACGGCGCCCATGCCTCCCCGGCCCAGCGGCAGGTCGTCGATCTCGTAGCGGTCGGCGATCAGCACCGGCGCAGCCTAACCGCCGCCGGCGACGGGCTGTTCCGGTTCGCGTGCGGGTCCCGGTCGCCTGTCCCGCGCGCTTCCTCGTCAGCGAGGCGGGCGAGACCGCGAATCCGGACATCTCGATCGGGTGAATTGGGGTCACGGTGCGTGCTCATCGCCGTGCGCCCTACGCAGGTCCGATCTGGCCGCCGAGCAACCCGTTGTATCCCAAACGGACCAGCTCCGCAGCGCCCTCCAGGCTGTCCTCCAGGTCCCTGAGCTGCACGAACGCGCGGCCATAGCGTCGTTGTTCGTCCAGCGGCAGCGACGGGACCTGGGTGCGGCGGACGTCCAGGCGCGTCGAGCCGGTGGGGGTGCGGGCGAGCGCGGCGCGGAGCAGGCCGGTCAGGTAGTCCGGGTCGAGGCGGGCCGGGTCGATCTCGTAGGTCGCGCCGGTCGGGGACGTGACGACGTGCGGGCCGGGGGCCGCCCGGAGCAGGTCGCCGATGGTCGTCATCGGCGGCAGGACGCGGTCGTGCAGTTCCGGCGGCTCGGGCATCGAGTACTTCGCGCGGGTCTCCACGTAGGCGCGGCCGTGCTGGCCCCGCAGGCGGCCGGGGCTCAGGTCGACGTCGTCGTCGAGGAGGTCGAGCACGCGCGTGTTCGGATCGAGCGACTCCGGGCGGTCGACCGAGTCGGGGGAGTCGAGCAGCGTCACGTGCTCGGGTGCGCGGTCGCTCGGGTGCGGGTGGCGCAGCAGCCACAGGTCGCGGCCCGGCTGGACGGTGATCACCGCGGTCACGGCGCCGGCGCGCAGGAGGTTGCCGCGCACGCGTTTGCCGGCCCGGCGGGAAGCCGCGGCGGACGGCATCAGGATCGCGACGGGCGCGCCCGGCCTGGCCAGCGACAGGCAGTGCTGCGCCCAGGCCAGCTCGGGTTCACCGCGCGGCGGCTGGCCGTGCGTCCAGCGCGGGTCACCGATCAGCTCCTCGTGACCCCACGCGCGGTCGTGCCACGGCGGGTCGCACAGCACGGCATCCGCCTTCTCGACGATCCCGTTGTGGCGCAACGAGTCGCCGTCCACGACGTAGGCGTCCGGCAGGCGGCGGCGCGCGATCGCGGCCAGCACCGGGTCGAGCTCCTGGCCCACCTTGCGGCGCGCACCGGCCAGCTTCAGCAACGAACCGGTGCCGCACGCCGGGTCGGTCACCGTGCCGTCGTGAGCTTCGGTCAGCGAGACCATCAGCCGCGCGATCTCCGGCGGCGTCGGGTTCAGCAGGCGGGAGTGGGCGGCCGCGTACCGCTCGTGCAGGTACTCGAACGTCACCGCGTCCGCCTCCACGGCCAGCAGCGCCGAACCGAGCTTCAGGTCGTCGACGGTGCGCAGCTGGGTCCAGAGGCGCTCGGCAGGGGAGACGCGGAACGGCTTGCCGTTGCGCCGCAACCATGCCTCCACGTCGCGCAGCAGGTACAACGGACTGGAGGCCGTACCACCGACCGGCACCGGGAAGTCGTCGAACCGGCGCCGCCAGTTCGACACGGCCGCGCGGCCCACGTCTGCCAGACGCGCGATGTCACCGGCGTTGACCGTCTCATCCATGTTCACAACCGTATTGCTTGTGAAGTGACTTCACAAGTGATCTACTGGTGGCATGACACACGAGCTGCGCATCGCCGTGGCCACCGATCCGGGGCTGGTCCGTGAGCAGAACGAGGACTCGGTGTACGTCCGCGCGGACCTGCAGGCGGTGGCCGACGGGATGGGCGGCCACGAGCACGGCGAGCTCGCCAGTGCAATCGCGGTGGACGTTCTGGCGCACTGGCAGGGCGACCTCGGCCCGGCCGTCAGCGAGATCGCGCGCCGGCTCGACGAGGAGGCCCCGCAGGGCACCGGCACCACGCTGACGGCGATCCGCTGGGAGGGCTTGGCGTTCCAGCTGGCCCACATCGGCGACTCCCGCGCGTACGTGCTGAGGGAGGGCGAGTTGCGCCAGCTCTCCCACGACCACACCATGGTGCAGGCCCTCGTCGACGCCGGCCGGCTGACGCCGGAGGAGGCCGCCGGGCACCCGCGCCGCGCGTTCGTGCTGCGGGCCCTGCAGTCCGGCAACTCGCACGACCCGGACCTGTCCTGGCACCAGGCGCACCTCGACGACCGCTACCTGCTGTGCAGCGACGGTCTCACCGACTACACCGACCTGGGCGACGTGCACGAGATCCTGCAGTCCACAGAGGACGGCACGGAGGCCGCCTGGCAGCTCGTCGCGCTGGCCAACGGCAACGGCGGCCCGGACAACATCTCGTGCGTCATCGTCGACGTCGTCCGCAAGAAGTGGTGGCAGCGCTAGAAAGCAAGCGCCGAGGACCAAGCGCCGAGGACCAAGCGCCGCAAAGCAGAAGTGGCCCCCGGGAAGCTTTCCCGGGGGCCACGACCGCAGCTCAGACCGTCAGAGGTTCGACGGCATGCCCGACTCGTCCGCCTGCGCGGTGGACGACGAGCTCAGCAGGTCCTTCACGATCTTGTTGGCCTTCTTCACGGCCGGCGTGATCATCTTGATCTTCACCTTGCCGTTGGAGAGCGTGCCGCCCACCTGGAACGTCTCGGTCTCCCCCGGCAGCGGCAGCGCCTGGCAGCCCGTGAACTGCTTGCGCGGCGTGGCACCGGTCTGGAAGTAGAACGTGATCGGGTCGTCGACGCAGTCCGTGTTGTACGGGAACAGGCCGTGCGAGCCCTCGTTGTCGACGCTGATCAGCTTCGCGCCCGGCAGCGCCTTCGTGGTGGACACGCCACCCTCGTACGGCGTCGCCGCGTCCAGCTCGCTCTGCGCCAGCAGCACGCGCGGGAAGGTCTTCTTGTCCGGCGCGGGCTTCGAGTTCTTGGTCTGCCAGTACGCGCACAGCGGCGTGCTCATGAACGGCGCGATGAACGGCGCGTTCACGGTCAGGTCGGCCTTCCAGTAGTTCCAGTACTGCAGGTTCTGGTTCCACTGGCCGTCCTGGCAGCGGATCGCCTCGAACGTCGCGTCCCAGGTCTCGACCTCGGCGGCGGCCGTCGTGGACTTGACCGCGACGCGCTCCTTCTTCTCGATGGCCGCGAGCGCGTTCGCCTTGGCCTTCGCGATGAACTCGGCGTTCTCCGGCGACAGACCCGGACGCGCCAGCATCTTCGCGACGAGCGCCTCGACGCGCTGGGCGGTGGTGCCCTCGGTCACCGTGCCGGCCACGGTCGCCACCGCGGAGGCCGCGACCTCGTACTGGCTGGTGTCGTACATCGCCGGGATGATGAACCAGGCGGTGAACAGCTGGCCGAGGAAGTCGCGCGTGCCGCCCGCCTTCTCCCAGTTCTTGCGGATCTCGAACGGGTCGGTGCCCGCCTCGTAGATCGCGTTGTTGCGCGCCACGTACGGCAGCAGCGCCTCCTGGAACTGCCGGTCACGGCTGCGCGGCTGCAGGTCCCACGTCTTCTCGAGCGTGGTCTGCGAGGCGTCGACGGCCGAGTCGAGCAGGAAGCGGTGCACCTTGCCCGGGAACACCGTGGCGTACCAGGTGCCCAGCCACGTGCCGTAGGAGTAGCCGATGTACGAGGTCTTCTTCTCCCCGAGCAGCACCCGGATGAAGTCCATGTCGTACGCGGTCTGCTCGGTGGTGATGAACTGCGTGAGCGGGTTCTCCAGGCAGCCGGCGACCTTCGCGCGGTTCAGCACGTCCTCGTCGGTCGAGCTCGGGACCGTGTAGGAGCACTTGAGCGGCGTGGACAGGCCGACGCCGCGCGGGTCGAACCCGATGAAGTCGTACTGGCTCGCCAGAACCGGTGCACGCAGGGCCATCGCCGCACCCCACGGCAGGCCGGAGCCGCCGGGGCCACCGGGGTTGACCAGCGCGATGCCCTGGCGGGCGGTGCCCTTGTAGGCGGTCTCGGTCTTCGAGACCCTCAGGTCGATCGTGTTGCCGTCCTGCGGGTTGTGCCAGTCGCGCGGCACCTTGACCGTGGCGCACGCGAGCCCCTTGACGGTCTTGAACCGCGCGACCGTCTCCTCCGCGACGCCGGGGAAGGTGCACTCCTCCCACTTGATCGTCTGGGTGGTCAGCGCGCCCGCGAGCGCCGCCGTGTCCGGGTCCGCCTTCGGTGCGGCCTGCGCCCCCGGTGA
Source organism: Lentzea sp. NPDC042327 (assembly GCF_040647275.1). Classification (NCBI taxonomy): domain Bacteria; kingdom Bacillati; phylum Actinomycetota; class Actinomycetes; order Pseudonocardiales; family Pseudonocardiaceae; genus Lentzea; species Lentzea sp. NPDC042327. The sequence continues at coordinate 232,183 of NZ_JBEZBX010000009.1, forward strand.
GAGCGCGAGGCTCGAGACGGCGAGCGCCCCGGCCAACGCGACTCTGAGAGTCTTCGTCACTGTCGATCCCTTCCTGCCCCCGCACGGCCTGATGAGCCCGTGCCTTCAGAGGAGGAGAAAGGTTTTCAACGCCGTTTAACACGTCTGGGTGATGGCAGAAAGTCGCCATGTCTGGAATCCGTCACCAAAGAGTGCCACAGAGTGATGAACGACTGCCGCACGCTAACCCGTTGTGATCAAAGCCAGCCGCGCCGTGACGCCTGCACCCCGAGCTGGAACCGCGTCTGCGCCCCCAGCAACTGCTGCAGCCGGCTCACGCGCCGGTGCACCGTCCGGTCGCTGACGCCGAGCTCCCGCGCGATCGACTCGTCCGTCAGGCCCGCGCTGAGCAGTGACAACAACCGGTGCGTCGCCAGCGTCGGCTCGCCACCGACGCTGTCCTGCCCGCCGGCCGTGACCGGCACGCCCATCCGCCAGAACGCCTCGAACAGCTCGATCAGCGCGCTCAGCAGCACGGACGGGTGAATGAGCAGGGCGACGACGTTCGCGCCCGTCACCGTCGGCACGGCGATCAACGCCCGGTCCGAGTCCGCCACGACGAGCTTCAACGGCACCCCGGGGAACGCCCGCGCCTGCTCGCCGACCGCGATGCTCTCCTGCACCGACGCGAACCCCTGCGGGTCCTGCAAGAGCGACGAGTCGTAGACCACCCGGTAGGAGACCCCGCGGGCCAGCGCCGGCGGCTGCGCGGGACTCGCCTCCGGCTGCGGGCTCAGGTACGAACCGGGGTCGAGCGCCCGCACCTCGGTCTTGGCCTGGCTCTGCATCTCCTCGAACGCGGTGATCACCTCGTCCGCGTCCCTGAGCACCTCGACGAAGTCCGCGTCCAGCCCGCCCCGCCCGGCGTAGGCCCGCGCCAGCACCTCCGCGGTCTCCCTGGCCCGCTGGGCGGCGACCTCGTGCTCGGAGGCGATCGCCGTCAACGCCGACCGCGGCGGCCGCACGTGCCCACCGCGGGTGAGCCCGAGCCGTTCGAGCTCCTCCAGCGCCGCACCGGGATCCGCCCTGCCGCCGCGCAACAACGCCAGGTACAGCCGTTCGGCCTCCGCCGACAAACCCCCGCGCACACCGCTCCCTCCGGTCTGAACCGAAGGTACCTGCTGCGATCAGGCGGCGGCCCGGTTGAGCGCACCGAGGAAGAGCGCGTCGAACGCCCGGTCGGGCAACACCCTGCGGGCGAACAGGATCGGCCGCGCACCGAACCCCGCCGCGTACCGGGTCCTGGGCCTGCGCGCCCGAGCGGCCCTGACGATGACGTCCGCGATCACCTCCGGTTCCGACCCGCGTTCGACCTGTGAGAAGAACGCCGCGAGCGCCTCGGCCTGCTTGCGGTAGGCCCCCTGCCCGGACGTCCTGCGGAGGTTGTCCACCGCGATGCCGCCCCACTCGGTCTTGATCGCACCCGGCTGGATCACCACGACGTCGATCCCGAACGGCTTGAGCTCCAGCCGCAGCGAGTCGCTCAACCCCTCCACCGCGAACTTCGTCGAGTGGTACCACCCGCCCAGTGGCTCGTAGATCCGCCCGCCGATCGACGACACGTTCACGATCCGCCCGCTGCCCGCCTCCCGCATGTGCGGCACGACCAGCTGCACCAACCGCGCCAGCCCGAACACGTTGACCTCGAACTGGTACCGCCCCTCGGCGAGCGGCACGTCCTCGAACGCCCCGTACGACCCGTAGCCGGCGTTGTTGACGAGCAGGTCGATCCGCCCGGTCTCCGCGACCACCCGCTCGACCCCGGCGACCATCGACGCGTCCTCGGTGACGTCCATCCGCACCACCTCGATGCCGCGCTCGGCAAGCCCGTCCATCCGCTCGACCCGTCGTGCCGCGGCGTAGACCGCGTAGCCCGCCTCGTGCAATGCCAGCGCCGTCGCCTCGCCGATGCCCGACGACGCGCCCGTGACCAGTGCGACCTTCATGTCCGCGCTCCTAACTAACCGGTTGGTTGCTAACTCCAGGCAACCACGGTCGCGGTCGACTGTCAACCAACTGGTTGGTTAGAATCGGTCCGTGGTGAGGGACAGGGAAGCAACCAAGGCGAAGCTGCTGGCGGCGGCGCTGACCGAGTTCGCGGCGCACGGCATCGCCGGCGCGCGCGTCGACCGCATTGCCGCCGGTGCCGGGTGCAACAAGGCGATGATCTACGCCTACTTCGGCAGCAAGGAGGACCTGTTCGAGGAGGTCCTGAAGATCCAGATCGCGGCCGTGGTCGAGGCCGTCCCCATCACGCCGGACGACCTGCCGGGGTACGCGGGGCGGTTGTTCGAGACGTACGCGCGTCAGCCCGAGCTGCTCAGCCTCGCCGGGTACCACCGGCTGGAGAACGGGTTCGAGGCGATCTCCCGGGCCGAGGGGGAGGCGCACGTGGCGAAGGTGGCCGCGATCGCCGAGGCGCAGGAGCGCGGGGTGCTGCCGGGGGAGTTCGGGGCCGAGGAGCTGCTCGCGCTGACCGTGCACATGTCGATCCTGGCGTTCTCCACGCCGGTGGCGAGCCGGGAGCTGGTCGAGCGGGCGGTCGCGAAGCTGATCGCCGGCTAGCCCCTGCGCAGCAGGTAGGTGTCCATGATCCACCCCTTGCGCGCACGGGCTTCCTCCCGCACCGCGCGGATCTCGGCGGCCACGTCCCCGACCCGCCCGGACACCAGGACCTCGTCGGGCATCCCCAGGTACGCCCCCCAGTAGATCCACGTGTCGGGGTCGACGCCCTCGAAGGAGTACTTCGCGTCCAGCATCACGGCCACGTCGTCGACGTCGGCGGGCCAGCCCTCGGACAGGCGGCGGCCGGTGGTGATCTGCACGGGGCGGCCGACCTGGTTCAGCGCCACGCGGTGGCCGGCGGTCAGCGCGGCCACGGAGGTGACGCCGGGGACGACCTCGACGGTGAACTCCAGGCCGCGGGCCAGGAGGTCGTCGAGGATCGCGAGGGTCGAGTCGTACAGGGAGGGGTCGCCCCACACCAGGAACGCGCCGACCTCGTCGTCGCCGAGCTGGTCGAGGAGGGCTGCGCAGACGTCGGCGCGGTCGCGGCGCCAGGCCTCGATCGTCTGCACGTAGTTGTCGGGGGTGCGGTCGCGGTCGGGGTCGCGGCCTTCGAGGACGCGGTAGGGGCCCGTCGCGTGTTCGGCCACAATGGACTGGCGGAGGTCGACCAGCTCCTGTTTGACGGCACCCTTGTCGAGCACGAAGAACACGTCGACCGTCCGCAGGGCCTTCACGGCCTGCAGGGTGAGGTGGTCGGGGTTGCCCGCGCCGATGCCGATGACCAGGATCTTTCGCACCACGACACCCTAGACCAGAGGTGGGATCATCCGCGCCGGTCGACGACCGCGACGAGTTTGCCGCGGGTGCGGGTGAAGTCGGCCAGGCCGACGTTCTCCACGCGCACGGTGAGCGGGCGGTCCTGTTCCACGGCGGCCGCCACCTCTGCGTAGCGGGCGAGCAGGGTGCGCCGGCTCGTGGCCGGGTCGGGTGCGCGGCCCTCTTCCAGGCGCACCACCAGTTTCTCGCCTGACGCGGACTCGTCGAGCACGAGCTGCAGTGCGCCGGAGTAGCCGAGCTCGTCCTCGACGATCATCAGGAAACGGCGGTAGTCCAACGTCTGCGCGGCGGTGCGGAACGCGTCACCGGTGCGGTCGAACTCGGTGAGCACTCCGCGGCTCCTCCGTTGCTGGGCGAATGGTTGTACCAATCGGACGTTACTGATCGGTACAACCGCCGTTCAGTCGAGCGAACGGGCCCAGCAGGGATTTTCGGTCCGCGGGGCGACCGGGATCACAGGCAGGGGAACGAGGTTGACCGTTGACCCCGATCGCGAAACGCGGTCAGGCGGCCACGTGGATGATCCGCACCGGCTTCTTCGGTGCGCCGTCGAGCGTTCCGTCCGGCTGCGGCACGATCCCGGCCGCCACGATCCGGTCCAGGGTGTCCATGCCGGACACGACGTGGCCCAGCACCGTGTAGACCGGCTTGATGTTCGCGAAAGAGTGCACGATGAAGAACTCGCTGCCGTTGGTGCCCGGCCCCTGGTTGCCGTATGCGATGGTGCCGCGCGGGTAGGTCTCCGCACCGCTGACCTCGTCGGCGAACCGGTAGCCGGGACCGCCCTCCTCCGCCCGGTGGATGTCACCGCATTGCAGCACGCCCAGCCGCGCGGTGTCCGTCAGCCGCCAGCACTGCGTCATCGTGTAGAACCAGCTCCGCGCCAGGTGCGCGAAGTTCGCCACCCCGCACGGCGCGGTGGCGCGGTCCAGCTTCGCGACCACGACGCCGTAGTTCGTCACGATGGTGACCTTCACGGTGCCGCGGGCCGGGACCGTCGACGGCGGTGGCTGCACCGGGCGGGCGGCCGGGTTCTCCGGCGTGGGGATGAACTCGCAGCGCGCGGTCGGCGGTGCCGCGTGTGCGGTGGCGGGGGCGAGGACGACCATCATCAGGACGGCGAGCAGTAGCCTCATGGCCGCCGACCGTAGTCCCGGCTCCACGCCTTGTCAGCACCTCGACGGCGCCTTGGGCAGCTCCCGCGGCACCGCTGCCCGGTGCGTCCATAGCACTGTTGCGAGCCGCTCCCCGCACGCACTGGCCGAAGAGGCAGAAACCCGGAGCCGTGCAGGTGAAGGGCTGCCCCGATAACGATATCGCGCTACTGCCGCGGTAACCGGATTTCAAAACCCAGCAACGGTCAACGACGAAGGTTCCGGAACTCGCGCGAAACGCCGTGCGTCAAGTCAGGTGGAAAGTCGTGACGGCACCGGGCACGGGAGACCCCCGTTGCGCCCCTCGGGTGTCCGCCAACAGGTGGAGGGCACGGGCACAGCGCGTGGTCGAACGGGGAAAGGTGCCCGAATCCCCGCCGAGCAGCCAAAAGTCGTGCGAAAATCGGCGCGGTCCACCCGTGGGCGGGAACCGGCGACGGACCGGAACCGCCGTCGTCACGCTGTCGGACGAACTCGTGGGGCGGATTGGGTGAGCCGGCTCGCCGGCTGCCGCGACGGTGCTGGGATTTCATTCGCGCGGAAAACAGAACAGTGATTTGCGGTAACGTCGGACTCGTATTGGTTGGTCACCTCATCGGAGTAACGGCGGTGCCGCGGTCATGAGGAGTCGGGCATCATCACCTGGCCCGACCAAGTCGCAGAACGAGGGGTCTCGTGTGACCATCTTCCGTGCCGGCCGGACCGGAGCGTGGTGGATGTACCTGGTGGCAGGTCACCTGCTGCTGGGGGTCTACTACCTCATCCCGGTGAGCCCGGCTGGCACAACGGGGCAGACGGTGCGCGTGGTGCTGTACTGCACGATCTCCGCCTCGGCCGCGATCGCCATGTTCGCCGGCGTCCGCCGCAACCGGCCGCAGTGGCGGCGCCCGTGGGTGCTCCTCGCACTGAGCCAGGTCGTCTACGCGCTGGCCGACCTCACGTTCTACGCCTCGCACTACATCTTCCGGTACACGCTCTACCCGTCGTACGCGGACGTCCTCTACCTGGGCCACTACCCGCTGATGGTGGCCGGCGTGATCATGCTGATCCGCCGCCGCACACCGGGGCTGGACCTGCCGAGCCTGCTCGACGCCGCCGTGCTCGCCGTGGTGGCCGGCATGGCGTCCTGGCTCTACGTCATCGGCCCGCAGGCCCGGCTCACCTCGCCGGCGCTGGTCAAGCTCGCCTCGCTCGGCTACCCGATGATGGACCTCGCGCTGTTCGTCGTGGCCCTGCGGCTGATCTTCGGTGCCGGACCGCGGCCGCGCGCGTTCGTGCTGCTGACGGCGAACCTGCTGGGCATCCTCACCGCGGACACGATCTACGTGCTGCAACGCCTCGACGGCAGCTACCACGCGGGCAACTTCCTCGACGCCATCTGGCTCTCGGCGAACCTGTGCATCGGTGCCGCCGCTCTGCACCCGACGATGGCGCGGCTCGTGGACCGCGCGCACATGAAGGACGTCGGCCTGAGCCGCGGCCGGATCATCGCGCTGTCGTCGGCCGCGCTGGCCGCGCCGGTGCTGATGCTGGTGCACGACGTCGGCGAGTCGTCGCAGGACGTGGTGGTGATCGCGGCGGGCAGCGCGCTGCTGTCGCTGCTGATCATCGCGCGGCTCGCGGGCCTGGTCGCCGACCAGCGCAAGCTCGCGATCACCGACAGCCTCACCGGCCTGCACACCCGCCGGTTCTTCGAGGCGCAGCTGCCGCTGGAGATCTCGCGGGCACGTCGCAACGACGGGTCGGTCGCGGTGTTCATCATCGACGTCGACCGGTTCAAGTCGATCAACGACAACTACGGCCACCCGGCCGGTGACGACGTGCTGATGGAGGTCGCCGCCCGGTTGCGCGCGGCGTCGAGGTCGGGGGAGGTGCTCGCGCGCTACGGCGGTGAGGAGTTCGCCCTGCTCGTCCCGGACGCGGGCCCCAACCGGCTCTCGGTGATCGCGAACCGGCTGCGCGAACGCGTTGCGGAGAAACCCATCCCGGTCAACGCGGGCAACGACGACATCCCGCTGTCGGTCACGGTGTCGGTGGGCTCGGCGAGCTTCCCGACGCACGGCGACGGCCCCGACGACATCGTGGTGATCGCCGACCGCGCGCTGTACGCGGCGAAGGCCGCAGGCCGCAACCGGATCGCGGTCGGCCCCGAGCCGCTGCCCGCCGTCGACCCGGACACCGACGGCGCGATGGCGGAGTTCCTCTGCCAGGTCGCCGACCGCGTGGACGGCTGGCTGCACCGCTACGACCACAGCCGGTCCGTGTCGCGCTGGGCCGGGGTGGCCGCCGGGGAGTTCGGCCTCGACGCACCCACGACCAGGGTCGCCCAGCTGGCCGGCCGGCTGCACGACATCGGCAAGATCATCATCCCGGAGGTCGTGCTGACCAAGCCGGGCGCGTTGTCGGAGGAGGAGTGGCGGCTGCTGCGCCAGCACCCGGACTTCGGCTACCGGCTCGCGCGGATGGTGCCGGGGTTCGCGGGCGTCGCGCACGTGATCCGCCAGCAGCACGAGCGCTACGACGGCACCGGCTACCCCGACGGCCTGAAGGGCGCGGACATCCGGGCCGAGGCGCGCATCCTCTCGGTGTGCGTCGCCTGGGCGGCGATGCGGTCGAACCGTCCACACCAGACCGCGCTGGACGAGAACCGTGCGCGGCGGGAACTCTGGGCAGGGCGCGGCGAACAGTTCGACCCGGACGTCGTGGACATGTTCCTCGACCTGCACACGCAGGGCAGCATCGGAACGCTGCGCCCCTCCGGTCTGTCCGTGCAGGAGGCCGGCTTCCCCGCCGACTTCCGGCCCTGACCCGCGGCGGTTCGTGCGCGAGATCATCCGTTCGGCCGAGCCGGATCCTGCCCAACACCTCCGGAACCACACCGGACAGGTGCGAGACTTCACCTGGTTCGAACCAGGGGGAAGATCGCATGGTCCGCAAGTCGCTGGCGGCGCTCGTCGCCGTGCTCACGGTCGTGGCGGGAACGGTGCCCGCCGCCTCGTCGTCGGGCGGACCGACCCGGCCGGTGCGGTCGTGCGCGGCGCTGGTGCGCTCGTACCCGGTGCCGGACGCGCGGACGCGGGTCGAGTCGGCCGTGGTCGTGCCGGCCGCGGGCAGAGTGCCGGAGTTCTGCGACGTGCGGGGCACGATCGAGCCGGACGTCCGGTTCCAGCTGAAGCTGCCCACCCGGACCTACCGCGGCCGGTACGTCCAGTACGGGTGCGGCGGGTTCTGCGGGTTCCTGGAGCCGGCGAAGTTCCCCCAGTGCGGTCCGGCGTTCGGCGACGCGGCGGTCGCGACCACCGACGCGGGCCACCGGACGCCGCCGGAGGACCCCACGGACACGACGTGGGCGCGGTCGGACCAGCAGGCGCGCGACGACTTCTTCTTCCGCGCACCGCACGTGCTGGCACGGGTGTCGAAGGTGCTCGTGCGGAGCTTCTACGGCGTCGCACCGGCGAAGTCGTACTTCACCGGCTGCTCGAACGGCGGCCGCCAGGCGTTGCAGCTCGCCCAGCGCTACCCGCACGACTTCGACGGCATCGTCGCCGGCGCGCCGGCCGGCTACTTCGGGGCGCTCGTGGGCTACCAGGCGTGGATCACCCGCAACGCCATCCCGAACGACAAGATCGACCTGCTGCACGCCGCCGTGCTGCGCGCGTGCGACGGTCTCGACGGGCTGGTGGACGGCCAGCTCGACGAGCCGCGGCTGTGCCGCTTCGACCCGGCCGTGCTCGCCGGTCAGCTGACCGACGACGAGATCGCCCGCGCCCGCCGGCTCTACGCGGGCCCGTCCGACGGCGGTGTCCGGCTCTACCCCGGTGGTCAGTCGTACGGCTCGGAGCTGGGCTGGAAGTACTGGACCAACCCGGTCGACGGCCACTCGATCTCCGGTGAGCTCGCCGACGACGCGCTGAAGAACCTCGTCTACCCCATCGGACAGCCACACTCCTCTGTGGACTCGTTCGAGTTCACCGTGCGCGAGCTGCACCGCGTGGCACGGGAGGCGGTGAAGGCGAACGCGATGTCGCTGGACCTGCGGGAGTTCCGGCGTGCGGGCGGCAAGCTGGTCGTCTGGCACGGCGCCGCAGACCCCGGCATCCCGGTGCAGGGCACGCTGGACTACTGGCAGCGGCTGACCGGCGGCCGGACGCAGGACTGGGCCCGCCTGTTCGTCGTGCCCTCGCTGCACCACTGCGCGCGCGGTGACGAGCTGACCGACTTCGACCCGTTCCCCGCGCTGGTGCGGTGGGTGGAGGGCGGTGCGGCACCGGTGAAGGTGGTCGCGGAGGGACGGGACGGCTCCGGTGCCGTGACCCGCACCCGTCCCGTGTTCCCCTATCCGGCCCGCGCCGTGTACGACGGCACCGGCAGCACCGACGACGCCGCGAACTTCGTGCCGGCGCCGGGCCCCGTGCTGCGCGACCGCATCCTGTGGGCCGGCGAAGGCCTCTACCGCTCCGGCCCCGTCGCCCCCTGACCCCCGCTGCTGGCAAGGCATCTGCAAGTACCACCAACTTGCAGATGCCGGCGGAAGCAGGGTTGGAGGAACTTTGCGATGGCCGCCGTCAAAGCGGCGTCCGTGCTGCGCGTGGACTGGTGGCCCGCGTCGCCGACGAACACGAGCTCGGCGTCGGGCCACCGCTGGGCGACCTCCCAGGCGTTCTCCGGCGGGCCGCCGAAGTCGTACCGGCCGTGGATGAGCACGCCCGGGATGCCGTGCAGGCGATGGAGGTTGTCCAGGACGTGGTCCGGTTCGAGGAACGCCTCGTTGCCCCAGTAGTGCGTGATGATCCGGGCGAGCGTGTACGACGTCAGCGGGTCCTCGTACCGCGTGCCGGCGAAGTCCGTCGCACCACCGGCCATGAGCGCGAGGTCCCACCTGTTCCAGTCGTGGGCGGCTTTCGCGCGGGTATCGGGATCGTCGGAGTTGAGGAGCCTGTTGTAGGCGACGGCCAGGTTGCCGTTCCGTTCCTCCTCCGGCACCCCGCGCTGGAACTCCGCGAACAGGTCGGGGAAGAACAACCGGGCCCCGCGGGTGAGCCACGCGTGCTCCTGCGGCCGGGACGTGGTGACCGCGCTGATGATGAGCTCGCTGACCCGGTGCGGGTGCTGGATCGCGTACGCCAGCGCGAGCGTCGACCCCCAGGAGGCCCCGGCGATCAGCCACTTGTCGATGCCGAGGTGTTCTCGGAGCTTCTCGGCGTCGTCGATGAGGTGCTGGGTGGTGTTGTGCTCCATGCTCGTGGCGGGGTCACCGGCGTGCGGGGTGCTCTTGCCGCAGCCCCGCTGGTCCCACAGCACCAGCAGCCAGTGCTCGGGGTCGAAGTCCTCGCGCCACCGCCGGTTCAGCCCGCTGCCGGGACCGCCGTGGAACACGACCGCGGGCTTGCCCGCCGGGTTTCCGCTGACCTCGTAGTGGATCCGCTGCCCGTCACCGACGTCCAGCCAGTCCCCGGTCACCGGAACTTCTCGACGGCCGCGGCGATCGCCTCGCTCATGCTGCCGCCCTCCTTCGCCTGGTGCCCGGCGTCACCGAGGACCACCAGCTCGGCGTCCGGCCACCTCTTCGCCACCTCCCACGCGGTCCACAGCGGCCCGCCGAGGTCGTTGCGGCCGTGGATGAGCACGCCGGGGATGCCGTGCAGGCGGTGGAGGTTGTCCAGGACGTGGTCCGGTTCGAGGAACGCCTCGTTGCCCCAGTAGTGCGTGACCACCCGTGCCGTCGTGTAGCGGAAGAGCGGGTCCTCGTAGGGCGTGCCGGTGAAGTCGTTGTCGCCGCCGGTGACCGTGGCGAGGTCCCACTTGCTCCAGTCGTGGGCGGCTTTCGCGCGGGTATCGGGGTCGTCGGAGTTGAGCAGCCTGTTGTAGGCGAGGGCGAGGTTGCCGTCGCGGTCCTCCTCGGGGACGCCGTCGAGGAACCGCTCGAAGTGGTCGGGGAAGAACAGGCTGAGGCCACGGGTGATCCACGCGTGCTCCTGCGGCCGGGACGTGGTGACCGCGGCGATGACCAGCTCGCTGACCCGCTCGGGGTGCTGCTCGGCGTAGGCGAGCGCCAGCGTGGAACCCCAGGAACCGCCGATGATCAGCCACCTGTCGATGCCGAGGTGGTCGCGGAGCTTCTCGGCGTCGTCGATGAGGTGCTGGGTGGTGTTGTGCTCCATGCTCGTGGCGGGGTCGCCGGCGTGCGGGGTGCTGTTGCCGCAGCCGCGCTGGTGCCAGATGACGAGCTTCCAGTGCTCCGGGTCGAAGTCGCGGCGCCAGCGGGCGCTGTTCCCGGGGGCACCGGGGCCGCCGTGGAAGACCACGGCGGGTTTGCCGTCCGGGTTTCCGCTGATCTCCCAGTGGACGCGGTTGCCGTCGCCCACGTCGAGGAGGCCCTGGTCGTAGGGCTCTGGATGGGGGTGCATGCGGTCAGGCTATTGCCGGGAACGGGGGAGGGCCCGTGGTTTTCCGCTGCCCCGCGCACGACGCGGTGGCGGGTCCGCCGCCCTTCGAGAGGGGACCCGCCACCGGTGCGGCCGCGTCAGGACTTCTGCCGGGCGCCGATCTGGTCCAGCACCTCGGTCTGCGACACGATGATCTTGCCGGCCAACGCCTTCGAGCCCACGTGCACGCCCTTCGCCTGGGCGTCCTTCGCCATGTCCACGCCGCTGCGCAGGTGGCGGGACAACGTGGCCAGGTAGAGCGTGTCGAACTGGGTGCCCTGCGCGGTCTTGAGCGCCTCGACGTCCTTGGCGGTCATCATGCCCGCCATCTTGTGCGTCTCGTGGGGGGCGTCGCCGGGGACCTGGATGTTCCACGTGCGCAGGTAGGTCGACATCTGCTCGATCTCACCCGCCTCCGCGGCGGCGATCCGGTCGGCCACGTCGACGACGAAGGAGTCCTTGGAGCGTTCGACGGCGAGCTTCGAGATCTCGATCGTCTGCCGGTGGTGGGGGATCATGCGCAACGAGAACGTCGCATCCGCCTCGTTGGCCGCCGGTTCGCCGGAGCCGCCCCCGCCGAACGCCGAACAGCCCGTCAGTGCCAGCAGCCCCAGCACCACGATGAGCAGACGCGCACGCATGAAGCCTCCCGTCCTCGGTTCCCTGCCGAGGCATACGGAGGGGCGTTCTGCCCGGTTCAGAAGTTCCGCTGGCCGAGCTGCTCGGTCACCGCGGACACCACGTCGGGGTGGCCGAGGGGCAGCGGTGCGGGGATGCGGTCGTCGGCGCTGTCGTCGCTGCGCGCGATGACACGGGCGAACGGCGCGGTGACCTCGGTCTCCGGGTCCACCAGCAGGACCGAGTTCACGAGGTGCTCGTGCCGGCCCACCAGGTCGACGACGTCGGCGGCGAGGGGTCCGCTGCACACCACGTCGAGGCGCACCGGCGCGTCGTCGTCGTGGTGGGCGGCGAGCACCTTGTCCACTGTGGACTTCCACTCGGGTGCGGCGGGGACGCGCAGCCACACCACGCGCAGGGTGTCGGTGAACGGGCGCCAGGTGGCGGGGATGCCCTCGTGCGGGGCCTCGCCCGCTGGATCGATCACGAGGACCGTTGGGGCACCTGCGGGTCCGTCGACGACGACGCCGGGGCCACTGGCTCGGGAGGGCTGGTCGAAATCACGCATGACGCGGGGATTCCCCGTCCGGAGGCGACTTACTCGGCTGACAGGACCAGTTGTCCCGGTGGACCGGCTGGTGCGGAACTCGTCGAACTTCGCTCCGGGTGACTCCTTGACCACTTTCGAAACGTCGGTTTATGGTCTAGACCACACCGATACTTGATCGGCGAGCGATCAGAAACGCCGTCGGTTCCCGCCCCTGCAACGGGGGTCCACCCCGCCTGGGAACGATCCAAGGAGTTCGGAAGAATGAAACTCACCAGGAAAGCGGCGCTCGTCATGGCCGCGGTCCCCGCAATCGTGCTCGTCACGCCCGTCGGTTCGGCCAGTGCGCACGGGTACGTGTCGTCACCGCCGAGCCGGTCGGCGCAGTGTGCGCAGAAGACCGTTCCCTGCGGTGCGCCCACGTACGAGCCGCAGAGCGCAGAAGGCCCCAAGGGCCTGATGAACTGCAACGGAGCGCGCGGCGACTTCGACGAGCTCAACGACGACAGCAAGGGCTGGCGGGCCACCAGCACCGGCACCAGCCTGACGGTGAGCTGGACGTTCACCGCCCGCCACCGCACGCGCGACTACGAGTACTACATCAACGGCTCGCGCGTCGGGTACGTCAACGGCAACAACGCGGCTCCGGCCGACCCGGTGCGGCACACGATCAACCTGAGCGGCTTCTCCGGCCGCCAGAAGATCTTCGCCATCTGGAACATCGCCGACACCGGCGCCGCGTTCTACTCCTGCATCGACGTCAACGTGAACGGTGGCGGCACCCCGCCGCCCACCACCACGCCGCCGACGACGCAGCCGCCGACGACCACCCCGCCCACCACGACCCCGCCGACCACGCAGCCGCCCGCGGGTGGCACGTGGGCCGCGAACACGTCCTACGCCGCGGGTGCCCAGGTCACCTACGGCGGCTCGACGTACCGCTGCCGGCAGGCGCACACCGCGCTGACCGGCTGGGAGCCGCCGAACGCGGTCGCGTTGTGGGAGAAGATCTGATCCGATGAGGCGCCTGGTGATCGCGGTCGCGGTCCTGGCGCTGGCGGGGTGCGGTGGAGGTGCCGCCGTGCCGGAGGCCCAGCAGCAACACCAGCAGGGCCACGGGCACGGTGCGGCGACCTCCACCGCACCACCTCCCGCTGCCACCGCGAGGTTCAACGACGCGGACGTCATGTTCGCGCAGATGATGGTCGCCCACCTGCAACAGGGCATCGACCTCGCGGTGGTGGCGAAGGCCATGGCCACCGCGCCGAAGGTCAAGGAGCTCGCCGGCGCGGTCGACGTGACCCAGCGCGAGGAGCTGGAGATGCTCAAGGGCTGGCTGAAGCTCTGGGGCAAGCCGGAGCAGCCGTCGAGCGACCCGAACGTGCACGCCGCCCACGGCGGCATGCCGCTGCTCGACGCCAAGGTCATCGCCGAGGTCAAGGACAGGAGCAAGGAGGAGTTCGACCTCGCCTACCTCAACCTGATGACCGGCCACCAGGGTGGCGCCGTCGAGATGGCGCAGACGGAGCTGAAGGACGGCTCCAACCCGGAGACCACCGCCTACGCCCAGCGCGTGCGGGACTCGCGGTCCGGTCAGATCCAGCAGATGCTGACGTTGATCAACGGGCAGTAGCCGGTCAGCGTCCGGTCAGCGGCCCGGTGTTGCCTGCCGGGCCATGGACGTGTTGATCTCGGGGGCCGGCGTGGCCGGCCCCGCACTGGCCTTCTGGTTGTCCCGCTTCGGGATCTCGGCCACGGTCGTCGAACGCGCGCCCTCGCTGCGGACCGGCGGCCAGGCCGTCGACTTCCGCGGCGAGGCGCACCTGTCCGTGCTGCGGCGGATGGGTCTGCTCGACGCCGTCCGCGCCGCCGCGACGACCCCGCGCGACATGGTGTTCCGCGGTGTCGACGGACGGGAACGCGCCCGGCTGCCCGCGTCGTTCACAGCGGGTGAGGTCGAGGTCCTCCGAGGGGACCTGTCCCGCCTGCTGCACGACGCGAGCGCCGCGGACGCGGAGTACGTGTTCGGTGACTGGGTCACGGCGCTGCACGACGACGGCGCCGGCGTGGACGTGGAGTTCGCCCGCGGCCGGCCGCGGCGGTTCGACTTCGTCGTCGGCGCGGACGGGATGCGCTCCGGCGTGCGGCGGCTCACCTTCCCGGACTACCGGCCGCGGTTCCAGGGCTACTACTTCGCCCTCTGGCCCGCCGACGGCGACGACCGGGACCTGACCTGCGCGCCGGGGGTGCTCAGCGCACCGGGCTGGGTGCTGTTCAAGTCGCCGGTGCCACCGGAGCTGCTGCCCGACGAGCTGATCGCTCCCGACGTCTACTTCGACTCGATCAGCCAGGTGCGGATGCCGTCCGTCAGCTCGGGGCGGGTCACCCTGCTCGGTGACGCCGGGTACGGCTCGACGCTGGGCGGCATGGGCACCGGGCTCGCGGTCGTGAGCGCGTACGTGCTGGCCGGGGAGCTGGCCGCGGGCGGTGACGCGTTCGCCCGCTACGAGGCACTGGTCGGCCCGTACGCCCGCGGCTGCCAGGGCAACCCGGGACCGTTCCTCGCGCCGGGCACGCGGCTCGGCATGTGGGTGCGCGACCGGGTGTTCGGGTTCCTGGACAAGGCACCGGTGTTCGCGCGCATGGACCTCAGGGCCGCCACCGCGATCAAGCTCCCCGAGTATGCGCGAGTGCGCTGAGCGCCGCCTCCACCTGCTGCTTGGCGTTCGCGTGCATCCACCCGAACCCGAGCTCCCGGTCGGCGGCCAGCAGCAACCGCTCCGCCTCCGCCGGGTCGTCCCGGCGGCGGGCGATCTCCGCGAGACCCACGTGGGCCAGTGCCCTGGTCGCGGCGAGACCCGCGCGGGTCGCCAGGTCCAGCGCCTCGCGGTAGTCGCGTTCGGCGGCGTCCTGGTCGAGGTCGAGCAACCGGTCGGCGCGGCGGCCGCGCAGCTCGGCCAGCTCCTCGGTGGCACCCAGCTCACCGACGGCGCGCAGGGCCTCGTCGGTGAGGGCCAGCGCCTCGTGCGGGTCGTCGGTCAGGGTGGCGAGCACGTCGAGGACCTGGGCCGCGCCCCAGCGCTCACCGAGGTCCTGGAACCGGCGCAGGGCCTCCCGGGACCGTTCGACGGCCAGGGCGCGGTCGCCGTTCACCGCCCACTCGGTGTAGGCGGTGCTGAACGCGATCAGGCCCCGCACCCACGGGTCGGTGCTGTTCTCGACCGCCTCCTGCAACGGGGTGCGCGGGCGGTCGCGGTCGGGCGGCCCGGCCAGCATGGCCCACGCGATCAGCACGAACGGCTGGCGCACCGGGCCGCGCAGCTGCTCCAGGACACCGCGGACGCGTTCGGGTGCGGCCAGTGCCAGCAGGATCGCGTACTCCTCGCTCACCTGCTCGGGCACCACGCCGAGCAGGGTGCGCGCGATCGGCTCGACCTCGGTGCGGCTGCCCTTCACGTACAGGTACCAGGACAGGTCCGCGAGCAGGCGCAGAGCGGCCGCCGGCTCGTGGGCGGTGGTCCAGGTCAGCGCCTGCAGGAGGTTGGCGTGCTCCGCGCTCATCGCGGCGAGCCAGCGCAGCTGGCCGGGGCCGCGCAGCTCGGGGTCGGCGCGGCGGGCCAGTGCGCTGTAGAACGCGGCGTGCCCGGCGTCGGCGCGACCGTGCCGCGCGCAGAACTCGCGGATCGTCTCCAGCATGCGGTAACGGCCGTCGGCGGCTTCGACCAGCGACTTGTCCACCAGCGCTGCCAGCACCTCCAGGTCGTGCCCGCCCACCTGTTCCACGGCGTCGAGGGTGGCGCCACCGCTGAACGTCGCGACCGCCGTGGCGAGGTCGCGTTCGTCGGGCGTGAGCAGGTCCCAGCTCCACCCCACGACCGCGCTCAACGTCTGGTGGCGGGGTGCCGCGGCGCGGTTCCCCTTGGACAGCAGGCGGAACCGGTCGCCCAGCCGCCGCGCGATGTCCTCGGTGCTGAGGGTGCGGACGCGGGCGGCGGCCAGCTCGATGGCGAGGGGGAGGCCGTCGAGCTCGCGGCAGATGCGGTCGGTGTGCTCGTCGCGGGTGAACGACGGCCGCACGGCCCTGGCGCGCTGGACGAACAGCGCCACGCTCTGCTCGGGGTCGAGCGGCGGCACCGGGCACAGCGTCTCGCCGGTGATGCCCAGCGCCTCCCGGCTGGTCGCGAGGACCCGCAGCCGCGGGCACGTGCTGAGCAGGTGCTGGACCAGCCGCGCCGCCTGCTCGACGACGTGCTCGCAGTTGTCGAGGACGAGCTGGACCGCGCGGTCCTTCAGCGCGAGCGTCAGCCGTTCCTCCGGTGGCAGCACGGTTTCCTTGAGCCCCAACGCCTGCAGCGTCGCCGCGGCCACGTCGTGCACCGGTGCCAGGTCCACGAACACGGCGTCGTCGGCCGCCGCCCGCAGCGCGAGCCGGGTCTTGCCCGCCCCGCCCGGACCGGTGAGCGTGACCAGCCGGTCCTCGGTCAGTCCCGCGAGCCGCTCCAGCTCCGCCTGCCTGCCCACGAAACCGGTGAGCTGGGCGGGCAGCTCCCGCGGTGCCTGACCGCGCAGCAGCTGCACGTGGATCGCGCGCAGCTCGGCGGACGGGTCGGTGCCGAGCTCCTCGGCCAGCACGGCGCGGGCGTCCTCGAAGGCCTGCAACGCCTCGGCCGACCGGCCCTGCTGGTGCAGCGCCTGCATCAGGAAACCGCGCAGCCGTTCGTCCAGCGGGTGCTGCCGCACGAGGTCCTGGATCTCCTGCACGTCCGCCCTGTGCAACCGGACTCGCGCGGCGATCAACCCGTGCGCGGCGCTCCGGCGTTGCCGTTCAAGGCGGTCGGCGTGCCCGGTCGCGGTCGTGCCGCCCAGTGCGGGCCCGCGCCACAACGCCAGCGCGTCGGCCAGCAGTGCCTCCGCCGCCTGCGGGTCACCCCGGTCGAGCGCCTGCTGCCCGGCCGCCGCCAGCGCCGCGAACCGGTGCGCGTCAACGGTGTCCGGGTCGAGCGCGAGGCGGTACCCGGCCGGGTGCAGCTCGACCAGCTCGGCCGCCCCGAGCGCCCGGCGCAGCCGCGACACCTGGCCCTGCAACGCGTTCGCCGCGTCGGACGGCGGTGCCTCGCCGTACAGCTCGTCGATCAGCCGGTCGACGGGCACGACCTCACCGGCCCGCAGCGCCAGCAACGCGAGCAGGGTGCGCGGCCGCGGACCGCCCACCGCGACCTTGCCCGCTGCGGTGCGGGCCTCCACCGGACCGAGGACGTCGACGTGCACCGGCTGATTCTGTCAGCGCGCGAACCGTCCCGGGCTGGTACCGAGCACGCGCCGGAAGTGCCGGGTCAGGTGCGACTGGTCGTGGAACCCGGCCAGCACCGCCGCCTCGGCCGCGGGCCGCCCCTCCAGCAGGTGCCGGCGGGCCAGGTCGACCCGCCGCCCGGTCAGGTAGCGGTGCGGCGGCAACCCGAACCGCCGGCTGAACGCGCGCACCAGGTGCGTGGGGCTGCTCTGCAGCTCGGCCGCCGCCTCCGCCAGCGTGAGACCCGCGGGCAGCGACGCGTCGAGCAGCTCCCGCAGCCGGTCGGCCAGCGTCGGGTCGGCGAACACCTGCGGTGCGGTCCCGGCGAAGTGGTGCGTGATCCGCTCGGTGATCAGCGCCAGCCGGCTCTGCGCCTCCAGCGGCTCGTCCAGCACCAGGTGCAGCTGGTCCACCCGCCTGCGCAACAAGGGGTCGGCGAGCATCGGGGTGTCGACGGACTTGCCGACGAGCCCGGCGGGCAGCACGTCGCCGTCGAGGTACAGCACCCGTTTGCGGAAGCCCGACTCGTGCGCGGACCGGCCGTCGTGCGGCACGTGCGGCGGCAGCAGCGTCACCCCGTCGACCAGCGCGCCGTGTTCGTGCCGGTCCAGCTCGTAGCGCACCGCACCCGTGTCTATCAGCAACAACGTCCACGCGTCGTGCGTGTGCGCCGGGTAGACGTGGGTGGTGAACTCGGCGTGGAAGACCTCCCGGATGCCGTCCACCGCCGGGCGCCAGGCGGTGCTGCTCATGTCAGGAACGTACAAGACCGGCGGCGGCCCCACCCGCGATGGTGGACGCCATGTTCGACACCAAGATCGCTGTGCTGCTGCGGGACGACCTGGCCTCCTGGCAGGCGCTGAACGTCACCGCCTTCCTCGTCAGCGGCCTCCCGCAGGAGCTGCGCGGTGAGCCGTACACCGACGCCGACGACGTCACCTACCTGCCGATGTTCGGCCAGCCCGTCGTGGTCCTGCAGGGTGACCGGGACGTGCTCACGAAGGCCCACCAGCGCGCGCTGACCCGCAACCAGGCCATGTCGATCTTCACGGCCGACCTGTTCTCGACCGGCAACGACGCCGACAACCGCGCCGCCGTGCGCAAGGTGCACACCCGGGACCTCGACCTGGTCGGCCTCGCGGTGCACGGCCAGAAGAACGCGATCGACAAGATCCTCAAGGGAGCGCGGATGCACCCCTGACCGATCCAAATTGGCCCAGAGAAGCAGTGCGTTCTTGTCCCAAGGTCAGGGCCAATCGGCGTCCTACGGTCGTTCCATGACCCGGCGACTCGCGTACGCGCAGCTGACCAACTCGATCGGTGACGGCGGCTTCCTCGTCTGCTCGGCCCTCTACTTCACGCTCGTGGCCGGCCTGAGCCCGGCGCAGGTCGGCCTCGGCCTCACCGTCGCGTGGGGTGCCGGCGCGGCGGCCGGTGTCGCACTCGGCTCGCTCGCCGACCGGTGGGGGCCGCGCACCACCGCGGTCGTGCTGGCGGCGCTGACCGCGGCGAGCATCGGCGTTCTGCTCGTCGCACGGGGTCACCTGGCGTTCGTGCTGGTCATGTGCCTGTACGCGAGCTTCCAGAGCGGGTTGCAGGCGGCCAGGCAGGCGTTGCTCGCGGGACTGACGACGCCCGAGGAGCGCACGCGGGTGCGGGCGCGGATCCAGTCGACGGCCAACGCGGGCATCGCGATCGGCGCGGCGGCGGGCGGGTTCGCGCTGCACCTCGGCACGGAGCTCGCCTACACGGCGGTGTTCGCGCTGGACGCCCTGAGCTTCCTCGCCGCCGCGGCGATCCTCGCGACATTGCCGGAGACCGTGACGACCCGTGCACCCGGCCGGTTCGAGGTGCTCAAGGACCGGCCATACGTGCTGGTCACGCTGGTCAACGCGGTGATGCTGCTGTACATGCCGCTGCTCAGCCTGGTCATCCCGCTGTGGATCGTGCAGCGCACCGAGGCGCCGACGTGGCTCGCGGCCGCGCTGCTGGTCCTCAACACCGCGGCCGTCGTCCTGTTCCAGGTCCGCATCGCCCGCCGGGCCACCGAGCTCACGCGGGCCGCGGGGCTGGTGCGGCACGCCGGGCTGGTGCTGGGCGCGTCCTGCGTGGTCTTCGCGGCCACGGCGTTCGGCATCGGGGCGTGGCCCGCGGCGGCGCTGCTGGTCGCGGCCGCCGCGCTGCAGGTGCTCGGCGAGATGATGCTCGCCTCCGGGGCCTGGGAGATCGGCTTCTCCCTCGCGCCCGCCGACCGCCAGGGCCAGTACCAGGGCTTCTTCGGCACCGGCACGGCGGTCGCGCGCATGGTCGGTCCGGCCCTGCTCACGACCGTCGTGCTCGGGTGGGGGAGCCTCGGCTGGCTGCTGGTCGGCGGGCTGTTCGTGCTGGCCGGCTACGCGATGGGACCGGCGGTGCGCTGGGCCCGCGAGAAGAACTCCACCAGCTCCGGCGCCATCACCGAGGACTTGTACATGTGCGTCTGACCAGCCAGCGTGCGGTGCTCGGCGCCCTTGACGACCTCCGCGACGTTCTTCATCGCGTTGCGGAGGTACACGGGCGACTTGCCGCCGTCCATCGCGAGCGTCGGCACCTCGACGTGCCAGCGGCCGGCCGGCAGCGGCTCGCCGCGGCCGTCTTCGCCGAGGATGCGCAGGTCCCACGGCAGCGTGTGCGCCACGGCCTTGAGCTTCTTCCACACCGGCGTCAGCTTCATGACCGCGACGGCGAAACCGGGCGTGCCGACGAGCTTCATGAACGACGACAGCGCGCCGGACCGGTCGCCGCGCGCGATGAGGTCGTCCACCGTCCGCACGTAGTCGGCGGGACGGGCCGGGTGGGTGTCGTCCACGACGAACGGCGCCTCGTAGACCGCGAGCCGGGTGATCGACGGCAGCCTCGACGCGGCTTCGAGCGCCAGCACCGCGCCGGAGGAGACGCCGAAGACGAACGCGGACCCGCCGGCCTCCCCGATGACGGCCTCGATGTCCTCCACCTCGCGCTCCAGCGACCACGGCGTGGCGCCGTCCCCGGTCTCGCCCCGGCCGCGGCGGTCGTAGGTGTGGACGGTGAAGTCCTTGTCCAGCACGGACGCGAGCTCCGTGCTGGGCCCGAACCTCCGATGGCACAGTGCGCCGTCGACGAGCAGCAGCGCGGGACCGGAGCCGGTGGTCGAGCAGGCGACCTGCGTGCCGTCGGCCGAGGTGGTGAAGCGGGTCATTTCTGCTCTCCCAGGGTGTTCTCGAGCCAGAGCTGCCAGTCCTGTTCGGACTCGTCGCCCGCGAAGACGTGGTGCGCGGCGATCATCGGGCCGTGGAAGCCGCGCAGGAAGCGGTACATGCCGTTCTCGGTGCGCAGCCCGAGGGTGTGCGAGTTGCGGTGGTACTCGACGGCACCGGGGAGCTTCGCCTCGATCGCGTCGTCGAGCCTGCGCCACGCCTCGTCCCAGTCGGTGACCTCGGGCCCGAAGACGGTCAACGGCTGCGCGGTGCGGCCGGCGAAGTGGCCCAGGTCCTCGACCAGCGTGCGCCAGAACAGCGCGCCGCCCAGCTGCATCGCCTCGAACTCGTCGGCCCAGTCGTCGCCGGGCAGGAAACCGCTCGTGACCATCCGCAGCACCGTGCTGCCGTGGTCACGGCCCTCGACCAGGAACTCGTAGGCGATGAACCGGCCGTCCCCGGCCTTGCCGCTGTCGTGCGCGAAGTGCTTCGGCGGGTCCCACGCGGTGACCTCCGAAGTCGGCCGGTAGGCGCCGAAGGCCATCGTGACCTGGCCGTTCCGCACCTCGTTGCGGCCCATGTACCACGAGTCGATGCCCGGTCCGGTGGCGATCGCCTCCCAGACCTCGTCGACCGAGGCCGGTACCTCGGCGCTGTCGGTCGCTTCGAACGCGTGGCCCATCAGCTGCTCTCCCTCTCCTGCGGCATGGTGTCATCCTGCCGCCGAAGAAAATTGTCGTCAAGAAGAAAAAATTTGTCGGTTAAGGGGGAGTGCGGGCGTACGCTCGGAGGATGGCTGACGGTGATGACCGTCCCGGTCCGCTCGGTCGCGACGAGCGGCTCGCCGTGGACCTCGGCGACGCCGGTTCGAGTGCGTGCTTCCTCGACCTGGTCTGCCCCGAGTGCGGGCGCGTCACCACCGACGCGGACGCGCCCGGCTGCGCCGCCTGTCAGACGCCCGCGCCCAGCTGATGCGCGTGGGTGGAGCTGATGTCGTAGGCGACACCGCAGAACGTGCACTGCATCCCGTACCTGCGGCTGATCGTGAACAGCGGGATGAAGAAGACCGTGGGCTTCGTGACCCGGCGCGTGAGGCTGTGCGCCGCCTGGTGACCGCAGTGGCCGCACACCAGCGTCAGCATGACGAGCTGCTGGACCGTCGTTCGCCAGCCGAAGATGACCATCCGCGTGCTCCCTGGGGGTTGGGGTTGTCCCTATGACGTCCCGCGGGCCCGCTGAGTTGCAGCCGGTCCGCCATCTTCAGAAGGTGGACAGGTGGACGACCTGTTGCGACCCTGGCGGCCCGACGACGCCCCCGTGCTCCTCGCCGCCGCCCGCGAACCCCTGATGGACCGCCAGTTCACCACCGAGATCACCTCCCTGGAGGACGCCGTCTCGTGGATCGACCTGCTCGCCGTGCGGCGCGTGGACGACGTGGCCTACACCTTCGCCGTGCTCCTGGACGGCGAACCGGCCGGGAACATCGCCGTGTCGAGTGTGGAACGACGCCACCAGACCGGCTGGGTGTCGTACTGGGTGCGCGAGCACGCACGCGGCAGAGGACTCGCGACCCGCGCCTGCCGCGCGGTCAGCGACTGGGCGTTCACGGAGCTCGGGCTGTTCCGCCTGGAGCTCGCCCACCGGGTGGACAACCCCGCCTCCTGTCGCGTGGCCACCCGCGCCGGCTACGCGGTGGAAGGCGTCGAACGGGGCCGGCTCCTGCACGACGGGCAGCGGTTCGACGCGGAACGGCACGCCCGGCTCGCCACTGATCGGGTGTGAGGTTCACCGCGCGGGCAACGCGGGTAACCGCTGACATGAGCGACGTGCAGGACGAGTTGCTGCGGACGCTGACCAAAGTCGCGAACGCGTTACGCAGCGAAGGGATTCCATTCGCCCTGACCGGAGGGTGCGCCGGCTACGCGCGCGGCGGCCCGACGAGCGAGCACGACGTCGACCTGCTCGTGCGCGAGCAGGACGCGACGGAAGCCGTGCGGGTGCTGGTCGCGCGCGGGCTGAGGGCCGCGGAACCGCCGGAGGACTGGCTGCTGAAGGTCTACGACGGCGACTCGCTGGTGGACCTGCTGTTCCGGCCCAACGAGCGGCCCGTGACCGACGACCTCCTCGCGATGGCCGAGGAGATGCCGGTCGGTTCGGTCATGCTGCCGGTGATGCCGGCGACGTACGTGCTGATCAGCAAGCTGCTGGTGCTCGACGGGCACCGCTGCGACTTCAGCGAGCTGCTGCCGTTCGCCCGCGCGCTCAGAGAGCAGATCGACTGGCAGCAGGTGCGCGACGAGACCAAGAACTCGCCGTACGCGGAGGCGTTCCTGGTGCTCATCGAACGCCTGGACATCATCGGGAGGGACCATGGGCTCCGAGCAGTACCTCGCGGCGAATCTGCGTAGGGCGGTCGCGGAGGACCCGAGAACGGCCGAGCTCGGTGTGCGCGTCACCGTGCGCGGCGACAACGTGATGCTCTCCGGCGACGTCGCGTGCGCGGACCGCAAGGCCGCGTTGGAGGAGGTGCTGCACGAGGCAGCGCCCGAGCTGACGATCCTCAACGACGTGCGCGTGACACCGGCCGGTGAACCGGAGGGTGAGGAGGACCTGCGATGATCCGGATCGCCGCCGTCGGCGACGTCCACCTGGGCGAGGACATGCGCGGCCACCTGCGGCCCGCGCTGGAGAAGGTCGGCGAGCACGCCGACGTGCTGCTGCTGGCCGGTGACCTGACCCGGCACGGCACGGTCGCCGAGGCCGAGGTCGTCGCCGACGAGTTCGCGGACCTCCCGGTGCCCGTCATCGCCGTGCTCGGCAACCACGACCACCAGGACGACAAACCGCTCGAAGTCACCAAGACGTTGCAGGACAAGGGCATCCACGTCCTGGAGGGCACGACCTTCGAAACGCGCATCAACGGCTGCACCCTCGGCGTCGCCGGGGTGAAGGGCTTCGGCGGCGGGTTCGCCGGCAAGTGCGGCAGCGCGTTCGGTGAACGCGAGATGAAGGCGTTCATCCAGCACACCTGCGACATCGCCGGGACGCTGGAAAGCGCACTGTCCGAACTGGAAACCGACATCAAGGTGGCGCTCACGCACTACGCGCCGGTGCCCGACACGTTGCGCGGCGAGCCACCGGAGATCTACCCGTTCCTCGGCTCGTACCTGCTCGGCGAGGCGATCGACAAGACCGGCACGCACCTCGCGATCCACGGGCACGCGCACTTCGGCACCGAACAGGGCATGACCCCCGGCGGCGTGCGGGTCCGCAACGTCGCCCAGCCGATCATCCGCTCCGCCTACGCGGTGTACGTGCTCGAAGGGGCGTCGGCATGACCGTCGGAGACTTCATCGTGCAACGCCTGCGCGACTGGAAGGTCGCGCAGGTGTTCGCCTACCCCGGTGACGGCATCAACGGCATCGTGGCCGCGTTCGGCAAAGCGGACAACGACCCGAAGTTCATCCAGACCCGGCACGAGGAGATGGCCGCGTTCGCCGCCGTCGGCTACGCCAAGTTCAGCGGCGACGTCGGCGTGTGCCTCGCGACCTCGGGACCGGGCGCGATCCACCTGCTCAACGGCCTGTACGACGCGAAGCTCGACCACGTGCCGGTCGTCGCGATCGTCGGCCAGACCGCGCGCACCGCGCAGGGCGGCAGCTTCCAGCAGGAGGTCGACCTGCACGCGCTGTTCCGCGACGTCGCCTCGTTCCTGATCGACGTCACGGTGCCCGAGCAGCTGCCGAACGCCCTCGACCGGGCGTTCCGCACCGCCGCCACCGAACGCGCGCCTGCCGTGGTGATCATCCCGAACGACGTGCAGGAACAGGAGTACGAACCTCCCAAGCACGAGTTCAAGCACATCCCGTCCAGCCCGCCGTCCCGGCCGTCGTCCGTCGTCGTGCCTGCCGACGACGAGGTGCGCCGCGCCGCCGAGGTCCTGAACAGCGGCTCGAAGGTCGCCATCCTGATCGGCCAGGGCGCGCGCGGTGCCGCCGCCGAGGTCGGCGAGGTCGCGGAACTGCTCGGCGCCGGCGTCGCGAAGGCGTTGCTGGGCAAGGACGTCCTGTCCGACGAGCTGCCGTACGTGACCGGGTCCATCGGCCTGCTCGGAACACGACCGAGCTACGAGCTGATGCGCGACTGCGACCGGCTGCTGATCGTCGGGTCGAACTTCCCCTACTCGCAGTTCCTGCCGAAGCCCGGTGCCGCGCGGGGAGTGCAGATCGATGCCGACGGCAGCACCATCGGCATGCGCTACCCAACCGAGGTCAACCTCGTCGGCGACGCCCGCGCGACGCTGCGCGCCCTCATCCCGTTGCTCGAACGGAAGACCGACCGCTCGTGGCGGGAGACGATCGAGAAGAACGTCGAACGCTGGTGGGAGGTGCTGGAACGGCAGGCGCTCGTCCCGGCCGACCCGGTCAACCCCATGCGGATCGTGCACGAGCTGTCCCAGCGCCTGCCGCACAACGCGATCGTCACCGCCGACTCCGGTTCCGCGACCAACTGGTACGCGCGCCTGCTGAAGATCCGCGGCGACGTGCGGTCCTCGCTGTCCGGCACGCTGGCCACCATGGGCTGCGCCGTGCCGTACGCCCTCGGCGCCGCGTTCGCCCAGCCGAACCGGCCGCTCATCGCACTCGTCGGCGACGGCGCGATGCAGATGAACGGCATGGCCGAACTCCTCACGCTGCGGCACCACAACATCCGCTGCGTCGTGTGCGTGTTCCACAACAACGACCTCAACCAGGTCACCTGGGAACTGCGCGCCATGGGCGGCGCCCCGAAGTTCGAGCCGTCCCAGGACCTCCCGGACCTCTCGTACGCGCAGTTCGCCCGGTCCATCGGCCTGCAGGGCATCGAGGTCGACGACCCCGACCAGCTCGGCCCCGCCTGGGACACCGCACTCGCCTACGAGGGCACCACCGTCCTCGACGTGCGCTGCGACCCGGACGTGCCACCGATCCCGCCACACGCCACGTTCGAGCAGATCAAGGACATGACCGAAGCAGTGCTGCGCGGCGACCCCGACGCCTGGGGCCTCATCACGCGCGGCCTGCGCACCAAGATCCAGGAGTTGCTGCCGTGAAGCTCGGTTACTTCCTCTCCTCAGAAGAACACGGCCCGCGCGAGCTGGTCCGCAACGCCCGCCTGGCCGACCAGCACGGCTTCGAGGCCCTGTGGATCTCCGACCACTACCACCCGTGGAACGACGAACAGGGCCAGTCCCCGTTCGTCTGGGGCACCATCGGCGCCCTCTCCGAAGCCGTGTCCATCCCGATCACCACCGCGGTGACCTGCCCGACCGTCCGCATCCACCCGGCCGTCATCGCCCAGGCCGCCGCCACCGCCGCGGTCCAGTGCGAAGGCCGCTTCGTGCTCGGCGTCGGCAGCGGCGAGGCCCTGAACGAACACGTCCTCGGCGACCACTGGCCGTCCGCCGACGTGCGCCTGGAGATGCTGGAGGAGGCCATCGGCATCATCCGCACCCTCCACCAGGGCGAGGAGCTCACCCACCACGGCAAGCACTACACCGTTGAGAACGCCCGCATCTACACCCTCCCCGACCGCCCGGTCCCGATCTACGTCTCCGCCTTCGGCCCGAAAGCCGTCCGCCTCGCCGCCCGCGCCGGCGACGGCTACATGTGCGTCGGCCCCTCCGGCGACCTCCTGGAGAAGTACCGCGCCGAAGGTGGCCGCGGCCCCTCCCAGAGTGCGCTCAAGGTCTGCTACGCACCGTCCGAAGAGGACGCCGTCACCACCGCGCACCGCCTGTGGCCCAACGACGGCCTGCCCGGTGAGCTCGCCCAGGTCCTCCCGACCCCGCGCCACTTCGAACAGGCCTCCCAGCTCGTGACCCCCGACATGATCCGCGAGTCGATCCCGTGCGGTCCCGACCCCGAGCGCTACGCCGAGAAGGTCAAGGAGTTCGTCGATGCCGGGTTCGACGAGCTGTACGTCCAGCAGATCGGGCCCGACCAGGAGGCGTTCTTCGAGTTCTGGGCCAAGGAGGTCGTGCCGCTCCTCGAGGTGTGAGCGGGCTGCTTTCGCGGTCGGTGCCGCCCTTCGAAGTCGGAGCCGGTCCACGAAGTGTGGGCCGGCTCCTCGCGGGCCACACCGACTACAACGACCGCCAGGCCGCGCTCGGCCAGCCCCTCCTGACCCTCGGCTCCTACCTGGTCTCCGCGGACTTCCTCGTCGACGTCGTCGAGAACTGGCAGTCCGAGTACCTCCAGTTCTTCCTCTACGTGTGGGCCACCGTCTGGCTCGTGCAACGCGGCTCCCCGGAGTCCAAACCCGCCGACAAGACGGGTCCGGGGTCCGACGAGGACCAGCAACTCGGCGCCCACACCACCGAGTCGTCCCCGCGCTGGGCCCGTGCCGGCGGCTGGCGCACCTCCCTCTACTCGAAGTCGCTCGGTCTCGCGATGCTGACGCTGTTCCTCTTCTCGTGGACCATGCAGTGGATCGCCGGGTGGTTCGCCAACAACTCCGACCCGCTGGCCACCCGGATGGGACTGTTCGAGTACTTCCTCAGCTCGGACTTCTGGAGCCGGTCGTTGCAGAACTGGCAGTCGGAGTTCCTGGCGATCGCCTCCATGGCTTTCTTGAGCGTCTACCTGCGGCAGCGCGGATCACCGGAGTCGAAGCCCGTCGGGGTGCCGCACTCGGTGAGCGACCGGTCGGGGTGACGGCTCGGCGGGTCAAGTCCGCCGGGCGCAAGAACCCCCAGCCACCTGCCAAAACAGGAGGGCGTGACGAGAGCCGGAAGCCCTCGTCACGCCCTCCTGCCAGGCAGCGCGACCACCTTCTCGGGCCGTCGCCGCCGCCTTAGGCGAGGATCTCGCCGACCGTGCCCGCGCCCACGGTCTTGCCGCCCTCGCGGATCGCGAACCCGAGACCGGTGTCCATCGCCACCGCCTTGCCGAGCTCCACGGTGACCTCGACGGTGTCACCGGGCAGGGCCGGCGCGTCGAGGTGCACCACGCCCACCACGTCGCCGGTGCGGAAGTGGAACTGCGGGCGGTAGTTCGTGGCGATGCCGGTGTGCCGGCCGCCCTCCTCGTGCGACAGCAGGTACACCGACGCGCGGAAGCGGGTGTGCGGGGCGACGGTGCCGGGCTGGGCGAGGACCTGGCCGCGGCGGACGTCGCCGCGGCGGACGCCGCGCAGCAGGACCGCCGCGTTGTCGCCCGCCTGGGCCTGGTGCATCGGCTTGCCGAAGGTCTCGATGCCGGTGGCGACGGACGTCACCGCGGCGCCGAGGCCGATCACCTCCACCTGGTCGCCCAGGCTGAGCACGCCGCGTTCCACCGCGCCGGTCACGACGGTGCCGCGGCCGCTGATGGTCAGGACGTTCTCGACCGGCATCAGGAACGGGCTCGTCACGTCCCGCTCCGGCACGGGGACGTGGGTGTCCACGGCCTCCAGCAGCGCCAGCACCGACCGCGTCCACACCGGGTCGCCCTGCAGCGCGCGCAGGCCGGAGACGCGCACCACCGGGGTGGCGTCGCCGTCGAAACCGTAGCGGGACAACAGGTCGCGGATCTCCAGCTCCACCAGGTCGAGCAGCTCGGGGTCGGTGACCGCGTCGGCCTTGTTCAGCGCCACCACCACGTGCGGCACGCCCACGCGCCGCGCCAGCACCACGTGCTCGCGGGTTTGCGGCATGGAGCCGTCCTCGGCGGAGACCACCAGGATCGCGCCGTCGAGCTGCGCCGCACCCGTGATCATGTTCTTCACGTAGTCGGCGTGGCCGGGCATGTCGACGTGGGCGTAGTGCCGCGTCGGCGTCTCGTACTCGACGTGCGCGATGTTGATGGTGATGCCGCGGACCAGCTCCTCCGGGGCGCGGTCGATGCGGTCGAACGCGGTGAAGGACGTGGCCGACGGGTCCACTTCGGACAGGACCTTGGTGATGGCGGCGGTCAGGGTGGTCTTGCCGTGGTCGACGTGACCCATCGTGCCGATGTTGAGGTGCGGCTTGGCGCGCACGAACTCCTGCTTCATCATTCCCTCGAGAACACAGCCGGGTTGCCCAGAACCGATCGACCACCACGACCCTCCCCCAGCGGTCCTGGAGGAACGGACTGGAGAAGGGTCAGAGTCGAGCGCCGGCCGGCTGTGCCGAGGCGACGGCGAGCGCGCCCGCAGGAACACCTGCGTGCATCGCGTTCTCAGCCGTCACGAACATGCCGCAGATCGTGGCAGACTCACAGATCCGCTGTCACCCGGTTTTCCGCGAGCCTGATCAACGCCCGCGCGGCCGGGCTGTGCGGGCCGCCGGTCCGCCACGCCAGCGCCAACCGGCTGTGCGGCACCGGGTCCGTGATCCGCACCGGGTGCAGACCGGACACCATCGAGCCCGCCAGGATCGCCGGCCCGAGACCGCGCTGCGCCAGCGTGATCACCATCGGCGGCGCCGAGGCCTCGAACGCGATCCGCGGCCGCCGCGCGCCGCAGGCCGCGTCCAACGCCCCGCGCAGGCCCGTCCCGACCGGCAGGCTGATCAACCCGCGTTCCAGCAGCTCGTCCAGCGGCACGGATTCCCTGCCGTACCACGGATCTGACTCCGACACCGCCGCCACGAGCGGCTCGTCGGCCAGCACCCGCACCGACAACCCGGCCGGCGTCCCGCCCGCGTACCCGACGAGCGCGAGGTCGAGCCGTCCCTCCACAAGAGACTCGACCAGCTCGTCGGAGTTGGCCTCCGCCAGCGTGATCTCCACGCCCGGATGCGCCGAGTGGAACGCCGACAGCAGCTCCGGCAGGTCCTCGATCCCGCACGACACCACCATCCCCACCCGCACGGTCCCGCGCACCAGCCCGGCCAGCTCCTCCACGGTCCGCCGCGCCGACTCCACCGACCGCAACGCCGCCCGCGCCAGCGGCAGCACCGCCGCGCCCACGTCGGTCACCGTCACCGACCGCCCCGACCGGTCCAGCAGGTCGTGCCCGAGCTCCCGCTCCAGTCGCCGGATCTGCGCGCTCACCCCGGGCTGCGCGACGTGCACCCGTTCCGCGGCCCGCGTGAACGACCCCTCCTCGACGACCGCGACGAAGTACTCAAGCTGCCGAAGCTCCATAACGAACGATTCTAGCCACGAGCACAACCAGCTCTTGGACATATAACCGCAGCTCAACAACGATGAGATCATGCACATCCTGCACCCAGGAGACCCCGGCTACGACGACGAGCGCAGCGGCTTCCAGACCGGCCTGCGCCACGAACCACAGGTCGTCTTCGTCGTGGAGACCGCCCACGACGTCGAGAAGGCGGTCGAGTACGCCGAGACCAACGGCCTGCCGTACGAGGTGCAGGCCACCGGCCACGGCCTCACGACCCCCACCACCGGCGTCCTCATCTCCACCAGGCGGATGAACGCCGTCCACGTCGACCCGGACCGCCGCACCGCCACCGTCGAGGCCGGCGCGGTCTGGCAGCAGGTGATCGACGCCGCCGCCCCGCACGGCCTCGCCCCGCTCAGCGGTGACGCGGCCGGCGTCGGCGTCGTCGGCTACACCCTCGGCGGCGGGTACGGGCTGCTCGCCCGCGAGTTCGGCCTGGCAGCGGACCGCGTCCTGGGCACGACCGAGGTCGGCGATGTCGTGACGACGATGGAGTTCGAGCTTCTGCCTGTGAACCGGGTTCACAGCGGTGAGATGTACTTCGACGCGACACACGCGGAAGCGGTGTTCGACGCGTTCCACGGCTGGGACCTGCCCGACCACGTCACACCGCAGCTCGCCACCATCGCGTTCCCCGACCTGCCGATGCTCCCGCCACCGCTCCGGGGCAGGAACACCGTGCGCATCACCTTCGCGAGCACGCGGCCGTTCGACGTCGAGGGCCTGAAGGTCGCGCCACGCCTCACCGAGGACTTCGGTGTGAAGCCGTTTCACAAGGCGCTCGGCGCACAACTGCCGCCACACACCTACCAGGGCGACAACGTGCTGCTCGGCGAACTGCCCGCGGAGACGTTGCACAGCGTCCGCGTGAAAGCCGCCACCGCCGACGTCCCGATCTTCCTCGGCCTCCTCCCGCTCGGCGCCGGCATCGGCGGGCCCGCCTCCCACCTGCTCAAGCTGATCTCACCGCGGCTGGGCGCCGAACGGGCGCACGCCGAGGTGTTCGACCTGGTCCGGCCCTTCGTCGTCGGCCGGTCGCGCAACTTCCGCTTCGCCGTGCGCTGACGACCATGACGCCCTCGCCGACGTCCGGCGCACGGCACCCGACCGCAGGAGCAGGAACGCAGGCGGATCGCCTGGGACGTCCACGACGACCCCCTCCAGGTCGTGATCGCAGTCGGCCTGCGGCTCCAGCTACTCGCCCGCACGCTCCCCGACGAGCACCGCCACACCGCCGAACAGCTCGACGACGACGTGCGCGAGGCCGTCGTGCGCGAGACCGTCGACCGGCTGCGCGACCTGGTCCTCCAGGTCCGCCCGCCCGGCATCGAACGCGGCCATCACCGCCCTCCGCATCTGCCAGGAGGCACTCACCGACGTCCGCAAGCACGCGCGGGCCGCGGCGGTGCTCGTGGACATGTCCACTGTGGACCAGGGCTTCCTCGTGCGGGTGACCGGCGACGGCATCGGACTGCCCGCCGGTGACCAGGTCGCCAGGCCCTTCGGGCTGGTCGAGACGCGCGAACGCGCCGAGGCGGCCGGTGGCCGGTGCACCGTCGTGCGACCGCCCGACGGAGGGACCCTCGTGGAGTTCTGGCTGCCGGATGTGCGACCGTGATCTCCGAGCGCCGACCGGGGAGGCAGGGCGGTCGCCGCCGTTCGACGGAGGGGTTTGCAATAGGTTGTGGTCCGAAAGCAACAGCCGTAACGTCGATGACGCAGCCGGGTTCAGCAGCGTGCTCGGAGTCAGGGTCATACGCGCTTCGGCCACCGGGGAGTGCTGGTGAACGAAGATCAGTTCAATGAGTCGCCGCTGCTGACCGTGCGAGCGGACGAGGTCGCCGGGGTGGTGGTCGTCGCGGTGGAGGGTGAGATCGACGTCGACACCGCGGACGTCGTGCTGGACGCGCTGCGCCTGGGCTTCGAGACGAGCGGGTCGGCCCTGGTCGCCGACCTGACCGAGGTCAGCTTCTTCGGGTCGACCGGCATCTCGACCCTGATCACCGCCCACGAGCTCGCCGACGAGCACGGCAAGGACCTCCGCGTCGTGGCACCGCACCGGGCTGTGCGCAGGCCGTTGCAGGTCACCGGGGTCGCGGACGTCCTCCTGCTGCACGACTCGGTGCCGGAGGCCCTCACCGCGCTGAAGCCGGTGCCCAGCGAGTGACCCCCGCCGGGCACCCGCGCGCCTAACCGGCCAGGTCGACCAGCCTGGGCACCACGTCCGCGGGCGACGGCATCGCCGCGATCTCCAGCCGGATGCGCTCCACGGCGTCGTGCACGGTCGCGTCGTTCAGCAGCTTCGCCGCCGTCTCGTGCACGGCGTCGGCGGTGAACTGGTCGTCGACCAGGTGGGAACCGAGGTTCTCCGCCGCCACCAGCTCGCCGTTGCGGAACTGGTCGGCGCCCTGCGGCAGCACGAGCTGCGGCACCCCGGCCGTCATGGCGCTCACCGTGGTGCCGCTGCCGCCGTGGTGCACGACGAGATCCGCGTGCGCGAGCAGATCCGCCTGGGGCACCCACGACAGGACGTGCACGTTGTCCGGCACGCCGTCGACCAGCGACGCCTCCACCAGCGGTCCGGTGGCGACGAGGACCTCGGCGTCCAACCGGGACAGCCCGGCGATCGCGCGCTGGATCAGCTCAAGACCCGCGAACGCCGTGCCGAACGTCAGGTACACCAGCGGCCTGCGGTGTTCGAGCACCCAGTCCGGCAGCGGCTGCGGCTCGGCGAACGGCACCGGCCGCACCGGGATGCGCTCGACGCCCCTCAGGTGGTCGAGGTCCTGCAACGACGGCGGGAAGATGTCGAGATAAGGCGAACCGAGACCGAAGTTCTGCCCATTCGGCAGCGTTATGCCGAGTTCCGCGAGGTACGCCAGCAACGGGTCCACCATGGTCGCCGGGATCATCTGGTCGTCGACCTTGCCGAATCCGTGGCACACGGTCGGAATTCCCGCCTGCATGGCCGCGATGCCCGCACCGGGGTTGATGATCTCGAAGACGACGAGGTCCGGCTTGTCCCTTTCCATGACCGGCGCCAGGTCCTGGGCGTAGGCGCGGGGGAGCACCGAACCGAAGGCGTCCGAGGCGGTCTGCCGCAGCATGTCGCGGGTGAACCGGTCGGTGCCGTGCAGGCTGTTGGCCTGGTGGAACGCGTCGAAGATGCTCAGGCCCGCATCGACGACCGTGAACCCCAGCGGCGCCAGCGGGGCGTGGAAACCGGAGTCCACGGCGTAGAGGACGTCATGTCCCTGCTCGCGGGCGGCGACCGCGAGCGGGAGCAACGGATAGGTGTGTCCGTGCGAGCCCAGGCTCGAGAAGAGAATGCGCACGC
This sequence comes from Lentzea sp. NPDC042327, assembly GCF_040647275.1. Taxonomy (NCBI): domain Bacteria; kingdom Bacillati; phylum Actinomycetota; class Actinomycetes; order Pseudonocardiales; family Pseudonocardiaceae; genus Lentzea; species Lentzea sp. NPDC042327. The sequence continues at coordinate 265,285 of NZ_JBEZBX010000009.1, forward strand.
GATCACAGTAGGTGCTGCCCCGTTGAACCGGGTGCGGTTCAGCTTGCTCGATCTAGGTGATGATGTTTTCCCATTCGGCGGCAATATCAGCGGGTGAAGGCATCTTCGCGAGTTCGGTGCTCACCTCCAGCGCGGCCGCCTGCAGAGCCGGGGCGGTGATCAGCGTGGTCAGCAGTTCCGGGGTGACGTCACCGGCCGCCGCCTTCAGCCCGGCGCCGCGCTCGGCGACCGCGGTGGCGTGCACCGTCCGGTCGCCGGGGCCGGGCTCGACCAGCTGCGGGACGCCCGCGGCCAGCGCCGCCAGCAGCGTGCCCGCGCCGCCGTGGTGGACGATGCCGTCGCAGAACGGCAGCACCGCCGGGACGGGCACCCAGCCGGTGGTGCGCACGTTGTCCGGCAGCCCGCCGGTGCGGTCCGGGCGGACCAGCACGAACTCGGCGTCGACGTGGGCGGCGGCCCGCACCACCGCGGCCATCATCGTGCCGGCACCGGGACCCGGCGCGGTGCTGCGGCTGACGAGGATGCGCGGCGTGCCGGACGGTTCGGCGAGCCAGCCCGGCACGTCCCCAGCGCCGCTGTGCGGCACGAACCGCATCGGCCGGCCACCGGGGAACTCCGCGAGACTCGCGGGAGCGGTGCGCAGAACCGTTGCGGGAGAACGGGTCTCGGCGTCCATGCGAGCGCTGACGGCGGCGGTGAGCCGCAGCCCGTCGAACAGCGAGACGTCCTGCACGACCGACGGCACGCCCAGCGCCGAACCCGCGGCGGCCAGCGGTTCGTGCAGCACCACGTCCGGGCGCCAGCGTGCGGCGAGCTCCCGCAACGGTGCCGTCATCGCGTTGCCGACGGCGCCGAAGAGGCGGGAGACGAACCCCAGCTCACCGCTGCCCCGCAGCTCCCTGCGCGCCACCAGCGGGTGCGTGACCACGATCCGGGCCGCGATCCGGCCGAAGTGGACCCCGGCCGGGACGACGTCCTCGACCGGCAGGCCCGACTCCGCGGCCTTCAGCGCCTCACCACCGGTGGCGACGACCACCTCGTGACCGGCCTCGCGCAGCGCCAGCGCCAGCGGCACCAGCGGGAAGACGTGCCCGAGCAGAGGGGCCGACACCACGAGAACACGCATATGGCCAGGTTAGACGCGTTGGGTGAGAGCAGTCTGAGAACAACGCCGCGAGGGCCGTGCCCCTGGGGAGCACGGCCCTCGCGGTCCGGTGTCACTTGGCCATGTCGAACCAGTTGAAGGCCTCGACCATCGGACGGGTGGTGCCGACGTAGCGCGGACCGGTCAGCTCCCAGCGGGTCACCGTGCGGTACGTGCCGGGCTGCAGCGACTCGTCCACCTCGGTGTTCTCGTCGTCCGCGACCGCGACGTACTGCTTGATCGACTTCTTGGTCAGCGTCACGTCGAGCGCCTCGTAGGCGGACTGGGTCTTCAGGTAGTCGCCCTCGCCGTGGTCCCCCGCACGGCCCGGATCGGCCAGCTTCAGCTGGACCGTGTTGCCGCCGAAGGAACCCGTGGCGGACACGACGGTCACGATGTGACCACCGCTGCGCTGCAGGGACCCGGTCGTCGGGCCCTCCTTGTAGCGGCCGTAGACGAGCTGCAGCGGGCCCTCGTTGAGCTTCTTGGCGAGCTCACCGGCGAAGTCAGGGGAGTTCTTGGTGTCGACCGCGCCCGTCGTGGTGGTCCAGCCGGCGTCACGGGCCGGCTTGGTGGCGATGGTCCACGCCGTGCGCAGGTTGGTGAGGTTGGTGCTGCCGTTGTACTTCGCGTCGACGCCGATCCGGCCGATCGAGTTGGTGATCACGCCGTAGTCGGCCTGGTCCTTCGGGTTCAGGTTGGCGACCTTGGTGGTGATCCAGCCGACCGGGGCGTCCTTCTCGTGAGCCCAGTAGTGCAGGACGTTGTAGAGCGAGGTGGGCCCGCAGTAGGCGCCGCCGTTGTTCTCCAGCCCAGCGCGGAACTGGTCCACGTCGCTCACACCGCACTTGCGGACGGTGAAGTCCGGTCCGGCCAGGTCGGAGGCGCTCACACACGGCGGCGGCGTGCCGATGACCGGGTCGGCCGACGCCATCGGGGCGAAGACGGAGGCGATGGTGGCGGTCGCGGCAGTGGCGATCAGAGCGTTGCGGATCATGTCGGTGTCCCCTTCGAGTTCCTGTGTTCCCCTGCGGTGGCACAAGATTCGCCGAGGCGGACCCCCAAGGGCATGAGGGGAGAACCCTCAACCCTCCAGCGCGGAAGTTGGGTGTATCAGGGACACCCCCACGTGCATCTGCTTCAGGCGAGAACGCGGGAGAGGTCCCTGCGACCCGCGATCCCGAGCTTCGTGTAGATGCGGCCGAGGTGGTTCTCCACCGTCTTCGGCGTCACGAACAGCTCCTGCGCGATCTCCCGGTTCGCCCGCCCCGCCGCGGCCAGGTCGGCGACCCGGCGTTCCGAGGCGGTCAACGCCTCCGCACCCACCACGACCTGCCGGCGCGGCCGGTCGCCGAGCGCCTCCAAGGCCTCGGTGGCGCGCGTCCGGAGCACCGCGGAGCCGCACTCACCGGCCAGCTCGATCGCCTTGTGCAGCGGTTCGCGCCCGTCGGAGCGCTTGCGGGCCACCCGCAGCGCCTCGCCGAGGTCGACCAGCGACCGGGCCAGCTCCAGACGGGCGGGGGAGCCCTCCAGGACCTCGACGGACTCCGTCAGCAGGTCCAGGCGTGCGGTGGCGTCGGCGTGGGCGAGCAGCCGCAACGCGGCCCCCACCTCGGTGGCGGCCCCCCACGCGCGGGCGACCTCCAGCTGTTCGGTGGCGAGCTCCACCGCCAGCTCGTGCTCACCCAGCAGCAGCGCGGCCCTCGTCGCCGGTGCGCGCCACGGGATCGTGGGCGGGTCGACGTGCACCTCGTGCATCGCGTCGCGTTGGCGGTAGGCCTCGAACATCGCCTTGCGCGGGTCGTTCTCCGCCAACGCGATGAGCGCGCGCACCTCGTGCAACCAGATCGTCGGCATGGTCGGGCGGGCGTGGGCGTGTGCCCGGTCGAAGGCGTCGATGAGCGACGCTGCTGCTGCCGTGTCGCCACGTTCCAGTGCGGCGTACACGGCGAAGTGGGTGGAGGTCGCGCGCAGGCTGATCACCGTGGACGTGGGGTCCTCCTGGGCGACGGCGGCCAGCGCGGCCTCGGCCTCCGCCTCGACCGCACGCATTTTGCCCTTGCGCCAGCTCAGGAACGAGGTCGCGTTCGCCACCATCGCGAACTCGATCGGTGAACCGTGGGTGCGCACCTTGAGCCGTGCGCGTTCGATCTCCCGTTGCGCCGTGTCGACCCCGTCCGCGGCCATCAGCGCGAGGAGCGCCACGAGCCACGCGACCATCTCGTCGGTGCTTCCGGTCGCGTCGTCCAGATACGCGCCGTTGGCCAACGCACGCGTCGCGGTCGCGGCCACCTCGTCGTGCGGCCACACCTCGTAGCGGCCCATCTGCGCGAGAAGACCCAGCAGCGTGCGTTCGTCGGGGGTGCCTCCGGCGAGGTGCTGGTAGCTGCTCAGGTGCGCGGACGCGGTCTGGCGCTGGTCCGGCAGGAACGAGCGGAACACCGCGAGCCGTGCCTCCAGGTGCAGCCGCGACTCGCCGACCGGCCGCTGGGCGATGGCCTCGGTGAGCTCCGCTATCGCCGCCGCGGGCCCCTCGACCACCGCCGTCGCGGAAGCAGCGGCGGCCACCAGCTCGGCGTCCGGGAGCCCCGCCGCGGCGGCCTTCAGGTGGCGGTGGGCGTTGACCGCGTCACCGGTGCGCAGCAACGCCCGGCCGAGCTCCGCGCGCAACGCGGCGTCGTCGGGCCGTTCGTCCACGGCCCGTGCGAGGTGTGCGGCGGCCGTACGTGCGTCACCGGCGGCCATCAGCGCCGACGCAGCCTTCCTGAGCACGTCGGCAGCGTTCGGCAGCGTGCCCTTCGGAGCGTGGACGAGGTGCGCGGCGATCCGGTCTGCCGGTGCGTGGGCTTCGGCCAACGCCGTCGCAGCGCGCGCGTGCAACGACCCGCGCGCAATCGGGCCGAGACTGCTCAACACCGCCTCACGCACCACGGGGTGCACGAACTCCAGGTGGTCGCCGGGGACGATCACGTTCGCCGCCACCAACGCCTCGACCGCGGCCGTCAGGTCCTCGGTCCGCGCGAGTGCCGCGGCCTGCCACGGATCTGCGTGCGTGCCGAGAACCGCGACCGCACCCGCGAGAGAGACGGCGTCCGCCGGCAGACGACCGAGCGTGGCGCGGAAGACCGTGCTGGGCCCCAGCCCACCGACCTCCGCCGCCGTGTCCGGGTCGTCGATCGGCAACCCGAGCGCCGCCAGCTCGTCGACCAGCACCCCGGCCAGGAACGGGTTGCCGCCGCTGGCCGCGTGCACGGCCTTCACCACCTCGGCGTGCCCGCCGACCAGCCTGCCGATCGCGTCCGGGGTGAGCGGCCGCGGCAGCAACCGGTCGGCCGACATGCTGAGCTGCGCGAGCGGGCCCGCGTTGTCCGCGGGCGGCCGGGTGGCCACGACCAGCGCGATCGGCAGGTCGGAGATCCGGCGCGCCAGGTAGCCGAGGAACCGCAGCGACGACAGGTCGGCCCAGTGCGCGTCGTCCACGGTGATCAGCAGCGGCCGGGTGGAGGAGAGGTCCACCGCCACCCACCACAGCGAGTGCAACGTGCGCGCGAGCTCGGCCTCGCTCGGGTCGAGCGCCGCGTCGTCGAGGGCCCTGAGCGCGGCCCCCGACGGCCCGGCGAGGATCTTCTCCCTCACCTCACCCGAGTAGCGCGAGATCGACCGCTCGACCAGCTGCCGCACGACCCCCCACGCCATGGCGCTCTCCAGGGCGTCGCCGACCGCCTGCAACCGCCCGAACCCGCGCTCCTTGGCCAGCTCACGGCACTCGTGCACGAGCCGCGTCTTGCCGATGCCCGCACGCCCCTCGATGACGACGACACGACCCTCACCACGGGTGGCTGCGTCCAGGGCTTCGCGGATGTGCGCGATCTCGTCATCTCGTTCAAGCGGTTCGCGCACGCAGTGATCGTAGCGGCCCTCCGGCGGGCTACATGCTGGTCATCGGCGTCGCGGACGGGCGACTTGATGCTCCATCGGGGTGAACGCACATCAGTACACGCAGTCGTCCGCCGACGGCCGCCGCGGGACCGGCCGACAGCATGATCATCTGATTCGGTCTGCCCGCCGCACGACCCGCCCGTCCCCATGCCGCTTCGGCAGATCACGCCACGACACCCCGGTCTTGGAGGAGGGAAAAGCGCCCGGCTCGATCAGCGCGGTCGCCTGCTCAGCACCACCTCGTGCACGCGGGCGGCCGCGGCTGCGGCGTCCTCGTGTTCCCACACGCGCACCGCCAGCCAGCCGGCATCGGTGAGCTTCGCGTCCGTGTCGAGGTCACGGCGGCGGTTGGTCTCGATCTTCGTCCGCCAGAACTCGGCGTTGTTCCTGGGCCACGTGGCGTGCTCGGGGCAGCCGTGCCAGAAGCACCCGTCGACGAAGACCGCGACCTTCGCGCCGGTGAAGACGATGTCGGCCTCCCTGCGCACGCTCTTCAGGGGCCGGCGGTGCACGCGGTAGCGCAGGCCCGCGGCGAACAGCGCCCTGCGCAGCTCGATCTCGATCTGGGTGTCGCGGGACTTCTGCTTGCTCATCCGTGCCCGCACACCCGGCGCGGTCTCGAGCGGCTCCACGGAGGCCATTCTCCCGTGGTGGTGCTCAGCGCTTGCGGGCGAGTCCCACGTAGACGTCCTCGGGGCCGCCCTCTCCGGCGGGGCCGAGCTCGGGGTGCCAGTGCGGTGCTGCGACGACGCCCGGTTCCAGGACCTCCATGCCCTCGAACATGGGGAGGAACTCGTCGCGCGAGCGGAAGTACATGGGGTCGCGGCTGTGCTGCATGGCCTCGACGACGGACCCCATCTCCTGCGGCTTGAAGTCGGCCGTGAGGTGCGATAAAGCGATGAGGCTGCCCTGCGGCATGGCGTCGCGATAACGCGCGACGACGTCGGCGGGACCCTTCTCGTCGGGCACGAAGTGCAGCACGGCCACCATCAGCAGGCCGACGGGCCGGGACAGGTCGATGAGGTCCTCCACGACCGGGTCGGACAGCACGTCCCGCGGGGAGCACATGTCGGCCTGCACGACGCCGGCGTTCGGGTTGCCCTCCAGGATCAGCTGGCTGTGCGAGACGGCGACCTCGTCGTAGTCGACGTAGACGACGCGCGCGTCCGGGTTCTCCTGCTGCACGATCTCGTGCACGTTGCCGACCGTCGGGATGCCCGAGCCCAGGTCCAGGAACTGCGTGATGCCCTGCTGCATCATCATCAGCACGGCCCGGCGCATGAACGACCGGTTCGACGCGGCGATGGCCCGGCCGTCGCGCAGCACGCCGAGGACCTTCTCGCCGACCACGCGGTCGGAGGCGAAGTTGTGGCCACCTCCCAGCAGGAAGTCGTAGACGCGCGCCGCGCTGGGCACGTCGGTGTTGATTCCTGCGGGCACCCACGAGAACGGCTCGGACATGCCGGTCAACCTACCGGGTTGCATGCACGCGTGTGTGACCCCGGAACGGGTGAACCGCTACGGGAGCAAATGGCGGAACGCGGCGATGAGCAGCAGCCGTTGCTGGTCGACGTCGAGCGCGTCCTCGGGGCCCAGCCACTCGACCCTGATGCCGAGGTCGACCGCTGTCAGGTCCACAGTGGACTCATCCCGCGCGATCGGGCTGTCCTGGTGCAACAGCTGGTAGGAGAACCGGATCGCGACCGTGCCGTCGAAGCTGACCTGCTCCTCCGGCAACCGCAAGGCGGTGTGCACGGCCCCGTGCAGGGCCTCGCCGGTCAGGTGCAGCGGCGCCATCACCACGTGCGTGATGCCGAGGTCGTGGCTGCGCACCGACACCGCGACCGTGGGCCCGTCCGCGACCGGTGGCCGCGGCTGCGGGAACACCGGCAACGCCGACTTGCGGTCCGACCGCCACGCCGTGACCAGCCGCTCGACCGCGTCCACCAGGTCCACGTGCTTGCGCGGCGTCAGCAACGGCAGCGGCTCCTCGTCCACGCGCACGATGAACAGGAACGCGCGGCGGCGGGTCAGCTCCGCCGCGAAGTCGGCGATCCAGGTGTCCGTGGCCCATTCGCGCGACGGCGTGTGGGACGACCACAGCAGGACGTAGTAGTCCGACGACGCGATCGCGTCGGGCACCGGTGCGTCGGTCAGCTCGGTGAGGGAGGTGGTGACGTTGCGGGCTTCCAGGCCGGCTTGCAGGGCGTCGGCGTGCTGGCGGTCCTTGTGGGCGTACGCCAGGAACACCTTCGGGTGGATGTCTAAGGGCACGGGAGTCACCGTTCTTCCGCTGTGCCTTGGGGGGTCTGCGGACAGTTGCCGTGGGTCGCAGGTTAACGATCCAGGTGCGGTTCAGATCGTTTGTCATGTTTCTGTCCTTGAACCGGCGCCTATCGAGTGGGTGATGCGGGCCGCCACCCTGCGCAGGTGGTCGACCAGCGCCCCCGGTCCGTGCACCGTGAAGTCGCAGTCCAGCAACGTCAACCGGAACGCCAGGTACTCGACGGTGTCCTCCCCGCTCTCCCACCGGCACGACGCCGCGTCGAGTGCCCGCAGCTCCCCGGCGGCGTCACCGAGGCGGGCCCGCGCCACCTCCACCGGCAACCGCAGCGTCGCGGAAGCCCGGTGCACCGGCACCGAGTCGTACATCCGTTGTGCCACGTACTCCACGGCGTCGCCGCCGGGTGCGGTGCGCGGGGTGGAACGGGCGCCGGTCGCGAGGGCCGACGTGATCCGGTCCAGGCGGAAGACGCGCCAGTCGGCGCGGTCGAGGTCGTGGGCGAGCAGGTACCAGCGGCGGCCGAGTGCGACGAGGCGGGTGGGTTCCACGTGGCGTTTCGAGGTCACGCCCTCGGTGGAGACGTAGGAGAAGCGCAGGCGTTCGCAGGCGTGTGCGGCGGCGGCGACCACGGTCAGCTGGGCGGGGTCGACCAGTGCGGCCGCGGGGACCGGCGAGGACGAGGTCGTGGCGGTCAGGGTCGCCACGCGGCGGGCCAGGCGCGGGGGCAGGACCTGGCGCAGTTTCGCGAGGGCGCGCAGGGAGGCGTCGGCGATGCCGGACACGGGCTGGCGGGCCGCGGTGTGCAGGCCCAGGGTGATGGCGACGGCCTCCTCGTCGTCGAGGAGCAGCGGGGGCATGGCCTGGCCGGCGACCAGGCGGTAGCCGCCGAGGGTGCCGAGGGTCGCCTCCACCGGGTAGCCGAGGTCGCGCAGGCGGTCGACGTCGCGGCGGATCGTGCGGCCGGTGACGCCGAGGCGGGTGGCGAGCTCGCTGCCCGGCCACTCGCGCGGGGTTTGCAGCAGGGACAACAGGCGCAGGAGCCGGGCGGCGTCGCTCATGCCGGAAACCTAGGCCAGAAGTAGGACCGATGTCGTCCTACATCGGCCATACGGTCGGGCCATGAACGTTGTGCCGGAGGGCTACCACACCGTCACGCCGTGGCTGATCACGCGCGGCCGCACGGTGGAGCTGATCGAGTTCGTCGTCGAGGTGTTCGGGGCGGTGGAGCTGGGGCGCGTCGGGCAGGCCGGGGCGATCGGCCACGCCGAGGTGCGGATCGGGGACTCGGTGGTGATGATGTTCGACCATCCGGACTGGCCGGCCACACCGGGGTTCCTGCGGTTGTACGTCGCCGACGACGCGGCTGTTCTCCTGCGGGCGGTGGAGAACGGCGCGCGGGTGCTCACCGAGCCGACCGAGTTGTTCTGGGGCGACCGGGTGAGCAGGTTCGCCGACCCGTTCGGCAACCTGTGGTGGGTGCACCAGCGGGTCGCCGAACCGGCCCCGGACGAGCTGGACGCCAGGATGCGCGACCCGGAGTTCAGCAGGGCGATGGAGTACGTGCAGAGCCTGGACTTCACGCCGGGCCGGTGACGCGGGCGCGTTCCTCCGCGGTCAGCGTCGGGGCGGGGGCAGCGGTGCGCGGGCCGCGGAGGGTCGCCAGGAACACCCTGGGGCTCATCAGGTTCGTCATCGGGCCGGAGAGGGTGAACGCGTCGATGAACGCGCGGGTCACCGCCGGTTCGGAGGTCGCGGTGCGGACCAGGCGGTCGACGTAGCGCTGCAGGACGCGGCCCGCCAGCGGCAGCGGCTTGCCGATCGCGTCGGGGTAGAGGATGTCCTGGTTGGTGGCCATGGCCCAGGCGCCGTCGACGACCTTCGCGATGGCGCGCTGCACCTGCTGCGCGGTGGCACCGGAGCGCAGGCCCGCGTCGAGGGCCAGCGCGCTCTGCGCGGCGATCGACATGCCGTGGCCGTACACCGGGTTGTAGGTGGCGACCGAGTCGCCGAGCGCGAGCACGCCCGTGGGCCAGGACTTCAGGCGTTCGAAGAACAGGCGGCGGTTCGCGGTGCCGTGGGCGCCGTAGACCGGGGTCAGCGGCTCGGCGTCGGCGATGAGGTCGCCGACGACCGGGTTGCGGACCGAGCGGGCGAAGTCGACGAACCGCGACTCGTCGGTGGTGGGCTCGCCGCCGCGGGTGCCGGAGAGCGTCACGAGCCAGCGCCCGCCCTCGATCGGCAGCAGCGTCGCCGTGCAACCGGGGTGCGGGTCGCGCGGGTTGGCCTGCACGTTGACGATCGGGAAGTCCGTCGCGGCCGAGGCGGGGGCGCGGTACACGCGCGTGGCGTAGGCGAGACCGGAGTCGACCGTCTCCTGCGGCACCTCGGGCAGCCCGAAGTCCGCGAGCCACCGCGCGAGCTTCGAGGCGCGGCCGGTGGCGTCGAGGACGAGGTTCGCCTCCAGCGAGACGCGCTCGCGGGAGACGCGGTCCTCCACCAGCACCCCGGTCACGGCGTCGCCGTCACCCAGCAACGACACCGGTTCCGTGCCGGTCAGCACCGAGATCTTGTTGTCCCGCAACGCCTGGCTGCGCACGACCCAGTCGAGCAGGCTGCGGCTGCACGAGACGATGTACTGCATCTCCGGGAACCGCGGCACCCAGCCCTGCGCGCTCAGCGACACCAGCGCGTTGGGCACGCCGATGCGGTGCGCGCCGGCGGCGAGGAGCTCGTCCAGCGTGCCGGGCAGCAGCTCCTCGATCGCGCGGGCGCCACCGGACATCAGCAGGTGTGCGTGCCGGGCCTGCGGCACGCCGGTGCGCGGCTCGGGGCCGTCCGGCAGCTGGTCCCGCTCGACCACGGTGACCTCGTCGTAGTGCTTGACGAGGACGGTCGCGGCGAGCATCCCGGCGAGTCCTCCGCCGAGGACCACGGCGTGTGTCGGTGCCATCTAGTCGTTTCCCCCTGCTGCGTGCACGCGGGCGGCGTCGGCCACCGCGGCGTCGACGATGGGCGAGTGCTGGAACGCGCGCGAGATGCGCACCCACCGGTCGTGTTCGGTCGAGAGGTCCGTCCCGTCGACGATCTCGGCGGCGGGACGGCGCTGAGGTGGCCTGCGGCGGGCCTCGGTGGTGCCGGCGGCGCGCAGCTGGGCGGCCTCGACCACGGCGGCCAGCTCGTCGGCGGGCAGCTCGGCCGCGCGGGCCAGGGTGGTGGCCGACTCGCCCACGGACAGGTCGTAGTACGGCGTCAGCGCCCAGCGCCAGTCGTTCAGCTCGATGATCTGCCTGCGCACCCGGTGGTGCGGGTTCAGGAACTTGCCCGGCGCGACCAGCACGATGTGCGGGTTCACGTGCGCCAGCGACCGGTGCAGCGGCCGCAGCAGGAAGTACGTCCGCCACCGGCGCAGCCACAGCCGCGGCGACGGGCGGCGCGGCCCGAACACCGGCAACGCCATCGCGATCACCAGCGGGACGATGCTGAGCGCCGCCACCAGCGGTGCGGCCGTGCTCAGCACGTCGAAGCTGCGCTCACCGGCCCAGTTCATCAGCAGCACGAACAGCTTGACCACAGCGAACGCCACCGGGCCCAGACCGGTGAGCGCGTACCAGCGCAGCCCCCGCGCGAGCCACGGCCGCGCCGAGATCGCCTCGTCACGCGCACCCTGCCAGCAGTGGTAGGCCTGCCCGCCGCAGCCGACCGCCGTGGCCACGAAGTAGATGAACAGGAACACCGCCACCGTCGGCTGCGTGGCGTAGAACGTGTCGAAGTCGACCTGGCGCTCGTCGCCGACCTCGGACTTGAAGAACAGCACCACCATCGCCGCGATGATCGTGCCGTAGCCGATGAGGATCAGCCGGACCCGTTGCCACGCCTGGACCGGTGGGCAACGCCAGTACAGCACCAACGCGAACGACGAGCCGGAGAACCCGACCACGAGCGAGTACACCAGCAGCGCCGCGAAGTTCGGCACGCCCGACACCCAGTTGATCCAGGTGATGTTCGCGGGCGCGGCGAAGAACACGGCGAACGCGGAGAACGACACCGTCGAGATCAGCGCGACGACCCTGGGGCTGCCCCAGTTCGAGCGCAGCGCCCGGATCTTGTAGGCGAGCAGGAGCAGACCGGTCAGACCGCTGGAGAGGTAGGCCAGGTCAAAGATCGCCACGACGCACCCAGCGGGATCGCCCCTCGAGCGACTCGGCGATCCGCCGCACGTGCGGAGCGGTGTCGGTGCCCGCCGTGTCCGCCCACACGTGGTGCTCGGTCAGGCGCTCCAGCAGGTGGTCGGCGAGGTTCTCGGCCTGGCGCTCCTCGTCCTCGGTGAGCGTGGTGCGCCCGGCGATGATCTGCGCCATCCGCGGCAGCAGGTTCGGGGCGAGCTTGCGCATGCCCTCGGCCTTGGTCAGCGCCACCGGCTCGTGCCGCAGCAACGCGTGCGCGAACTCGTGCAGCAGCACGTGCAGGCGGTGGTACCACGACGGCGAGTCGGCGCAGAGCACGAGGTACGTGCCGTTCTCCAGCAACGCCGTCGCGCCGCTCAGGCACGTCGTCCCGGTGATCTGCGCGAAGCGCACCTCGACCGGGCTCCCGAGCCGTTCGCCCATGAGCTCGCAGACCCGGCGGCTCGCGTCCCGGTGCGTCGCGTCAGGCGGCAGGTCGAGGTCGCGGGTGACCTCGTCGACGAGCTCGCGCAGCTTCCTGCGGTTCACCCGGCGCCTCCTCTCGTCCTCGGCAGCAGCGGTCCAGATCGCGATCTTCACGCGTTCTCGGGCGGGGTGCGGCGGCCCTTCATCGGGAACGTCCAGCCCTCGCCGACCTCCAGCGCCTGCCGGAACCCTTCTACCGCAGCGGCTCTGGCCTGCGGGGAGAGTTCACCCGTCCGCTCGGCCAGGCGGGTGACGAACTCGACCACGCCGAGCTCGCGCAACGCCAGGAAGTCGGTCAGCTCCGAGTCGACCTTCGCCGCGACGTCGTCGTCGAAGAAGTACGCGGGATCGGCGCCGAAGTGGTCGGCGAGCCCGAGGATGTGCTTGAGCCGCGGGTTCGCGCTGGCCTGGCTGAGCAGCTCGCGGATGTAGCTCGCGGAGATGCTGCCGTAGTGGCCGGCGCTGCTGATCGACGCCGCGACCTCCTCCGGCGACCACGGGCCGCGGTCGGGCGGGTGCACCGCCTCGAACAGCGTGCTCAGCGCGGTGGCGCGCCAGCCGGGGCGTTCATCGCGGTAGAGCTCGCGCCGTCCGCCCAGGAACACGGCGGGGTGCACGCCGAGCGCGCCGGCGAGGTCGACGACGGCCTGGCAGGTCGGGTTGTCCTTGACGCCGAGCCGCAGCTGCGAGATGTAGCCGTGCCCGATGTCCCCGCCGCGTTCCCTGACCGCCGCCGCGAGCGCCACGTTGGTCATCTTGCCGGGGTGGTTGGGCGGGTTGTTGCACAGCTCGTTGAGGACCTCGGCGAACGGCCTCACGCCACACCTCCGCTGGAGCGACCCTACGGCCGGCAATCATTCCACTGCTGTGGAACCTCGCGAGCATATGGCATCACAAGGGTTGAATCCACCAGTGCGTAGCCCTATGCTCACAGTCCGCCGCTTCCACTGCTGTGTCGCGTTTGATCCGAACGACGTCACTTCAGTTGAACGTGGCAGCTGAGGCCAGTCAGGGCTGACGTCTGGGGGGACTGATGACGACGGCGCGGATGGGGCTGACTGTGAACGACGGTGCTGCTCGTTCCCTTGTCCTGCACGACGAGAGCGCTCCCTCGCGGTGCGGTTCCTGCGCTCAGCCGCTCGGTGCCTGGGCCACGGACCGCCTCACCGGCCTGCTCGGCCGCTGGGGCTGGGACGACCAGGCACCCGCGCTGTACCGCAGGGCGCAGCGCCGCTGGGAGCAGGTCGCGCTGCTCATGATCGACCTCGACCGGTTCAAGAAGATCAACGACGACTACGGCCACCCGGCCGGCGACGTGGTGCTGACCGACGTGGCGGGCGTGCTGACGACGCACACCCGCTCCGCCGACCTGGTCTGCCGGTACGGCGGCGACGAGTTCCTGGTCCTGCTGCCGCGCACCACACCGGGCGAGGCCGCCGTGGTCGCCGAGCGGATCCTGCGCGGCATCAGGGCGTTGCGGACCGACATCACCACGAACGACGGCTACGGCCTCACGCTGACCGGCCAGACCGCCTCGATCGGCGTCGGCGCGCACGTCCCCGACCCCGGTGCCACGGTGGTCGACCTGGTCCGCGAGGCCGACGCCGCACTGCAGCTCGCCAAGCGCGGCGGCCGGGCGCGCGTCCAGGTGCACGACCCCGGCTCGTTCGCGGAACGCCGCACGGACACCGCGGCGCTGCACCACCTGCTCGTGTTGCAGGAGCTGATGGGCAGCGACCTGCTGCCGCACGTGCTGGTGGAGCTGTCAGAGGGTCCGAAGGCGTTCGAGGAGCTCGTCGCCACGGCGGGCCCGACCGTGCACCGGACGTTGGAACGCCTGCAGGACAACGGTTTCGTGATCCGCCGGGCGGCGAGGTACGAGTTGACGGCCGCGGCACGCGAGTGGATGACCGACGTGCTGCCGGTCGTGGGGGCCTGGGCCGGGCGCCACCACGTGCACGTGAGCTGAACCGCCGCGCGAACCTCGGGGCGTCGAAGGCACAACATCTGGCACCCTGCTCAGCGGATGGCCGCGAGCCGTTCCTCGACCTCCTCGGCCGTCGCGTGCCCGCGGGCGAGCGCGTACCCGTTCGTCCCGTCGAGCGCGATCAGCGTCGGGTAGCCGCTGACACCGAACCGCGCCGCGCGCACGAAGTCCGCCTCCGGCTGTGCGCTGTGGAACGCCGCGACCACCACGTCGCCGTCGAGCCCGAAGTCGGTGGCGATCCCGCGGAACGTCTCCGGGTCGGACAGGCTCCTGCCGTCGTGGAAGAACGCCTGCTGCACCGCGATGGCCAGCTCAGCGGCCCGCTCCGGCGCGGCTTCGCGCACCGCGGCCACCCCGCGGGCGGCACCCTCGGAGTCCATCACGAACTCGCCCTCGTCGAGCAGCCGGTTGAACGCGTCGCCGAACCGCGCGCCCGTACGTGCGGTCACCTCCACGTTCGCGTCCTTGATGAACCCGAACTCGCGGATCGGCACGCGCCGCGACCCGGTGAACAGCCCACCGGAGACGACCTCCACGGGCAGGTCGGGGTGGCGTTCGGTGAGGGCGCGCAGCGTGCCGGAGAAGGCGTGCGACCAGCCGCAGTAGGCGTCGAAGACGTAGACGAGCTTCACGACCGGGTACAAGGCCCCACTCGGACCAGGCATTCCCGCCGATCATGTCGATCACCTGTCGGGCGAGCCGCACCTCGGCCTCGTCCCGGGTCCGTTCGCATTCCCTGATCAGCGTCCGCCACGGGGGAGAGGCCAGCGGCACATCGTTCGCAGCAGCCATCAGCGGACCGACGAAGTCGTACGCCTCCAGCACGACCAGATCCTGCCCGAACGCCGTGGCCGCGTTCGGCGAACGCGCGGGCGAGGGGGAACAGCGAGAGCAGGTGACCGGGCTGCGGAGAACTCGACATGATCCGCATGGGGAATGGAGTGCTGATCCAATTAACCCGGTCTTGGGTGTCATGGAATCAAAACACGTCGTAGCGTGAGGCGTGGGGTGATGCCGGGTGGCCGAGGTCGAGAACTCCGTGTCCGGGACGGTCAGCGGGAACGTGGTGCAGGCGGGCTCGATCGGCAGTCTCCACATCCATTCCAGCGCACGTGGAAACCCGGTGCCGCAACAGCTGCCGCCTCCGCCGCGGGTGTTCGTCAGCCGAGCTGACGAGCTGACCGAGCTCGACCGGTGGTGGGAGCACGAGGAACACCAGCTGCTCGTGGTCGTCAGCGGTCCCGGCGGCGTGGGCAAGACCTCGTTGGCGCTGCGGTGGTTGCACGACACGCGCGACCGGTTCCCCGACGGGCAGCTCTACGTCGACCTCGGTGCCCACGCCGAAGCCGCCCAGCCGGACGAGGTGCTGGAGTGGTTCCTCGGCGCGCTCGGGGTCGAGGTGGTGCCGCCCGGCCTCCCGCAACGGCAGGCGTTGTTCCGCTCGCTGACGGCGGACCGCGCGTTCTCGATCTTGCTCGACAACGCGGCGAGCGCCGGGCAGGTGCGCCCGCTGCTGCCCGCGTCGGCCGGCTGCGTGGTCGTGGTGACGAGCCGCTGGCGACTGAGCCCGCTCGGCATGGACGGTGCCCGGTTCATCGACGTCGACCCGATGGGCGTACAGGCGTCAGTTGAGTTGCTGGAACGGGTTGTGGGTGAACCCCGGCTCGCGGTCGAGGCCGACGCCGCCCGTGAGCTCGCGCGGCTGTGCGGCGGGATGCCCATCGCGCTCGGCGTGATCGGCGCGCGGCTGTCCCGGCGGCCGCGCCGCTCGCTCGCCAGGGAGGTGGACGAGCTGAGGACCGAGAACCGTCGGCTGTCCAACCTGGACCTCGGTGGGTCCGCCTCCGTGAGCGCGGTGCTCGATCTGTCCTATGTTGACCTGCCGCCGCGGCAAGCACGGCTCTACCGCCTGACCTCGTGGCACCCCGGACCGAGCTTCGGGGTCGAGGTGGCGGCGGCGATGCTCGCGGACGACGTCGGCGAGGTGGAGGACGACCTGGACGACCTCGTCGAGAAGAACCTCCTCAGCGAGGCCGGCGACGACCGGTTCCGGTTCCACGACCTCCTGCGCCTGCACGCGCGCGAGCAGACCGACGCCGATGTCGAGCGGGCGGTCCAGCGAGCCGTGGAGTTCTACCTGGACAAGGCGGTCGTCGCCGACTCCGCCGCGATCCCCGGCCGGCCGCGGGTGGGGCTGCGGTTCAAAACGGCGGATCCCGACGCGTTCGGCTCCCGCGCGGAGGCCTTGGACTGGCTCGACCACGAACGCGACAACCTCGTGCAGGCGTTGCGCGCTGCCGAGGACCGCGGCTGGCCGGAGCTGGTCTGGCAGCTCGCCGAGGCGATGTTCGCGTTGTTCCAGCGTCGGCACCACTACTCGGACTGGCTGTTCACCCACCAGCTCGCCGTGGCGGCGGCGCAGTCGTGCGGTGAGCAGACCGCGGAGGCCAGGCTGCGCATCCAGCTCGCGGTCGCGTTGCGCAACCTCGGCCGGCTCGACGAGGTGACCGAGCAGGTGCGGGTCGTGCTCGAGCTCGCGGGAGACCACGACCTCGGCAGCCGGGCGACCGCGTTGGTGCTGCTGGGGCACACCCACCGGCTCAAGGGCGAGTTCGAGGTCGCGCTGCGGTACTTCCGCGAAGGTGTCAACGTCGAGACCCATCACGGACGCGTCCGCGGCATCGGTCTCGCCCGGCGGCGCGTCGGCGAGGTGCTGATCGATCTCGGGCGCTTAAACGAGGCCATCACCGAGCTGCGGGAGTCGGAGGCGTCGCTGGACAACGCGGTGGACAAGGCGCGGGCACGGGTGTTCCTGTCGCGCGCACTCCTGCACGCCGGTCGGTTCGACGAGTCGCTCATGCTGGCACACGGCGTGCTCGCCGACGTCCGGGACGCCGGCTCACCGCTGCACGTCGCCGACGCGTTCGAGTTGCTGGGCGAGATCGCCGAGCGGCAGCGCGACTGGCTGCTCGCCCGTGACCACTATCGCGCCGCACTGGCCTGCTACAGCGAATCGTTCGACCCGAGCGCCGACCGGGTCAGGGACCGGCTCGGCGCTGTCGATCGGAACGACGACGAGCGAGCAGCCGACGTACCGGCTCAGCAACAGCCGGGCGGCAGCGAGGGCGAGCCCGGCTGACCGTTGTGGCGCGGCCAGCAACACGTCGGCGAGCGTCCACCACTTCCGTGCTGCCCGCTCCGTGCGGACGAGCAGCACGCCGTCTTCCCTGACCACGCCCTCGTCAACGAACACGGCTCACCGGCACCGGTGCGATCGGAGCGGGGAAGGCCGGCTCCTCGATGCCGATCAAGCCGTACATGGTGGCGCGCAGAACCTCTCCCGCTCGATCGAGGCGTGAGCTGAGGAGCTCGGCGAAGCCCGGCACCCGCACGGCCTGGTCGAGATCGCCGGTGTAGGTCGGGACCCGCTCGCGCAGCACGTGAGCGAGACTGCCTTCGCGGACCTCCGGGCAGGTCGCGAGCAAGACGCGCCGGCCGACCGCAGCCGCGTACTGCGTCGTCGAGCCGTGGTCGCCGATGACGACATCGCTCGCGATCACCGCCGCGCGCCAGCCTTCCTCCGGCGGAATGACGATCACGTCGCAGTCGGCCAGCCAGGCGCGCACCTGCCACCTGCCGTGCACCGCGGTGATGTTCGGGTGCAGCACGGCCCCGACCCGCACCTCGCGCGGCAGCTCCCGGTAGAGCTCCGGGCGTTGGGCGAACGTCGACTCCGCCGTCCACGTCGAGCTGATCGTCACGAACGCCTCGCCGGGCTCGATGCCCAGCGCACGGCGGTAGTGCTCGCGGAACGGCAAGCTCGCCCGCATCCGGTCGAGGCAGAGGTCGCCCGCCACCACGGCCCTGCCGAATGCCTCCGGGCACGACTCGGCGAGCACGTCGAGCTCCTGGTCGTGTGACAGCACGATCGCCGCCGCATGCACCTTGCCGTCGCGCATGAGCAGCTGCCGGTCGAGACCGTGCACCGGCTCGGCGGTGTGGCGCATCCGCCGTCGTGACTTCATCGCACTCGCGCCGTGGGGCAGCACGAGAACCGGTCCCGGCGCGCGGTCGACGAACCGGTAGCTCGCCGCGAGCACGAGGTCGAACTCGTGCTGCAGCGCCAGCTCCCACGGGATGACCAGCCCGCCGATCGCGGCGACGAACGCCGTGGTGCTGCCGTCCGGTTCGGGCAGCGTGAAGTAGACCTGCAGCCGGTGGTCAGCTTCCAGCAACGGCAGCAGGTCGAGCAGTCGGGTACCCGCCACCACGCTCGGAACGATCACCAGCACCTTGCGGCACCTGGGCACGGTCACCCGGTGCGCGCCTCCCGCGCCGAGCGGGGTCGTGGACCAGCTCATTTCGCCTCCGTCGGTCGAAGTGATGAACAGACCCTCCCGGCTCGGGTGTTCACTGAGCTGTCAGAAACTCTTCGCGCAGTTCATGGCCGTTCTGATCAAGGTGGTCCGAGGTGTTCCGGCGCTATTCACGACCTCATGTCAATGGACTGTCACCCATCTGTCACATTCGGCAGCACAAGTGCATTGCATCGCCGCTGAAGGGAGAGGACACTTTGAGCGGGGACGCGAGGGGTGGCGCTGGTGGATGCGCGATTCACGATTCTGGGGCAAACGGGGATACGGGTCGGCGGCGCGATCGGTGCGCATTGGGGTTCGTTGAAGCTGCGCGGCATGCTCGCCGTGCTGCTCACCCGCCCTGGCCAGCTGGTACCTGCGGCGGAGATGGCCGACTGGGTGTGGGGCGACGAGGACGAGCTCCCGCACAACCCGGTCCAAACGCTGTACTCCTATTCCTCTCGAATTCGCCGTGCCCTCGAATCCATGCAGGACCGGGTGGAATTGTCGGTGGTCAACGGCGCATATCGTCTCGACGTCGAGCGCAACGCGGTCGACTACTTCCAGTTCCGCGCGCAGGTCGACCGCGCCGGTGCACTCGCCCGGCGTGGCGACCACCAGCAGGCGTTGGACGCCATTCGCGGCGCATTCAGCATCTGGAAGCACCAACGCCCACTGGCCGACCTCAAATCCGAGCGGGCCGACGCGTGGCGTGCGCGCGCCGAGCAGAACGTCCGGGTACCCGCGTACGACCTGCTGTGCGCCGAGTACCTGGTGCTCGGCGAGTACCCCCGCGTTCTCCAAGAGCTCGACGACCTCGCACCCGACTACCTCGCTCACCCCGCACTGTTGAAACGACGGCTCGAGGCGCTGTACCTGTTGTCCCGCACGGACGAGGCGACCCAGCTCTACCTGCACACCTACCAGGCGTTCAAGGCGGCGTTCAACGACGCCGCCGCACGCGACCTGCTTGAGTTCCACGACCACCTCAAGGCCCACGGCGTCGCTCGCACCGAACCGCCGACCGGCACCGCGGGTGTCCTGGTACCGCAGCAACTTCCGCTCGACGTACCCGTTTTCGTCGGACAGCAGCGCAACCTCGCGGCATTGGATGCGATGGCAGCACGGCCTGGCATCATCGTCGTGGACGGTGCCGGCGGTGCGGGCAAAACCGCTTTGGTCGTCCACTGGGCTCACACCCGTCGCGCGTTGTTCCCCGACGGTGTGCTGTTCCTCGACCTGCAGGGCTTCTCCGACAGTGCGAACGTCGACGTCTCCTCGGCGGTCGACCGCTTCCTGCAGGGCCTCGGTGTCCCGCCGGATCGAATCGCGAATCCCGACCACCGGCTCGCCAAGCTCCAGTCCGCCATGGCAGGCCGCAGGTTGCTGGTCGTGCTGGACAACGCCGCTGACACCGACCACGTGCGGCCACTCCTGCCGCTCTTCCCGTCCTGCGTGATCGTCGTGACGAGCAGGAGGCGGCTGTCCGGCGTCGCCGCTCGCCTCGCGCCGCAGCGGATCGCGATCGATCCGCTGACGGACGACGAGTCGGCAGCACTGCTCGTCGACCGAATCGGCGAGCGTGGTCGCGGCCGGCCGGAACTGGTCGAGCTGAGCCAGGTGTGCCACGGTCTTCCGCTGGCGTTGAAGGTGTTGGCGAACCACATCGCCACCCGGCCGGAGGTGCGCCTCAGCGCGTTCGTGACCCATTTCCGCGAACGTGGTGTGCTCGACATCGGCGCTTCGCACGGTCACCGTGCGGTGTTCATGCAGTCCTTGCGCGCCCTGGAACCCGATGTTCGGCTGCTGTTCCGCGCGATCGGTGCGCATCCGGGCCCGAGTGTCACGGTGGGTTTGGCGGCAGCCATGACATCGATGCCCGCATCGCGGGTCCATGTCGCACTCGATGCGCTGGCGGAGGCCCACTTACTGGAGCAGGCGGGCGAGCTCGACCGGTTTCGGCTGCACGACATCCTGCGCCAGTTCTCGGCCAGCCTGATCGAGGAAGCGGAAGAACGCCGGTTGTTCGAGCGCCGCATGCTCGACTTCTACCTGAGATCGGCGGAGAACGCCGATGTCCGGGTGATGTCCACAATGGTCAGAGTGGCGACCATCGATGCGGACGAAGACGTTGCAGCTCTTGAGTTCGAGGACGCGGCGGCGGCGCAGCGCTGGTGCGTGATCGAGGCTCAGAACATCATCTCCGTGGTGCGTTTCGCTGTCAGCACGGGGCATTTCGAGCATGCGGTGCAGATTCCGCAGCTGGTCGGTCAGATCTGGTTGCGGCGTGGTCTCACAGCAGAGGTGCTGACCGCCTTGCACGCCGGTCTCTCGGCGGCGCAAGCGCTCGGAGAGTCAGCCGAGGTGGCGGCGGCCGACCTCATGCAACAGATCAGCCACACTTATCTGCAGCGCCAGGAGTACGGGCCGGCCGAGCACTTCGTCCACTCGGCACACCTGGGGTACGCGCGAGCAGGTGGTGACCAGACCTCAGGTATCGCGACATGCCTGCACACCGGCGCGCGCATCCTGGTGGCCACGGGGAACACCGCTCTCGGAATCGACTCGCACGAAAGAGCTCTTGCCATGGTTCGCCGACTGAGGGAAGCGGGCCGGGGCATGGAACAGGTTTTCCTGTACCGGGCAGGAGAGGCGTACAAGGAGGCTCTCGACTACCGGCGAGCCGCACTCTACTACCACCAGGCTCTCGTGCTGGCAGAAGCCCGGCACAGCGAATCGGCGGAGGCGACGATTCTGCAGTTGCTCGGCGACTTGAGCTTTTCCAGGGAGCGAATCGGGGAAGCCCGCTCGTTCGCGGAGGCCTCCCTGTGGAAGCACGCTCGCTTGCACGCCGTCGGCAAGGCCGGTGAAGTGTGCGCGCTGCTGTGCGAGATAGAGCTGGTCGACGGCGAGTTGTTGAAAGCTAAACGGTACGCGCGTCAGGCTATTCGTCTTTGCGCTCAGGCCGGGGCATCACCCCTTAGTGAGGTGAGGGCGCTGAACGTGCTCGGCCGCATTCTGGGCAGGGCCGGCCAGCGAGAGGGCGCGGTCGAGGCATTCGAACGAGCGCTGGTCATTTCCGCGGATCTGGATCCGGCCCGTGGTGAGCGCATAGCCGCTGAGCTGCGGGAACTTGAGACAGAGCACTACCTCCCGGAGGCGCGGACCAGGCTGTCGGCGTCGCGTCGAGGTCATGGTTCGGGCATCTGCCCGTAAGAGAACATCGTCCGCCTATAGCTTCACGGGTGTGTGCATCCCTTCCGGGTGTCACTCTTTCTCCTGACTTTCGGGTGAACTTGGTATCGGTCCAATCCTCTGCGTAGCATGCGCCTGCCGGGGTGGAATTCCTGCCGGTTCCCGCCTGTGATGAAGGAGAGCAAGATCATCACCCGCAAGAAGGCGCTCGTGATGTCCCTGTTCGGTGCAACCATGGCCGCAGGTGTCCTCGCATCGGCTTCCGCTCAGGAGGCGAATGCCGCGCCGATGGAGACGCAGCTCTGCTGTGTCGAGCCGCTCAAAGCGCAGTCGTGGTCCGTCGTGCCGCTCGAGACGCAGTCTCGACACTGGGTGGACGGCAAATCTCCGAAGAGTGGTCTGCTGAACTGAGCGGGGCAGTAATGCCGCGTCGTCTTTGAAAGTTGCTCGGATTCATGTGTTGGTCAGGCGGATGCCACTCATCCGCCTGACCAACAGTCCGAGGCGGCTGATGTGAGCCGGTGCGCCGTGCAGCGCGACCAAGCACCGCCGGAGCGTTCGCGACCTGGCTGTCGGCTCCGCACGGGACGGGTCAGGCGGTCGAGCCGACTCCCTTGATCCGGCCGTCCCGGAACGCGTCCACGAACAGCCGGTGGTCCTCCCGGGTCTGCTGCGCGTAGTCCAGCGCGAACGTCACGATCGACTCGGTGAACTCGCGCTCGCGCGACCCGATGACCTCGGCGATGGCCTCCTCGCACTGGAAGTCCACCAGGGTCTGCTCGGAGTCCTCGTCGGCGACGCAGTGCATCTTGGCGGTGGCGCGGCCGAGGTAGTCGAGCACGGGCAGCATGTCGGCGGGCTCGGTGAGGTCGGACCAGTCGAGGTCGGCCTCGTACGGGGAGAGCTCGGCGACGACGTAGCCGACGCCGTCGATCTCGGTGTGGCCGAGCCACGGGTCGGCGTGGGCCTGCAGTGCGCGTTGGGAGACGGCGGTGCGGTGGCCGTGGTCGGTGAAGTACGCGCGGATGCGGTCGTCGGGGACGATGCGGCTCGGGGCGGCGACGTTGGCCTGCTTCATCGACAGCACCACGTCGTTCTCCAGCGCCTGGGTGCGGCCCTCGACGAGGATGTTGTAGGCGTGCAGGCCGGCGGAGCCGATGCCGAAACCGCTGCGGCCCACCACGTCCTTCACGGTGTAGGTGCGGCTGCTGGCGCGTTTGCCCTGCGGGATCGTGTCGAGGTAGGCGGCGTAGGCCTGTTCGACGGCGGCGCGGACCTCGTCGGACAGTTCGTGGGTGCCTTCGCGGTCACGGCGGAACGTCCGCTCGTAGTCGCGGATCGTGGTCTTCTCGCGCAGCAGGTCGATGCGGGTGGCGAGGCGGGCGCGCTGCAGGACGCGGTGCAGGGCGCCCTCCGTGCTGTCGAGGCCGAGGCTGAACAGCTCGTCGCCGGGTTTCTCGGCGAACGTGCGGACCTGCGTCACGTAGGCGGCCACGTAGGTGCCGATCAGCTCGGTGATCGCGCTGTCGGGCAACGCCTTGCGCCAGCCGAGCAACGCCATGGAGGCGGCGAAGCGGCGCAGGTCCCACGTGAACGAGCCGAGGTAGGCCTCGTCGAAGTCGTTGACGTCGAAGACGAGCGTGCCCTCGGAGTCCATGTAGGTGCCGAAGTTCTGCGCGTGCAGGTCGCCCTGGATCCAGATGCGGCCGGTGCGGTCGTCGGCCCACTCGTCCGGCAGCTCCGCCATGTCCGCGTAGAACAGGCAGGCGCTGCCGCGGTAGAACGCGAACGGTTCCGCCGCCATCTTGCGGAACTTGTGCCGGAACGCGGCCGGGTCGGCCGTCATCAGGTCGGTGAACGCCTCTTCGAGCACGCTCACGATGCGGTCGCCACGATCGGTCACGGCGGCACCCCCTTGTCTCCCGGCCGGCCGTGTCTCCCGTCCGGCAGGACGCACAGCCCACCACGCCGGTGCCCTCCGCGCACGGTGCGCGTGCAAATTTCGCCGGCCGTTCCACCGGAGTTGCCCCGAGCCGGGACGAACCGGGCAGGAATCGAGAAGCCGACGGCCCGCGCCGCCCCCTAGCGTCGCGGGCATGTGCTTCATGTTCGGTGCCAGCCAGGAGCAGATCCGGCACGCGCTCGGCCCCGCGGAGGCGGGCCCCGGCGAGGCCGAGCGGGACGAACCGGACGAAGGGACGGGCTACGCCTTGCACTCCAGCAACGTCTGCGCGGAGCTGCCGCCGTAGAGCGACGGATCGACGGCGGAGCAGTGCTGCGTGATCCACTCCTGGCGGCCGTTGTCCGTGCCGCCGGGACCGCGCATGCCCATGCCGCCCCCGTTGCCGAGCACGAACTTCAGCCTGCCCCCGCTCACCCAGGCCTGGAGCTGGTCGACCGACGGCGCGTCGTCCGAACCGGAGAACCCGCCCATGCCGATCACCACCTCGTCGGAGCCCATGATGAACGGCGCCGCCGCCTGCGCCGAGCCCGCGACGGCCAGGGTGATCGCGGCGCCACCGCTGTTCTCCTTGGCATAGGCCAGGATCTTGCGCTGTTCCTCGGTGAGCTCACGACTGCCGGGGCCGGGGCCGCGCATCTGCTGGCCGCGGTCAGCACGACCGTCAGGCGCCTGCCGGGTCCCGTTCGGCGGCATCTGGCCAGGCGTCTGCCCACCCGGCAGCTGGCCGGGAGCCTGCCCACCTGGCACCGGCCCGTCGCGGAAGAACTGCCCACCACCGTCAGCCGGTCCGGCCGCGGGCATCACCCCGTTGTCCGTCGCGGTCGCCGCCGTCGCGGTGGACCACACGGCCGGCACCAGCAGCACCGCCACCACCGCCGCGACCAGCCCGGTCCGGCGCAGCCCTGCCAGCAGCACGACGACCGCCACCGCGGCCACCCCGACGACCGCCCAACGCGCCCATCCGTGCCACGACGTGTCCCGCGAGACCACCACGAACGCCCAGGCCGCCGTGAGCACGACCGAGACCGGCAGCAGGAACCGCACGACGCTCCTGGCCCGCCAGAACATCACCAGCCCCGCGGCGCTGATCGCGGCGACGGCCGGTGCCAGCATCGTCGTGTAGTACGGGTGGAAGATGCCCTGCGCGAAGCTGAACACCGCCATCGTCACGAGCAGCCAGCTGCCCCACAGGAACCAGCCCGCGCGCTCGGCCGCGTCACCCGGCACCTCGCGCCGCCGCCGCAGCACCCCGCCGGCGGCGACCGCGACCAGCACGAGCAGGCTCAACGGCAGCAGCCACGAGATCTGCCCGCCGACCGCGTTGTCGAACATGCGGGTGACGCCCGCCTGACCGCCGAACATCGCGCCGCCACCGGGACCGGCGACCTCCACCCCCGCCGGCGGCGTCCCGATCATCCGCTCGCCACCGCCACCGCGGTTGCCGGAGCCGCCGAACACCCGGCCCAGGCCGTTGTAGCCGATGATCAGGTCCCACGCGCCGCCGTCGGTGGACCCGCCGATGTACGGCTTGGACCCCGGCCAGAACGCGTGCAGCGCCACCCACCAGAACGACGACACGACCAGCACCACCCCGGCGCCCAGGAGGTCGGCGACCCGCCGCTTCAGCGGTGAGCCCGTCGCCACCAGGTACGCCAGCGCGAAGCCCGGCACCACGATCCACGCCTGCAGCATCTTCGTCAGGAACCCGCAGCCGATGAAGAAGGCGCACCACAGCAACCACGTCGTTCGCACCCGGCTCTCGCCGGCCTGCACCGACCGCGTGAGCGCGTAGGCCGCCGCGACGAGCGTCAGCACCAGCAGCGTGTCCGGGTTGTTGTCGCGGTTGATCGCCACGGTGACCGGCGTCAGCGCGAAGATCAACGCCGCGAGCAGCGCCACGTGCTCGCCCGCCCACCGCCGGACCGTCCGGTGCAGCAGGAACACCGCCGCGACGCCCTCGACGACCTGCGGCAGCAGCACCGCCCAGCCGTGGAACCCGAAGAGCCACACGG
The DNA here is from genome assembly GCF_040647275.1 of Lentzea sp. NPDC042327. Lineage (NCBI taxonomy): Bacteria > Bacillati > Actinomycetota > Actinomycetes > Pseudonocardiales > Pseudonocardiaceae > Lentzea > Lentzea sp. NPDC042327. The sequence goes on from NZ_JBEZBX010000009.1 coordinate 290,813, forward strand.
AGACCGCCTGCGGCCACAGCGCCATCGGCGGCTTGTCGACGGTCACCACGCCGGCCGGGTCGAACGAGCCGAACAGGAAGTTCGTGAACGACGTCGACATCGACTTGGCTGCGGCCGCGTAGTAGGAGTTGCCCACCTGGCCCGCGCCGATCCGCCACGCGTACAGCGCACCGGCGACCGCGCAGATCGCCGCGAGCGCCCAGGCAGGCCAGCGCGCCGGACGGGTGTCCGCGGGCGTGGCGGCGGGTGCGGCCACCTCGGCAGTGGCGGTCATGCTGGTTCCTTTCGGTCGTCCCGGCGGAACACCCAGCTCCGCAGCAGGAAGAAGCGTCCCGCCGTGCCGAGCGCCGACGAGCCGAGCAGCACCGCCAGCTCCAGCAGCCGGGACGGGTCGGGGGTGGCCGCGTGCAGCACGAGCAGCGCGGCCGACGTGAACGCGTAGTACAGGCCGAACACCACGAGGCCCTGCAGGTGCGTCCGGCCGCGGGCGGTGTTGCGGGCGGTGAACGTGAAGCGCCGGTTGGCCTCCGTGTTGACCAGGGTGGTGATCACGAGCGCCAGCAGGTTCGCCGTCAGCACCGGCCACCACGTGCGGAAGACGCCGTACAGCGCCAGGTTCGCGAGCGTGGAGACCACGCCGATCACCGCGAACGACAGCACCTGCCAGGACAGCCCGCCCTCGCTGCGGCTGAGCACCGCGTCGGGGTGGATCGCCCGCGGCTCCGGGCGCCGCGGCAGGTCCGGCACGCGCGCGGTGCCGTTGGCCTTGGCCCTCGCCACCCGGATGAGCCCCTTCACGTCGTCGAGCGCGGTGCCGAGCACGTCGACCCGGCTGTCCACGTCCTCGACCCAGTCCACCGGCACCTCGTGCACCCGCAAACCGTTGTGCTCGGCCAGGAGCAGCAGCTCGGTGTCGAAGAACCACGCGTCGTCGCCGGCCCGTTCGAGCAACGGCCGGACCACCTCCAGCCGTGCCGCCTTGAACCCGCACTGGGCGTCGCTGAACCGGGCGCCGTGCGTGAGCCGCACCAACGCGTTGTAGCCGCGCGACACGATCTCGCGCCGCGGCCCGCGCACGGTGCGCGAACCCGGTGCCAGCCGTGAGCCGATCGCGAGGTCGGAGTGGCCGTTGACCAGCGGCGCGACCAGCGGCAGCAGCCCGTCGAGACCGGTGGACAGGTCGACGTCCATGTAGACGACGACGGCCGCCTCACTCGCTCCCCACGCCTCCTTCAGCGCGCGTCCCCGGCCCTTGCGGTCGAGGTGGTGCACGCGCACCCGGTCGAACCGCGCGGCCAGGTCGTGCGCCGTGGCCAGGGTCGCGTCGGTGCTCGCGTTGTCGACGACCACGATCGACCAGTCGAACGGGAACTGCTCGCGCAGGAACCCGTGCAGCACCTCGACGCACCCCGGTAGCGCGCGTTCCTCGTTGTGGACGGGGATCATGATGTCCACGGTCGTCGTGGTCCTGTCGTCACGGCGCCGCACCGCGGCTGGCGCCCCGCTGACCGCCATCTGCTCTCCGTTCCACTGTGGACACGTTGCGTCGTTCCCGTTCCAGGGTTCTGGTGCGGTCGTGAGAACGTCCTTGGCTTCTGCTGAGAGGTTCGTGAGAGCCCGCGTGCTCACACAGCGGGCTCACAGGTCGCGGCCCTACCGTCACCGCCATGCGACTGCTGGTGGTGGACGACGACCCGGACGTGCGGGACAGCCTGCGGCGCAGCCTGGAGTTCGAGGGCTACGACGTCACCACGGCCGCGGACGGGGCGGAGGCGCTGCGCCGGCTGAGCGGGATCGACCTGGCGATCCTCGACCTGATGATGCCGAACGTCGACGGCTCGGAGGCGTGCCGCCGGTTGCGCGCGGCCGGCGAGCGGCTGCCGGTGCTGATGCTGACCGCACGTGACGCGTTGGGGGACAAGGTGACCGGGTTGGACGCCGGTGCCGACGACTACCTCGTCAAGCCGTTCGCGCTGGAGGAGCTGCTGGCCCGCGTGCGCGCGTTGCTCAAGCAGAACCGCCACCGCGCGGAGCCGTCGCTGCTGCAGTTCGCCGACCTGCGGATGGACCCGGTCGAACGCGCGGTCTGCCGCGGCGGCACCCGGCTCGACCTGACGCCGACCGAGTTCGACCTGCTCGCGGTGTTCCTCGCCGATCCGGGGCGGCTGCTCACCAAGCAGCACCTCAAGCACGCGGTGTGGGGCCACGACCAGGGCACCAACAACCTCGACGTGTACATCGGCTACCTGCGCCGCAAGACGGAGGCCGGTGGCCGGTCGCGGCTGCTGCACACCGTGCGCGGCCTGGGTTTCATCCTGCGCGAGTCGCTGTGAGGGGCCCGGTGCTGCTGCGGAGCAAGCTCGCGGTCATCACCGCGTGCGTGGTCGCGGTCGCGATAGCGGGCATCAGCGTCGTCACGTGGGTGGTCACCGAGCACAACCTGCGCTCCGAGCTCGACAAGTCGCTGGTGGCGAGCCTGCCGCCACCGGTGCGGCTCCCGCAGCGGCCGGGCGAGGTCCGGTTCTTCAAGCTGCGCTGCGACGAGGGCGTACCGGGCGAGGGGTTGCAGCAGGTGCTCCAGGGCATCCAGGAGCTCCGCCCGGACGGCACGAGCTGCGCACCGCCCGGCGTCGACCCGGTCGTCACGACCGCCGCCGACCTCCAGGCGCTGTCCACGACGTTCCGCGACGGCGTGACCCGGTCCGGCACGGCGGCGCGGGTGCTGCTGCAACCGCTGGACAACGGCACCGTCCTGGTGCTCAGCCGGAGCCTCGCCGAGATCGACAGCACCCTCACCACGCTGGCCGGTGTGCTCGCGAGCGTCGCCGTGCTCGGCGCGTTGCTGGTCGCCGCCGGCGGTTTGTGGCTCACGAGGCGCGCGCTCGCACCGATGGAACGCCTCACGGAGACGGCCGAGCACATAGCCCGCACCGAGGACCTGACCACGCCGGTCACCGTCTCCGGCCAGGACGAGGTGGGCCGCCTGGGCCGGGCGTTCACCGCGATGACCACCGCGCTCGCCGAGTCCCGCCGCCGCCAGCGCGACCTGGTCAACGACGCCGCGCACGAGCTGCGCACGCCGTTGACGAGCCTGCGCACCAACATCGACCTGCTGGTCCGCGCCGAGCGCACCGGCCGCGAGCTGCCCGGCCGCGCTGAGGTGCTGGACCGGGTGCAGGCGCAGAGCCGCGAGTTCGGCGACCTGGTCAACGAGCTGGTGGTGCTCGCCCGCGACGAACGCGAGCTGGCGCGCGAACCGGTCGAGGTCTCCGGCGTCGTCGACCGGGCGGTCCGGCGCGCCCGCAGCCGGGCCCACGAGCACGTCTTCGACGTCGAACGCGCGGAGTGGTCGGTGCTCGGTGACGCGGCCGCGTTGGAGCGCAGCGTGCTGAACCTGCTGGACAACGCGGTGAAGTTCGCACCGGCCGGGTCCATGATCACCGTGCGGTCGCGGCCGGGCTGGCTCACGGTCACCGACGAGGGCCCCGGCCTGCCCGTGGAGCACCGGTCCGCCGCGTTCGAACGGTTCTGGCGCGCGCCCGACGCCCGGCGCCTGCCCGGTTCCGGCCTGGGACTCGCGATCGTGGCGGACATCGTCGCCGTGCACGGCGGATCGGTCCGGTTCGTGCCCAACGGCCGTGGCGCCTCGGTCCGCGTCGAGCTGCCGCCACAGCGGCACCAGGTTCGCCGTCAGTGGCGCAACGGTATGCGCGCCATGGGTTCGACGAGCTCGCGTTCCTCGTAGGACAGGTGGGACAGCAGCGTGTCCGTCAGCACGTCGACCGCTGCTTGCAGCTCCACGATCTTGTGCGGATCGGCGACCGTCGCGACCAATGCGGCGTCCACGCGTTCAAGCACGTCGTGGATGACACGGTGTTCTTCGCTCAGGCGGTCGAGCACGGGCCCAAGACGTTCATCGCCTCTGCGCAGCTGCGGGTAGAGCGTCCGGTCTTCGAGCGTGTGGTGCACGGTGACCAGACGGCAGTAACTCTCGCAGTACGCGCCCATCGTCCAGTTGTTCTGGCGCATGGTCATCGTGTTGATCTCCGACCGCGCCCGGCCGACGTCGAGCGTGCCGCTCGCGACCTGCTGCACCAGCGAGCGGACCTTCGCCAGCTCCTCGCGCAGGTGGTCGTGCACGTCGATCAACTGCCGGCCCATGGCCTTGCCGGCCGCGGTGTAGACGGAGTCGCCCTGCGGCGCGGGGCTGGTCGGACGTGCGCCCTCGTCCCACAGCCGCTCCCGCGAGAGCCGCGTGCCGTCGTCCGGCGTCGGGGTGACGCCGAGGCTGTCGGCCACCTGCGGGGCCGGCCTGCGTTCGCCCGCGACCAGCTCCCGCACCGCGGGCGCGACCTCCTCGGCGAACCGGCGCAGCTCCTCGTCGCCGTCGGCCTCGACCATGAGGACGAAGCCGCTGATGCCGTGCTCCAGCGCCAGGCCGGCGAGCTGCTCGGCGGTGAGGTCGCCCGTGATGTTGTAGAGCCGGCGGATCGCGGCGGGGGAGCGGCCGGCGGCGACGGCGGCGTCGTCGATGACCCGGTTCATCGCGCCGAGCCGCTCGGGCGGTGCGTACGGGCTCGACGGCAGCCACCCGTCGGCCAGGCGCCCGGTCAGCTGCAGCATCCGCTTCTTGTAGGCGCCCACCCAGATGCCGATGTCGTGCGCGGGGAACGGACCCGGCCGCGCACCGTTCAGCGAGTAGTGCTTGCCGTGCAGGTGAACCCCGCGTCCCGGCGTCCACAGCGCCCTGATCACCCCGATGGCCTCTTCGAGCGCCTCGACCGACTGCGGCGGCGTGCGGTGCGGCCCGTCCATGGCGGCGATGGCGTCCCAGAACGCCCCCGCGCCAAGCCCGAGCTCCACGCGCCCACCGGTGATGAGGTCGAGACTCGCGGCCGCACGCGCAAGGACGGCCGGTGGCCTGAGCGGGAGATTCGCGACGTTGGGGAACACGCGCACGTTGCTGGTCGCCGCGGCGATGACCGACAACGACGTCCACGTGTCGAGGTGCGTCGCGTTGTACGGGTGGTCCTGAAGGCTGACCAGGTCGAGTCCGAGCACGTCAGCGGCCTGGGCGAGGCGCAACGTGTCCGAGAACCGCTCGGCGGTGGGCGGCAGGAAGACACCGAACTCAAGCGGGTGGCCATACTCTGTCATGCCGAAAGTATGCCATACAGATGTTCTGCTGAGCAGACGTTCTGTTCGGGCTAGCATTGGTCGGGTGACCGCTCTCGACGAAGACTTCGGCTGGACCCTCGGCGTGGTCTTCCGCGCCTACGTCAAGGCCACCGGCGCTGCGGTCGGCGACCTGCCCGGCGGCCACCGCGGCTACCAGGTCCTCACCGCCGCGACCCGCGACCGGCCGGAGAGCCAGTCCGCGCTGTGCCAGCAGCTGGGCATCGACCGCACGGTCATGACGTACCTCCTCGACGACCTCGAACGCGCCGCGCTGGTCACCCGCAGGCCCGCCCCGACCGACCGCCGCACGCGCCTGGTGGTGGCGACGGACGCCGGCCGCGCACGCCTGGAGGACCTCGACCGGCGGCTGCGGCACGCCGAGGCGCACGTGCTGTCGGCGTTGCCGGAAGAGGAGAGGGAGACGTTCAAGCGGCTGCTGTGCCGGTTGGCCGGGCACGTGAACTCGCTCGACCCCGTGCCGAGCGCGTGCCAGGTCGTGCAGGACATCGCGGCGAGCACGCCGTGAGCCCCGACCTCGCGAAGGTGGTGTACGTCGGCATCGCACTGCTGGTGGCGGTGGCCGGTGGGCTGGCCGCGGTGGCGGTGCGGAGGCGGGACGGGCACAGCGGGTTCTGGCTGTGGACGACCGGCGCGTGGGTGTTCGTGATCGTCGGGTTCATCGGTTTGCTGTTTTTTTCGAGCGTGGATCTGCTCTAGTTGTTCGGTGCGGAACGACGTGGCGAAGTACGACGCGTTCATCTCCTACAACCACGCCGCGGACGGGTCGCTCGGACCCGCGGTGCGCGACGGCCTGCACCGGTTCGCCCGGCCCTGGCTGCGGCCGCGCGCGGTGCGGGTGTTCTGCGACCGGCGCAGCCTGCCCGCGTCGGAGGGGCTGTGGCCGAGCATCGAGGAGGCGCTCGACTCGTCCCGGTGCCTGGTCCTGCTGGCGTCACCGGGGTCCGCGCAGTCGGTGTGGGTGCGCCGCGAGGTCGAGCACTGGCTGCGGTACGAGCCCCGCCGGCCGATCCTGATCGTGCTCACCGGCGGCGACGTCGTCTGGGGCGACGGGGACTTCGACTGGGAGCGGACCACGGCGCTGCCGGAGGTGCTGCGCGGCCACTTCACCGAGGAACCGTCGTGGATCAACCTCAGCGGCGCCCCCGACCTGCGCAGCCCCGAGTTCCTCGACGCGATGGCCACGCTGTCGGCGGCGTTGCAGGGCCGCGACAAGGACGAGCTGATCGGCGAGGACGTCGAGCAGCACCGCACCGCACGGCGGTTCCGCCGCTTCTCGGTCACCGGGCTGGTGGTGCTCACCGTGCTGGCCCTCGTAGCGGCCGGCGTCGCGTTCGTGCAGCGGTCCACGGCCGTTGACCAGCGCAACACCGCCCTGGCCGACCGGTTGGTGGCCGAGGCGGCGACCATCCGGGACTCCCAGCCGGGCCTCGCCCGCCAGCTGATCGCCGCGGCGCACCACCTGAAACCCACACCGCAGGTGGCGTCGGCGGTGGTCGCCGGCCGGGAGATCGCCCGCGAGGTGCACGCCGAGGTCAGCGCGCTGACCCACAGCCCCGACGGCCGCCTGCTCGCACTGGCGAGGTCGGGCAGCGCGAAGGTGGGCCCGCACCCCGAGGTCATCTCGCACATCTGGCTCTACGACACGGAAACCCTGACCTTGCAGGCCGAGTGGTCGCTGGACACGAGGCGCGCGATCTCCTCCGTCGCGATCGACCGCGACACCGGGCTGCTGGCCGTCGCGCACGCAGAAGAGGTGCAGCTGTGGGACATCGGCAACCCCCGCGCACCGTCGAAGGCAGGTGTCCTCTCCGGTCACCGGGACACCGTGACGTCCGTCGGCTTCTCCCCGGACGGCAAGGTCGTCGCGAGCGCGGCCGACGACGGCACGCTGCGGCTGTGGGACGCGGCGTCGCGGACCGAGCTGTCCCGGCAGCAGGTCGAGACCGAGGACCCGCTGCGGTTCGACGTGCGCTTCCCGGTGACCGGCACCGTGCTCGCCACGATGTCCGGCGGCTACGAGTCGACCGTGCGCCTGTGGGACGTCGCCGACCCGCGCGCACCCCGCCGGCTCGCTGAGATCGGTGCCGTGCAGCGGTTCGACCTCTCCCCGGACGGCAAGCGGGTGGTCGTGCGCGCCGAGACCGAGGTGCGCGTCTCGGCCGCCGACGGCAGCAACCCCGTTGTCCTGCACCGACCCGGTGGCACCGACCGGGTCGAGCACGTCGCTTTCGGTGCACGCGACCAGGTCGCCGCCGTGGGCACCGACGGGCTCGTCGAGATCTGGGACGTGGCCGGGCCGTCCGCGCTCGTCGCGGAGCTGCCGATGCCGGACTGGGACTCCCGCAACTCCGACGCGGTGCAGTTCAGCCCCGACGGCACTGCCATCGCGGTCGCCTCCGCGGGCGCCAACGCCGGATCTCGCGGCGAAGGCTCGGCGTTGGGCGGCACGGTCCGCCTCTGGCACACCGCAGACCCCCGTGAACGCCGTGCCGCGACGGCGTTGGCAGGCCACGCCGGCAAGGTCACCGGCCTGGCCGTCAGTGCCGACGGCCGGATGCTCGCCGGTGTCGGCGGCGAGACCCTGCACCTGTGGGACGTCACCGACCCGCTGCGGCCGAAGCTCCTCGCCACCCGGCCCGCGCTGCAGGACACCGCAGTGGGGTTCAGCCGGGACGGCCACTACCTCGCGACCGCTGACGAGGACGCAGTCCAGGTGCTCGACCTGCGCGACGACCTGGCACCACTGCGCCGATGGCCGGGCATGGCCACGGCGACCGACATCGCGTTCAGCCCCGACAGCCGCACGTTCGCCGTCAACGGTCTCTTCGACGCCGTGCGGCTCCACGACGTCGGGCAGGACCGGGTCACCCGGCTGCCGCTGGTGGCCTGGGCGGTCGCGTTCCTGTCCGACCAGCGCGTCGCGGCCGCCGGGTTCAACTCCACGGAACTGGAGCTGTGGGACCTGACCAGGCGGCAGTCCGTCTCCTCCGCCGCCGGTCACACGTACCAGATCCAGCAGGTCGTCACGAGCAGGGACAACTCCGTCGTCGCCACGGCCGCCCGTGACGGTTCCCTGCGGATCTGGCGCCTCGACGGCGACGTGTTCGTGCCTAGGGCCGTGCTTGCCGACACCGGTGACCTCAACGCCGTCGCGGTGAGCCCAGACGGTTCCCGCGTCGCCACCATCGGCCGCGACCGCACCATCCGCGTCTACGACCTCGCCGACGACGCGCTCACCCCGGCGCTGATCTTCCACCTCGGCGGGAACGCCACCGCCGAGGTCGCCTTCGTGGGCAACGACAAGCTCGCCCTGCCGACCGAGCACGGCGCTGTCGGCATCTGGGACCTCGACATGCCCTCGGCGTTGCGCGGCCTGTGCACCGGCGTGGGCGAGCCGATGTCCGAGACGCAGTGGCGCCGGCTGATGCCGGACGACCTGCCCTACCGGCAGCCCTGCTGATCCCTGCGGATCAGCCGGTGTTCACCCCGCCGACGCCTCACCCGTTCACACTGCGCGCCTCCCGACCTCTCCGAGGAGGACCAGTGGTCCGGTTGTGCACAGGCCTGGTGGCCTTGCTGTTGCTGGTGACGGCCGCGCCCGCCGCGGCGGCGGCACCGGCGCGTTTCCAGCGCTTCGACACGATGCCGGTGTTCCGCAACAGCTCCGCGGCCGAGCACACCGCCGCCGAGATCGCCGCCGCCACCGCGGACGGCGCCCTCGTCGTCTACACCGACTCGCCCGCGCGCCGGATCGGGTTCGCCAAGCCAGGTCGCGGGATCACCCCGGACGGCGTCCTGCCGATGCCGGGCGAGCCCACGTCGGTCGACGTCGTCGGCACCCTCGCGCTCGTCGCCGTGAACACCTCGAAGTCGTACACCGAGCCGTCCGGCGTGCTGGTCGTCGTCGACCTGGCGCGGCGCACGGTCGTGGCCACCCACGAGCTCGGCGGCCAGCCCGACTCGATCGACATCTCGAAGGACGGCCGGTACGCCGCCATCGCGATCGAGAACGAGCGCGACGAGGACCTCGACGATGGCGAGATCCCGCAGCTGCCCGCTGGTTTCCTCACCGTCGTCGACCTGGTCGGCGCCCCGGCGGCGTGGAAGCTGCGCAAGGTTGAGCTGACCGGTCTCGCCGAGGTCGCCCCGTCCGACCCCGAGCCCGAGTACGTGAGCATCAACGGCCGCAACGAGGTGGCCGTGACGTTGCAGGAGAACAACCACATCGCGGTCGTCGGCCTGCGCTCCGGCCGGGTCCTGCGCCACTTCTCCGCGGGCACCGCCACCGTCGCCGGCGTCGACACCGAGAACGATGGCCGCATCTCGCCCACCGAGACCATCACCGCCGCCCGTGAACCGGACGCCGTCGCGTGGCTCGACGACAACACTCTCGCGACCGCCGACGAGGGTGACTACCGCGGCGGCTCCCGCACGTGGACGATCTTCGACGCCGGCACCGGCCAGGTCGTCTTCTCCTCCGGCAACGCCCTCGACCGGATCGCGATCAGGCAGGGCCAGTACCCGGACGGCCGCTCCGACAACAAGGGCGTCGAACCGGAGGGCCTGGCCGTGGCCACGTTCGGCCGCGACCGGTACGCGTTCGTGGGCCTGGAACGCGCCAACCTCGTCGCCGTCTACGACGTCAACAACCCCCGCGAACCCCGCTTCCTGCAAGCCCTTCCGACCGGTGTCGCCCCGGAGGGCCTGCTGCCGATCCCCGCGACCGGCACCCTCGTGGTCGCCGCGGAGGAGGACTCGGACGGCATCCGCTCGTCCCTGACCGGCTACCGGCTGACCCGCACCCCGCTCGCCGTCTCGCTGGCCCACAACCGGGGCACCCCGTCGATCGTCTCCGACGGCATCGGCTTCGGCGCCCTGTCCGGCCTCTCCGGCATCCCCGGCAACGCGTGCGACGTGGTCGCCGTGACCGACTCCGCGTACACCCCGACCCGCGTCCTGACGATCGACACCCTCGCCGTTCCGGCCCGCGTCCGCCGGGAGCTCGTGCTGACGAAGGACGGTGTCGCCGCCGGCTACGACGGCGAGGGCATCGCCGCTCGTGCCGGTGGCGGCTACTGGCTCGCCGTGGAGGGCGACGGCAAGAAGTCGCCGAACCTGCTGGTGGAGGTCGCCGCCTCCGGTGCCGTGGTGCGCGAGGTCCCGTTGCCCGCCGCCGTGGCCGCCACGGCGACGGGCAACGGCTTCGAAGGCGTGACGGCCATCGGCACCGGCTCCTCCGAACAGGTCTGGCTCGCCGTCCAACGCGAATGGAAGGCCGACCGGCCCGGCCAGGCCACCCTCGCCCGCTACACCCCGGCCACCGGCGAGTGGGCGTTCGCGGCCTACCCGCTGGACGCCGCGTCACCCGGCACGTGGATCGGCCTGTCCGAGGTGACCGCGCTGGACCCCCGCACGCTGCTGGTGCTGGAACGCGACAACCAGCGCGGCGACGCGGCACGGGTGAAGAAGGTCTACCGCGTCGACATCGGCCGCCTCACCCCCGCGGCCGCCGGCGCACCCAAGCCGGTGGTGTCGAAGACGCTGGTCCGCGACCTGCTGCCGGCACTCGCGGCCGACGGTGCCGCGGTGCACGACAAGCCCGAAGGCCTCGCGGTGGTCGGGACGTGGCCGTTGCGGCGGCTGGTCGGCGTGGTGGACAACGACGGGGTGGACGACGCTCCGGGCGAGTCGGTGTTCCTGCGGCTCGGCCGCGTCTGAGCGTTCGCGCACGTGGCAGAAGGGCCGTCACCGGGTGCGGTGACGGCCCTTCCGCGTTCAACGCCGCGGGTCAGGCCGCCGGCAGCGGAGTCCCGTGGACCACGACCGGTCCGAGCTCGATCGAACCGAGGTCGAGTGCCCACCACGTGGCGCCCGCCAGCAGCGCGATGACGGCCAGCGTGACCAGGAACCTCAGCAGCGCCGACCAGCTCCTCGTCAGCCGGTGCACCAGGGCCGGCCATGAGGTGGGGTCCTTCTCGTCATTCTTCTTCGTCGCCATCGGTTCCTCCCTGGCCGAACAGCCCCGTTCTGACACCTCAACTGAATACACGAATAAGCAGCTCACGCCTACTTCTGAAAGCGCTTGGGCAACGGGTGCGGAATGTTGCCGAAATCTTCTGCACAACTGATGGACAACTTCGTTCCGCGCTCGGCAACTTGGTGAGAAGTTGTGTTCGAGATCGGCAAGTTCTCGGCAACTTCGCGCAGTCGTGACCAGTTCACGCCCACTTCCCTGACCACTTTTCGGACACCGGCCGAGTGGAACAGGTGTCGCCGAGTGGATCGTGCGAAGATCGGCTAGGATTTCGCTCCCCACCGGCCTTCGCGTGTTCGCCGAGGAGTTCTCGATGGCGGTTCTCACCGAGTCGTCCCTGCACAAGAAGCTGGGTTTGCGCGGCCAGGGCATCGCCCACGTCCGGCAGACCACGCTCGGGGCGTCGTTGCACATCGATCCGGACGACGACGACTTCGTCGTGCTCGTCAAGCTGCACTGGCACGTCGGCCGGGCGATCGATGCCCTGCCCTACGACACCGTGGCCCGCGAGGTGCTCCGGTACGCGTGCAACATCCCCCGTGACGCCGAGATGAACCCGCTGAACTGCCGTGATCGCCTCCTGCTGCTCGAACAGCGCAAACGCGGGCAGCAGCAGCGCGGCTGGGCCAGGAACACCCACCAGACGAAGCTGGCCGAGCGCGTGAAGGAGATTTGGGCGCAGCTGCAGCGCACGCCCAAGCCGCCGATGCCGGAGGAGCTGGTCGAGTCGGAGGTCCGCGCCGAGCGCCTGTATGCGAAGTCCGGCGTCGCCGGAATCAGAATTGAAGTTCCGGCGGACATCGTCGATGATTTGCTGTGGGACGCGAACACAGCGGCTGTGAAGGGAATCGAACGGCTGCTCCCGCGGATGGAGCTGTTCTTCGAGGTCGGGTCGTCCGGTTGCCTGGTGACCGTCAGAACGGAACGCCACGAGCAGCTGCCGGTTTTCACGAGCCGGGAGCGGTTCGAGGAGTTCACCGACCCTTCCCGGAGGTGGGGGAGGGAGCCGGGGCGGGTGCTGCTGGAACTGCTGGAGCCCTATCCCGAAGTCGGTTTGTCGCTGAACCCGATCCTCGGCGGACATCGGCACCTGCACTGGACGGGACAGGACGTCGCACGACTCAGGAACGAAATGCGGAACAAGGAGGCCTGAGGTGAACGGGTTCTCGGTCGACCTCGGTGAGCTGGACGCGGCGGGGCGGCAGTTCCGCGGCCTCGCGGACGACGTGCGCGGCCACGTCGCGTGGAAGTTCGGTGTGGACACCGAACGCTGGCCCGACGACGACCCGCTGCGCGCCGCGGTCGACGTCTACCAGCGGAGCCTGATCGCGGCGAGGGACCGCCTGTGCGCGCGCACCGACCGCGTGGCGGCGCTCTTGCAGGAGACCGCGGACAACTACCGCAGGCTGGACGACGTCGTCGCCCAGCGGCTCAGCTCGGTGAGAGCAGGTGACGCGCTTGATCGAGGGAACTCCGGGCTCGTCTGACGGCGAGGAGACCGCCGGGCACGGCCGGCCCGTTGGCCCGGGGGTTCCGGAGCAGGCGCCGGGAAGCCCGAGCAGGCTCCGCCTCGTCGCCGAGTCGAGCGCGGCCCAGCGCGAGCCGCTGGAGGACGCCGCCGAACGCGTCCGGGGCATCGACACCACGCACTGGTCGAGCGCGGCGCGGGATGGCTACCTCCGCCGCCGCGACGAGCTGGCCGGGCAGTGGCGTGCCGCGCTGGACGTCCACAGGGCGGTCAGCGAACGGATCGGCGAGCACAGCACGTTCGTCCACGAGCTCCGGCACCTCTGGGCGGCCTACGACAAAGATGAAGACCAGCAGCGGCATTTGCAGGCGCTGCACGACACCAAGGCCGCCGAGCTCAAGCAGTTCCTCGTGGAGCAGGCGGAGAAGCTCGACCGGCTGGCCCTCGCGCCGGACCCGGTCGGCGTGCCGGACGAGGCGGACCACCCCGCTCAGCCACCGGAAGCACCGCCGAGCGCCGAGCACGAGGAGCCGGGGAGCGAGGAGCAGGAAGAACCCGCGGAGCCGGATGAGGCACCCGACGACGCGGCGCAGGACGACCCGGCGGCGGACGACGGGCCGGTGGCGACGTTCGGGCAGCAGCTCAGAGAACGCGAACTGCTCACCCGGCAGCTGCACGACGGCAACCGGGTCGAGCGCATCCCCTACGACGGGCTGGTCACGTGAGCGGCCGGCCCGCTCCGGTCGTGCGGTGCTACGCCGGGTTCTCCGCGACGGCGAGGTAGTCCGTGTAGATCTGCGGCGAGCCCGAGAACGAGGCCAGCTGCTTCCACTCCTCGTACATCTGCTTGGTGTCGCGGTGGGCGGCCGCGAACTCCGCGGCCTCGCCGGTGGCGATGTCGGGCTCGGGGTAGAAGACGTCCAGCGCGTCGAGGCTCGCGATCTCCATCATCATCACGTACTGGTCGAGGCGGTTGCCCCGCTCGCCCTTGAGCACGTGGAACCGCCAGTCCGGGTAGTCGTCGATCCGGTGGTGGTTCTCGGCGATGAAGCGGTCGAACACCTCCTCGGTCACGCCGGCGCGCAACGCCAGGTTGTGGATCCCGACGACCCTGGCGACGGGCTCCTCGCCGGGGCGGTCGCGGTAGCGGGGGCCGGGCGTGACGGTGCTCCGCGGGTTGTCGGCCAGCAGCCGGTAGTCGGTGAACAACGTCGGCAGTTCGCCGTACGTGCCCAGCCGCCGCCACCGCGCCAGCACGGCCTCCGCCTCGGGGTGCCGCGCCCAGAACTGCCGCGCCTGCTCGGTCTGCTCACCCCTGGCCGTGACGTAGCGGTCGCGCTGCTCGGCGCTCTCGATCTCGTACAACATCAGGTACTGCCCGGTCCGCTCTCCGCGCAACCCGCGCAACAGCGTCCACCGCCACCCCGGGTACAGGGGCAGGTGAACGCCCTCAGCACGCACGAAGGCCTCGAACTCCTCCGGCGTGACACCGGCCTCCGTGTCGATGGCGATGTACTGGAACGTGAACACCGACGAGCGTGTCATTGCGTCCAATCCTCGGGCCGGCAAGGGGAACGCGCGTCCGACGAGCACGACTCCCCGCACCACATCCTGCCAGTTCCCGGGCAACGGGAGGCGGTGCTGAGCCGCGGAGATGTGCTTGAGGCCAGCATCATCACGGCGGCAGCCACTGCCGTCCACGGTTCGGGCGTCAGCATGGTGCACCGGTCCGGGCAGCGCCTGCTCGGCTTTGCCTCGGTTACAGTGTGGGTGCAGGGTCGTTGATCGGCCTGTCCACTCGCTTCGTCACCTCCGCGGTCTGCATGCGCTCGGTCGCGGCTCCGCAGCGATCTGAGGAAGAAGACGGGTCAGCATGGTGGTCACCACGTCAGAGGGTACGCATTTGCTGTCCGGAGCCCTTGAGCGTTACGTGTTCAAGGTCGCCGAGGTGCTCTCCGTGCCGCGCGACGGTGTCAGCTTCGAGGTCACCGACACCGCCACGGCCTACATCGCGCTGGGCTGCCGTGCGGTGGCACATCCGAACCGCGATGTCATGCTCGTCTGGAGTGCGACGCAGGGATGGGCGGTGTCGATCGAGACCGGTCCCACGGAGCCGTTGATCGTGCTCGCCCGGCTTGCCGGCGACGTCGTGCAGGCTCCCGAGGCGGTGGCCGGGCTGGTGGCCGAGTCCATGACGCGGCCCGGTGGCGGTCGGTTGCCGGTGCCGGCAGCTCGGCCGCTGGGCTGGTCGGACCTCGCCGAGTGCATGGCGCGCTACGCGCCCTGACGCTGCACGACTGCGACCCGGAGTTCGCGCCGAATGGTGGGTCACGGTTTTGGGAACAAACCACTGTTTTCAGTCGATCACTCCGGATCGCCGTCGCCGACCCGCTTCACGACGACGTGGTGGGTGAATCCACTGTGGACTTCGTGGAGGCCGGTGCGCTGAACCCGCGCCATCGCCACACCCGCGTCGTGCCGCCCGCCGATCTGTCCGCACTGCACTGGAGCGTGCTGGGCGACGATCGCGGTGACACTCCACCAGGACGACGTCGTCGGTGTGCTCAGCGGTTCGAGGACGGGAAGCGGCCGTCCGGGCTGCCGAGCCCGACCAGGTCCGTGTACTGGTCCTGCCACGACCGTTCGGTCGCCAGCAAATCGGCGAGCCGCTGCACCCAGTTGTCGTCCACGGTCCGAGGAGCACCCGTCGCCAGGTGGCCGGCCGTCTCCTTGCGTGCCTTGAGCCATTCGGACAACGTGGGTTCCAGCGCGGGGCCGCCTTGTTCTTCCGGCATGGCTCACGACACTGCGCGTGATGCGTGCACGTGTCCGGGTTCGTTCGGCCGGTCCTCGCTCGCTGCGCCATCGCTCGACGATGCTCAGCAGCGCCGTGACCAGCGCGAACAAAAATGGGAACAAGATCGCCAGCTACGGCTGACCTTGTTCCCGTCTTCGTGGTGCCCCCGGCAGGATTCGAACCTGCGCACCCGCCTCCGGAGGGCGGTGCTCTATCCCCTGAGCTACGGGGGCGCTACCAACACGGAAGATCCTAGCGCACGCCCGCACCACCCCTGCGCACCCACCCCCCATGAACTCCCGTCGGGTGGTGTCCGTCACGTCCGTCCCAGGTCAGGAATACGCCGGATTGCACTCATGCGCATGTCGCTATATGTTCCGAACATGGGTCACGGGCATGGGCACGGATCGGCGTCCGCGAGTGGGCGGCACGCCGGCAGGCTGTGGGTCGCGTTCGGGATCGGCGCGGTCTTCATGGTGGTGGAGTTCGTCGTGGGGTTCGCGACGTCCTCGCTGGCGCTCATCTCCGATGCCGCCCACATGCTCACCGACGTGCTCGGGGTCGGGATGGCGCTCGCGGCGATCATGGTGGCGCGCAGGGCCAAGGCGGGGAAGAACCGCACGTTCGGGTTCTACCGGGCCGAGGTGCTCGCGGCGCTGGCCAACGCGGTGCTGCTGTTCGGCGTGGCCGGGTACGTGATCTACGAGGCCGTGGGGCGGTTCCAGGACCCGCCGGCGGTGGCGGGGTGGCCGGTGCTCATCGCGGCGAGCCTCGGTCTTGCGGCCAACCTCGTGTCCTTCAGCGTGCTCAGGGAGGGCGCGAAGGAGAGCATCAACGTCCGGGGCGCCTACCTGGAGGTGCTGGCGGACCTCATCGGGTCGGTCGGTGTGCTGGTCAGCGCGCTGGTCACCATCACGACCGGGTGGAGGTACGCCGACCCGATCATGGGTGTGCTGATCGGCGTGTGGGTGCTGCCGCGGACGTACTCGCTGGCCAAGAACGCGCTGCACATCCTGTTCCAGCACGCGCCGGAGCGGTTGGACGTCACCGAGGTGCAGGCGGCGCTGGCTCAGCTGCCCGGGGTGGTCGAAGCGCACGACCTGCACGTGTGGACGCTCACCAGCGGCATGGAGGTGGCCTCGGCGCACCTCACGACGGCCGAGGACGCCGATCACGAGGACGTCCTCAAGGCCGCGCAGGTGCTCCTCAAGACCGAGTACCACATCGAGCACGCCACGCTGCAGGTCGAGGGCGGCTCGTCAGCGCAGCGGTGCCGCGAGCTTTCCTGGTGAGCTGACCGGCAGGGAGCGCACGAAGTCCTTCGTCGATGCGATGCCGGTTCGTGACGGAACGGGCCTGCGCTGTTCGGGTACCGAAACCCACGTCCTGCCTTGGGCGAACGGCACCACAGCGACCTCCCCAGTAACACCAACGGTTTGCCAAGATCCCACCGGACAACCTACCGCACCGGAAAGATCCGTTCAGGTGAACGGGAAAGGCCGCGCTCCGTGACGGAACGCGGCCTTTCCCGATCAGTTGGGCGTTACAGCCCAGCGCACTGTCCTGCCTTCGGCCCCTTGACGTCGTTCGGGAAGCCGTTGTTGACCGGCGCCGGGGTGTTGCCCGTGCAGGACAACGGTCCGCCGACGGTCGAGAACGCCACCACGGAGCCCGCCCTGTTGCCCGTCAGCGACACCGGGCCGCCGACCGCCGTGTTCTCGACGGCCACCTCGGCCGAGGAGCCGTTCACCGAGACCGGGCCGCTGACCCTGGTGCCCACCAGGACCACGGACGCGGCGTCCGCGGCCGACAGCGGGCCCTTGATCTCGCCGCCGAACACGTACAGCGTGGCGCCGCGGGCGACGGTCACCGGGCCGCTGATCGTCGCTCCGTCCACCTGGGTCACACCGCTGACCTGCAGCGGGCCGCTGACCGTGCCGGTCACCGTGGTGGTGGCGGCCCGCAGCGGCTTCGACAGCAGCTCGAACTCCGCCAGCGCCACGTCGCCGCTGAACTCCAGGCGGTAGAACGCGTACCGGCCCGGTGAGGCGATCTTGAACGACCGGGTGTACTGCTGCCACTGGAAGTTCTCACCGCTGCGCTTGTCGACGGTCGCCCAGGTCTTGCCGTCGTAGGAGGCCTTCAGCTCCCACGACGAGGGCGAGGCGCCGGTCTTCGCGTTGGTCAGCGTGTAGAACTCCGCCTTCTCCTTGGCGTCGGCGGGCTTGAGGTCGACCGTGCGGACCGTCGCGGAGGTCGCGGAGTTGTTGTCCGACAACGCGGCCACCGACAGGCCGGTGGAGACGTCGCGCAGCGGCGTGGCGACCTCGGTGCCCTTGGTGATCGACTCGGGTGCGTCGTCGGCGCCCGTGCCCCACTTCGACGGGGCGGGGCCCATGTCGAAGTCGATCGTCGCGCCGGCCGCGAGGACGTCGTGCGGCAGGGAGGTCTTGTTCCACGGCTTGCCGTTGACCTTGACGCCCTGCACGTAGATGTTCTTCGCGCTGTTCTTGGGCGCGTTGACCACCAGCTTCTTGCCGTTCTCCAGGTTCACCGTCGCCTTGGTGAACTGCGGCGAGCCGATCGCGTAGGCCGGCTTGCCCATCTGCAGCGGGTAGAAGCCCAGCGCGGAGAACAGGTACCACGCGGACATCTCGCCGTTGTCCTCGTCGCCGGCGTAACCCTGGCCCTCCTGGCTGCCGACGTACAGGCGCGCCATGATCTCGCGCACCTTCTCCGCCGTCCGCGCGGGCTGACCGGCGTAGTCGTACATGTAGGCGATGTGGTGCGAGGGCTGGTTGGAGTGGCCGTACTGGCCCATCCGCACGTCCCGCGCCTCGATCATCTCGTGGATGACGCCGCCGTAGCCGCCGGGGAACTTCGCGGTCTCCGGCAGGGTGAAGAACTGGTCGAGCTTCTTCGCCAGCGCGTCCCGCCCGCCGTACAGGTTCGCGAGACCCTGCCCGTCGTGCGGCACCGTGAACGCCATGTTCCAGCCGTTCGTCTCGGTGTAGTCGTAGCGCCAGTCCTGCGGGTTGTACTTCGCCGGGTCCTCGACGCGCCACGACCCGTCGACGTTGCGGCCCTGGAAGAAGTCGATCCTCTTGTCGAACGTCAGCACGTAGTTGAGGGAGCGGTTGAGGAAGTACTCGTGCTCCTCCAGGTACCGCTTCTCACCGGTCTTCTCGTGCAGCGCCTTCGCCATCTGCGCGATGCCGTAGTCGTTGAGGTAGCCCTCGATCGCCCACGACCACGCCTCGTGCAGCTGGTCGTTGCCGGTCCAGCCGAGGAAGATCGACCGGTCCATGCCCTTGCGGCCGACACCGCTGCTCGGCGGCACCACCGACGCGTTCTTCACCGCGGCCTCGTAGGCGGCCTTGACGTCGAAGTTGCCCACGCCCTTGAGGTAGGCGTCCGCGAACGCCACGTCGGAGCTCGTGCCGGTCATCAGGTCGGCGTAGCCGGGGGAGGACCAGCGCGAGATCCAGCCGCCGTCCTTGTACTGCTGGACGAAGCCCTCGGCCATCTCACCCGCCTTGGACGGCGTGAAGAGGCTGTAGGCGGGCCAGGTCGTGCGGTAGGTGTCCCAGAAGCCGTTGTTGACGTAGATCTTGCCGTCCACGATCTTCGCGCCGGTCCGCGTCGGCGTCGAGGGACCGGTCGCGGGCGCCACCGGGGATGCGTACTGGACCTTGTCGCCGACCTTCTCGAAGCCCGAGTTCGGGTAGAGGTAGAGCCGGTACATGTTGGAGTACGTGGTGATCAGCTGGTCCTCGGACGCGCCCTCGACGCTGAGGATGCCGAGCACCTCGTCCCACGCGTTCTGCGCGCGGTCGCGGACCGACTCGAACGTGTCGGAGCCGCCGACCTCCTGCCGCAGGTTCGACTTCGCCTGGTCGACGGAGATCAGCGACGTGGCGATGCGCAGCTGCACGGTCTTGTCGGCGAACGAGAAGTAGCCGCCGACCGCGTCCCTGCCGGCGCCGGTGAGCTTCCCGCTCGCCGTCACGGCCTTGTCGACCTCGCCGTAGACGAACAGGCGCGAGGCGCCCGTGGAGAGGCCGCTCTTGACGTCCGAGAAGCCCGTGACGACGCCGTTGGCCGGGTCGAGGGTCAGGCCGCCGAGGTTGTTCACGTTGTCGAACACGAGGTTCTTCTCGCCCTGGTCCGGGAACGTGAACCGGAAGACCGCTGCGTGGTCGGTCGGCGCGATCTCGGCCTTCAGGCCGTTCTCGAAGGTCACGCCGTAGTAGTGCGCCTTCGCGACCTCGTTGTCGTGCTTGAACGGCAGCGCCCGCAGCGCGCGGTCCTGCGTCGGCGCCTTGTCCGACGGCATGACCTGGAACGTCTGCCGGTCACCCATCCACGGGCTCGGCTCGTGCGAGGCCGTGAACGCCTGCAGCGTCGGCAGGTTCTGCGCGTTGTTGCGCTGCTGGTACTCGTACAGCCACGACGTGGAGCCCGCGTTGGTCATCGGGGTCCAGAAGTTGAAGCCGTGCGGCACCGCGGTGGCCGGGAAGTTGTTGCCGCGCGAGAACGAGCCGTTCGAGTTCGTGCCGCGCGTGGTCAGCACGTAGTCCGACGGCTTCGCGTACTGCTTCTCGACGACGTCGCCGATGCGGATGTCGTCGACCCAGGCGCCGAACTCCGTCGGGCCCTTCGGACCGTCGTAGGCGACCAGCACCCGCTTGATCGTCTTGCCGGCCGCGACCGCGCCGATCGTCGAGGCGACCTTGTTCCACTGGTTGGTGTAGAGGAACTTGCCCGCGCCCTGGCCCTGCGGCGACAGCACCGCGCCGTGCCGGTCCACCGCCCCGAGGTCGCTCAGGTAGGTGCCGTCGGAGAACGCCAGGTCCACCGACGAGTACGTGCTCGGGTAGCTCAGGTTGTCCGTCACGAAGTCCGGGAAGATCATGTACGACAGCTCGGTCCGCGGCTCGACCTTCACGTCGACGTCGAAGACCTTGTTGTAGCTGTAGGCCCGGCCCTCGGCGGTGTGACGGCCCTGGAAGCGGAACGACTTCACGCCCGTCCAGCCGACCCGCGCCTTGGCCGCGTAGCCGCCCGTGGGGCCGTTGCCGACCACGCTGCGCATGTTCGGCGGCGGCGGGGTGGTGGAACCGTCGGAGAGCTGCACCTCGGCGAGCTGCACGATGTTCGTGGAGCCGTTGTTCAGCGTGATGTCGAGCTTGTAGTGCGTGAACGCCTTGGGCACCGCGATGTCGTAGGTCTTGGTCTGGAAGCGCTCGGCGAACGCCTCACCGGTGCGGGTGTCGACGACGGTCCAGTCGGTGCCGTTGTCCGACCCCTGCAGGGTCCAGTTCTTCGGGTCGCGCTCGGGGGAGTCGTTGGCCGACGAGAGCGCGTACCTGCGGATCGTCTGCGCCTCGGCGAAGCGGAACGACGCCCACCCGGTGGTGGCGAAGACCAGCCACTTGGTGTTGACGCTGCCGTCGACGAGGTTCTCCTTCACCTCGCCCGAGTCCGCGTTCTCACCGTTGGCCTTGACCTCCAGCACCTCGTCGGAGACGTTGCCGGGGATGCCCGAGCCGTCGGAACCGATCACGCCGGACGCCTTGGGATTGCCCGCCGCGTCGGTCTCGACCGCGTTCGCCCACGCTGGTTGCGGTTGACCGTCCTCAAAGGACGACGAAAAGCCCACTCCCGACTCCTCTGGTGCGGCGGCCGCGTAGCCGTTGGTGACGCCGCACACCAGTGTCGCAGTGATCGCGACGCTCAACAGAGTGGTTGTCCGTCTCTTCCCCAGTTGCCTCATTGCAACCCTTCCCGCCGCCGCCTTGCCTACCCCGTTCGCGAGGCAGCGTTTCTGCACCTGACATCGTTGTCAAGGCGCGGGGCGGAACTTGTCCTCGAACCTGTCCTCTCCCGCGCGACACGGTGACCGAACCGGCGGCGGCCCGCGCAGCGACCGGTGCTGGGATCGCTCTCACGGTGTGCGGGGCGGACGGTTCGAACGGGCCGCGGTGGCGTCCGTGGTCGCGACGGGACCGAGGACCGCTCGTGAATTGGTCTTCGAAGTTACTCTCTGAGAGTAGTTGAGGGTGCCTCACCTGGTAATTCACTCATTTGCCGTATCCGTGAACTGCTGTTTGTGGCTTAGCGTTACCAGGACCTCCTCCTGGAGGGTGTTGTGTCCTTCCGATGCAAGGGGAGCCGGTAGGGGGATGCGGGGGACGTAGCCCCCTACCGGCCGTGCACGGGGCAGGTGCCGCGCCCGCACCACCAACCTGCCCCGTGCAGCAACGGACGGACGGCTCAGCGCGGAGTCGGGCGGTGGACGTTCTTCGCCGTCGACTCCCGGTGCGCCGAGTCCGCGATCCAGCTGCCGGGGGTGGACGGGTCGACGACGCCGTCCTCCAGCCAGGTGAACCGGCCGTTCATGACCTGGGTGGCCAACGCGACGTCGGTGTCGTCGGTGTTCTTCCACAGCCGCTCGAACAGCTCGTCCACGCGCACCCGCGCCTGCTTGCAGAACGCGTCGGCCAGCAGCTGGGCGTCCGGGTTCTGGTCCCGCACCGCCCGCACGCACGTCGCGCTGATCGCGAACAGCTCGGCCCCGATGTCCACGACCCGGCTGAGGAACCGCTGCTTGCGCTCCATCTTCCCCTGCCACCGCGACATCGCGTAGAACGTCTGCCGCGCCAGCTTGCGCGCCGCCCGCTCCACGAACCGCAGGTGCCTGGCCAGCGGCCCGAACTCCGCGTAGCCCGCCGGGCTCTGCCCCTTGCCGACGACCAGCGTCGGGAACCACTTCGCGTAGAACCCGCCGGCCTTGGCCGCGGCCTTCACCTTGGCCTGCCGGTCGGCGTCGGGGTCGATGATGTCGCCGGCCACGCTGAGGTGCGCGTCCACGGCCTCACGCGCGATCAGCAGGTGCATGATCTCGGTGGAGCCCTCGAAGATCCGGTTGATCCGCAGGTCCCGCAGCACCTGCTCGGCCGCGACACCCCGTTCCCCGCGCGCCGCCTGGCTCTCCGCCGTCTCGTACCCGCGCCCGCCCCGCACCTGCACCAGCTCGTCCGCCACCAGCCACGCCTTCTCCGACGCGTAGAGCTTCGCCAGCGCGGCCTCGATGCGGATGTCGTGGCTGCCCGCGTCCGCGAGCTCGGAACTGAGGTCCAGCACCGCTTCCAGCGCGTAGGCCGTGGCCGCGATGTAGGCGATCTTGCCCGCGATGGCCTCGTGCCTGCCGACCGGCAACCCCCACTGCACCCGCTCGGTGCTCCACTCGCGCGCGATCTTGAGGCACCACTTGGCGCTGCCCGCGCAGAGGGCGGGCAGGCTGAGCCGGCCGGTGTTGAGGGTGGCGAGCGCGATCTTGAGCCCCGCGCCCTCCTTGCCGATGACGTTCTTCTTGGGCACCTTCACGTCGTGGAACCGCGTGACGCCGTTCTCCAGCCCCCGCAACCCCATGAACGCGTTGCGGTTCTCCACGGTGATGCCCTCGGCGTCCGCCTCGACGACGAACGCGGTGATGCCCTTGCCGGGCACCTGCGCCATGACGACCAGGAGGTCGGCGACGACACCGTTGGTGGTCCACAGCTTCACGCCGTTGAGCACGTAGTCGTCGCCCTCGGGCACAGCGGTGGTGCCGAGCCGGGCGGGGTCGGAGCCGACGTCCGGTTCGGTGAGCAGGAACGCGGTGATCTCACCCTTGGCGCACCGCGGCAGGAACTCCCGCTTCTGCTCCTCGTTGCCGAACATGGCCACCGGCTGCGGCACGCCGATGGACTGGTGCGCGCTCAGCATGGCGCCGATCGCCGGGTTGGCGCTGCCGACGAGCATCAGCGCCTTGTTGTAGTAGACCTGCGTGAGGCCGACGCCGCCGTACTCCGGCTTGATCTTCATGCCGAACGCGCCGAGGTCCTTCAACCCCTTGAGCACGTCGTCGGGAATCCGCGCGTCCCGCTCGATGACGGCGTTGTCGACGTGCGCCTCGGTGAACTCCCGGAGCTTCGCGAGGAACGCCTCGCCGCGCTCCTGGTCCTCCCGGCTGCCTTGCGGGTGGGGGTGGATGAGGTCGACGCGGAAGTGGCCGAGGAAGAGCTCTTTGCCGAAGCTCGGTCGCTGCCAGCGGGTTTCTCGGGCTTGCTCGGCGACCTGTCTGGCCGCGCGCTCGTCGACGGTCATGGTTACCTCCGAGTAAGGGTGTGACCCACGTTACTCAGGGGTAGGCGGATGTCCACCGGTCCGGAGGGTGAAAGCCGGTCCTCAACGGCCCGACGGCCAACGCGAAAGGCCGCCCCCTCCCGCGAAGGAGGGGACGGCCTGGAGGGACGACCAGGGCTACGGCAGCGGTGCGGCTCCGCGCTTCGCCAGGTAGTCCTTCATCAGCTCGGTCTCCGAGGACTGCGACTTCAGCATGTTCTCCGCGAGCGTGCGCACCGCCGGCTGGCCCGCGCGGGTCGAGGCGTACTCGGCCATCGGGGCACCGCCGACGTGGTGGCGGAGCATCAGCTGCAGGAAGTACACGTCGAGGTCACGGCCGGTCAGGGAGCGGAGCTTGGCGAGCTCCTCGGTGGTGGCCATGCCCGGCATGGCGGGCTTGCCCGGCTCGGCGGTGGTGGCGCCGTGGCCGTGGATGCCGGCGTCGTTCATCCAGGTCATGTAGACGCCCGAGATGTTCTGCTCGTGCTCGTTCCACATCATCAGCCAGCCCTTCATGCGGCCCACCTGTTCGAGCTGGGTGGAGGCGATGTCGAAGGCGAGCTGGCGGACGTCGGGGTCCGTGGAGCGGTCGCGGGCGATGTTGGCCATCTGGATGCCCTGCAGGTGGTGCATGGCCATGTCCTGGCAGAAGCCGACGTCGACCGAGCCCGAGGCAGGGGCGCTGCCGGTGGACGAGGAGCCGGGGAGCTTCACCAGCAGGCCGACGGCCGCGCCGAGCAGGAGCACGGCGAGGACGGCTGCGGTGATGACGAGGGTCCGGGCGACGCCTGAGGGACGCCCGGAGCCCACGACCACGACCTCGTCGGAGGTGTCCGGCATCAGCTGGACGGCGGCGTCGAGACCGAGCCCGACGGCGGCGTGCTGGCGTTCGGCTGGCCCTCGGTGGCGGAGTCGTCCTTGCCGCCGTCCATCGGGACGGCGTCGGCGCCCGGCTTCTCGGCCACGAACGGGGCCGGGTTCGACAGGAACGCCGTGTTCTCGCAGGACGCGCCGACCTCGGGGTAGGTGTTGGCGTTGCGCAGCAGCGAGGAGATGAACTGGTCGATGCGCTCGTCGTCGGCGGTGTCGACCTTCAGCTGGTGGCCCCAGGCCTGCAGCGAGATCGGCTTGTCGAGACCGGGGTACGGCGACATCATCATGTACGGGATGCCCTCGACCTTGGGCTTGAGCTTGCCCAGTGCGTCGTCCTTGACCTGGTCCGGGTTGTACGCGATCCACACGGCGCCGTGTTCGAGGCCGTGGACCATGTTCTCGGTGCGGACGGCCTTGTCGTAGACGACACCGGTGCAGTCGGCCCACTGGCCGTCGTGCGGGCCGCCGAACGCGGGGGTCTGGTCGTAGGCGACGCGCTGGGTCGCCTCGACGTGGCGGGAGCCCTTGTACTCCTTCACGACGATGCCCGCGAGCTGCGTCGACGGGTCCTTGTTCGTGTCGGAGGGCTTCCACTTGGCCAGGGCGGCCTCTTTGACGTTCTGCTCGTGGATCTGCGAGTACGCGTAGCCGAAGACGCCGCCGGCGAGGCCCAGCACGGCGACTACCGCGATGATCGTGCCCCACGGCTTGGGCTTCTTCCCCACCACCGAGGAACGGGCTGCGGCCACGCTGTTGCGTGTGGCCTTCGTCTTCTTGCCGCTGGTCATGTCCGCCTCAGATGTCGTCCTGGTCAACCGGCGCCAGTGTAGGGACAACGTGTCTGGTCACTGTCAGGGCAGTGCGATACCACGTGCGCGTTAACACTTGCCGTCTCACCCTCCGAGACCCGGTAACCCGGTCGAGACCTGCGACAACGCTTCTCTAGACTCATCGTCCGTGACCCCTGACGCGCTCGCCGATCTGGTTCGGACCACGGTTGCCCGGCTGCTCTCCGAACGAGGCCTGGACACCGCCGCCGCACCCGCACAGGTCACGGTCGAGCGACCCCGCAACCCCGAGCACGGCGACTACGCCACGAACGTGGCGCTGCAACTGGCCAAGAAGGTCGGCGTGAACCCGCGCGACCTCGCCACGTGGCTCGCCGAGGCCCTGCGCACCCAGTCCGCCATCGCGCGGGCCGACGTCGCCGGACCGGGTTTCCTGAACCTCACCATCGCCACCGAGGCCCAGGGCGCGATCGTCGAGGACGCGCTGCGCGACGGCTACGGCACCGGCGACGAGCTCAAGGGCAAGCGGATCAACCTGGAGTTCGTCTCCGCGAACCCGACCGGCCCCATCCACCTCGGTGGCGCGCGCTGGGCGGCCGTGGGCGACGCGCTCGGCCGGATCCTGCGGGCCCGCGGCGGCGAGGTCACCCGCGAGTACTACTTCAACGACGCCGGCGCGCAGATCGACCGGTTCGTCCGGTCGCTGATCGCCGCCGCGAAGGGCGAGCCCGCGCCCGAGGACGGCTACGCGGGCACGTACGTGAGCGACATCGCCGCCGAGGTGCTGCGCCGCGAGCCGGGTGCGCTCACCGACCCCGAGACGGTCCGCGAGGTCGGCGTCGGGCTCATGTTCGACGAGATCAAGCGCAGCCTGCACGAGTTCGGCACCGACTTCGACGTCTACTTCCACGAGGACTCGCTGCACCGGAGCGGTCGCGTGGACGAGGCGGTCGCGAAGCTCAAGGCCACCGGCTCGCTGTACGAGAAGGACGGCGCCTGGTGGCTGCGCTCCACCGACTTCGGCGACGACAAGGACCGCGTCGTCATCAAGAGCGACGGCAACCCGGCCTACATCGCCGGTGACATCGCCTACCTCGTCGACAAGCGCGGCCGGGGCTTCGACCTGTGCATCTACATGCTCGGCGCCGACCACCACGGCTACGTCGCGCGCCTCAAGGCCGCGGCGGCCGCCCTGGGTGACGACCCGGACAGCGTCGAGGTGCTGATCGGCCAGCTCGTGAACCTCGTCAGCGAGGGCCAGCCGGTGCGCATGAGCAAGCGTGCGGGCACCGTCATCACGATGGAGGACCTGGTCGACGCGGTCGGCGTGGACGCCGCGCGCTACGCCATGGTCCGCTCGTCGGTCGACTCCGGCCTCGACATCGACCTCGACCTGCTGCGCAAGCACAGCAACGAGAACCCGGTCTACTACGTGCAGTACGCCCACGCGCGCACGTCGTCGATCCTGCGCAACGCCGGCGACCTCGGCATCACCCCCGGTGGGGACTTCGCGCTGCTCACCCACGAGCGCGAGGGTGACCTCATCCGCACCATCGGCGAGTTCCCGCGAGTGGTGGCCACCGCCGCCGAGCTGCGCGAACCGCACCGCGTCGCCCGCTACCTCGAAGAGCTCGCGGGCACGTACCACCGCTTCCAGCAGGACTGCCGCGTGCTCCCGCGCGGCGATGAGGAGACGACTCCGTTGCACCAGGTCAGGCTTCAGCTCGTCAACGCGACCAGGCGCGTGTTCGCCGCGGGCCTCGGCCTGCTCGGCGTGACCGCCCCGGAGCGCATGTGATGCGCGCGCACCCGGCCGGTCCCCGGCACGCCGACGTCCTCGTCCCCGGCAGCACCGCCGGCGACCGCCCCTCCACCGCCGACCAGCTCGACCACCTTCACCCGAACGTGTGGCCGCGCAACGCCGCCCGCAACGCCGACGGCGTCGTGGAGCTGGCGGGCGTGGACGTGCGCGGGCTCGCCGAGCAGTACGGCACCCCGCTGTTCGTCATGGACGAGCAGGACTTCCGCGCGCGCTGCCGCGAGCACGCGGAGGCGTTCGGCGACCCGACGCTCGTGCACTACGCCTCCAAGGCGTTCCTGAGCGTGCAGATCGCGAGGTGGGTGGCCGAGGAAGGCCTCTCCATCGACGTCTGCAGCGGCGGCGAGCTCGCCATCGCGCTGCGGGCGGAGTTCCCGGCCGAGCGCATCGCGTTGCACGGCAACAACAAGAGCGTCGCCGAGCTGGTCGCCGCGGTCGAGGCGGGCGTCGGCGGGATCGTCGTCGACTCCTACCACGAGATCGCGCGCCTGGACCAGATCGCACGCGACCGCGGTGTGGTGCAGCCGGTGCTGATCCGCGTCACGGTCGGCGTCGAGGCGCACACCCACGAGTTCATCGCGACCGCCCACGAGGACCAGAAGTTCGGCTTCTCGCTGTCCTCCGGCGACGCCGCCGAGGCCGTGCGCCGGGTGCTGAAGGCGAGCGGGCTCACGCTCGTCGGCCTGCACAGCCACATCGGCTCGCAGATCTTCGACGCCTCCGGCTTCGAGGTCGCCGCCCGCCGCGTCATCGGCCTGCTCGCGGAGATCCGCTCCGAGCACGGCGAGATCGGCTCGCTGACCACCGTCGACCTCGGCGGTGGCCTCGGCATCGCCTACACCCCGGACGACGACCCGCCCCCGCCGGCGGAGCTCGCGCGGCAGCTGCACAACATCGTGCAGAAGGAGTGCGAGCACAGCGGCCTGGAGATGCCCCGCATCGCGGTCGAGCCCGGCCGCGCGATCGTCGGCCCCGGCACGGTCACCGTGTACGAGGTCGGCACGATCAAGGACGTCGAGCTCGACGGTGGCGCGCGCCGCCGGTACGTGAGCGTCGACGGCGGCATGAGCGACAACATCCGCACCGCCCTGTACGACGCGGTCTACGACTGCAGGCTCGTGTCCAGGACGGCAGAGCCCGACGCGCGCGCCGTGCTCTGCCGCGTCGTGGGCAAGCACTGCGAGGCCGGCGACATCGTCGTGCGCGACTGCTGGCTGCCCGAGGACCTCGCGCCGGGCGACCTGGTGGCCGTCGCTGCGACGGGGGCCTACTGCTACTCGATGGCGAGCGGGTACAACCGACTCCCGAGGCCCGCGCTCGCCGCGGTGACCGACGGGGAGGCGCGGCTGCTGCTGCGCCGCGAGACCGAGGACGACCTGTTCCGTCTGGAGGTATGAACGGTGCCGGAAGCGAAACCCATCCGGGTCGCCCTGCTGGGGTGTGGCACGGTGGGCACGGAAGTGGTCCGGCTGCTGACGGACCAGGCCGGCGACCTCGCCGCCCGCATCGGCGCGCCGATCGAGCTCGCCGGGATCGCGGTGCGCAGGCCGAACAAGCACCGCGAGGTGCCGGAGCACCTGCTCACGACGGACGCGTCCGCGCTGGTGAAGTCGGACGACGTGGACGTGGTCGTCGAGGTCATCGGCGGCATCGACCCCACCCGCGGGCTGCTGCTGGAGGCGCTGCACAACGGCAAGTCCGTCGTGACGGCGAACAAGGCGCTGCTGGCCGAGCACGGCTCCGACCTGTTCGAGGCCGCCGACGGCTCGGGCGCCGACCTGTACTTCGAGGCGGCCGTCGCGGGCGCGATCCCGTTGCTGCGCCCGTTGCGGGAGTCCCTGGCGGGTGACCGGATCACGCGCGTGATGGGCATCGTCAACGGCACGACGAACTTCATCCTGTCCGCGATGGACGCCACGGGCGCCGGCTACGCCGAGACGCTCGAGGAGGCCTCGCGGCTGGGCTACGCCGAGGCCGACCCGACCGCCGACGTCGACGGGTTCGACGCCGCGTCCAAGGCCGCGATCCTCGCGTCGCTGGCGTTCCACACGCGCGTGACGGCCGCGGACGTGTACCGGGAGGGCATCCGCCAGGTCAGCGCCGCCGACATCGCGGCGGCCAAGGGCCTGGGCCGCACGGTGAAGCTGCTCGCGATCTGCGAGCGCGTCGTCTCGCCGTCCGGTCAGGAGTCAGTCGCGGTTCGAGTGCACCCGGCCATGATCCCCAGGACGCACCCGCTGGCCTCGGTCAACGGCGCGTTCAACGCGGTGTTCGTCGAGGCCGACGCGGCGGGGGAGATGATGTTCTACGGGCAGGGCGCCGGTGGCGCCCCGACGGCGAGCGCGGTGCTCGGCGACCTGGTCGCCGTGGCGCGCAACAAGGTCGCGAGCGGACGCGGTCCGCGCGAGTCGGCCTACGCGGCGCTGCCGGCGCAGCCCATGGGCAACACGCCCACCCGCTACCACATCAGCCTCGACGTGGCGGACAAGGCGGGTGTTCTCTCGCAGGTCGCCGCCGTGTTCGCCGAGCACGACGTGAGCATCGCCGCGGTGCGCCAGGAGGGCCGGACAGAGGACGCCAGCCTGGTGATCGTCACGCACGCGGCGACCGACGCCGCGCTGCGGTCCACTGTGGACAAAGTCGGTGGCCTCCCCGTGGTGCGGGACGTCGTCAGCGTCATGAGGGTGGAGGGCGAAGAGTGAGCGCTAGAGCTGGCTGGCCCGGTCTCATCAACGCCTACCGGGACCGCATCGAGATCCCGGAGGGCGCGGAGGTCGTCACGCTGCACGAGGGCGGCACGCCGCTGGTGCACGCGCAGCGGCTGTCCGCAGCCACGGGCTGCGACGTGTGGGTGAAGGTCGAGGGCGCGAACCCGACCGGCTCGTTCAAGGACCGCGGCATGACCGTGGCCATGACGTACGCGCTGGCGTCCGGCCTGAAGGCCGTGATCTGCGCCTCCACCGGCAACACCTCGGCGTCCGCCGCGGCCTACGCGGCCAAGGCTGGCCTGACGGCGGCCGTGCTGGTGCCCAGCGGCAAGATCGCGATGGGCAAGCTCGCCCAGGCCGTGATGCACGGCGCGCGGATCCTGCAGATCGACGGCAACTTCGACGACTGCCTGGAGCTCGCCTCCAAGACCGCGGCCGAGTACCCGGTCACGCTGGTGAACTCGGTCAACCCGGTGCGCCTCGTCGGGCAGCAGACCGCCGCGTGGGAGGTCTGCGACGTGCTCGGCCAGGCCCCGGACGTGCACTGCCTGCCGGTCGGCAACGCGGGCAACATCACCGCGTACTGGAAGGGCTACACGTCCTACGACCGGGGCCTGCCGAAGATGTTCGGCTTCCAGGCCGCCGGTGCCGCACCGCTCGTGAGCGGTGCGCCGGTGCCGAACCCGGAGACCATCGCGACCGCCATCCGGATCGGGTCGCCGGCCTCCTGGACCGGCGCGGTCAACGCCCGTGACGAGTCGGGCGGCCTCATCGACGCGGTCACCGACGAGCAGATCCTCTCCGCCTACCGGCTGCTGGCCTCGTCCGAGGGCATCTTCGTGGAGCCCGCGTCGGCGGCGTCCATCGCCGGTCTGCTGAAGACCGCCGAGGACGGCCGGCTGCCGAAGGGCTCGACGGTTGTGTGCACCGTCACGGGACACGGCCTGAAGGACCCCGACACCGCGTTGCTCGGCACCACCGAGGTCGAGCCGGTCCCGGTCGACCCCGGTGCCGTGGCGCACGCGTTGGAGCTGGCGTGAGGTTCGTCGTCACCGTCCCCGCGTCGACCGCGAACCTCGGTTCGGGGTTCGACGCGCTGGGCATGGCCCTCGGCCTGTACGACGAGGTCGAGGTCACGGTCGCCGAGGGTCTCTCGGTGGTCGTGGAGGGCGCTGGATCGGGTGACGTCCCGCTCGACGAGTCGCACCTCGTCGTGCGGGCCGTCCGCGCCGCCGGCTACTCCGGTGGTCTTGCCCTGAAGTGCCACAACGTGATTCCGCACGCACGCGGGCTGGGCTCTTCGGCTGCCGCGATCGTGGCGGGTGTCGCAGCCGGCTTCACCCTGACGGGTCGCGAGCTGGACGCGGACGCGTTGCAGATCGCCGCCGAGTTCGAGGGGCACGCGGACAACGTCGCCGCCTCGCTCTACGGCGGAGTCGTCATCGCGTGGTCGGAGGGCGAGCGCTACCGTGCGGTCCGGGCGGACGCCGACGCACGGGTGCGGCCGGTCGTGCTGGTCCCGTCGCAGGAGTCGTCCACCAAGACCACCCGCGGCCTGCTTCCGGCCGAGGTGCCGCACGCGGACGCCGCGCACGCCGCGGGGCGGGCCGCCCTGGCGGTGCACGCGCTGACCTCGGACCCCTCGGTTCTCCTTGCCGCTACTGAGGATCGCCTCCACCAGAACTACCGCGAGCCCGCGTGGCCCGACACCGTTCGAGTGATCAACGATCTCCGCAAGCTCGGGGTTCCCGCCTGCGTGTCCGGTGCGGGACCCACCGTGATCGCGTTCGGGGACGTTCCGGACGAGGTCGACGTGCACGGCTTCGACGTGCGCAGACTCGACGTCGACGCCTCTGGCGTGCGCGTTCGTCCATTGGACTGACACGCCCGACCCCGGTTGTTGCACAGCGGAGGACCGGCGTCTACCCTCGGGGGCGATCAGTCACCGCGCGCACGGGCGCCGGTGTCGCGCCCGGACACTCGTTCCGGGTCGCAATCCTTTTGTGTTCTGGCTCTGTGCCGTGCGGGCGGGGCGGACGCAAAAGAGGCACCCGATCGCCGTGTGACCTGACAAAAGTCCCGTGCTTGCCGGAAGCGGTGTGTGCTTCCGTCTGCATCGGACTGACCGCCGTTCCCCAGTTGAAGCGGGAGGGCGGGTCCGCTGGGCCGCGTAGGAGGCGGGGCCTGGTCAGGAAGGACATGTGTGAGCAACACCGATTTGCTGAGCAGCGATGTCGCAGCTGCTTCTGGTTCTGGAGCCGAGGAGACCGCTCTGTCCACCCCTTCGAACGGCACGACGCCGCGCCGCCGCGCGGGTCTGTCCGGCATGGTGCTCGCCGAGCTGCGTGAGCTCGCCGGCCAGCTGGGCATCACCGGAACCGCTGGTCTGCGCAAGGGCGACCTGATCGCGGCCATCAAGGAGAAGCAGGGCTCCGGTGCCCCGGCCGCGAAAGCCGAGAAGCCGGCGCGGGCCCCCAAGCAGGCCGCTGAGAAGCCGGCTCCCGTCGCGGAGCAGCCGGTGGCCGAGAAGCCTGCCGAAAAGCCTGTTCAGCAGCAGCTCGAGGTAGCCGCGGAGAAGCCTGCCGCCGCTGCCGTCGACGCCGGAGCCGAGGACGGGGGTCGTTCCTCCGAGGAGGGCGGTCGCCGTGGCAACCGCCGCCGCCGTTCCGGCCGCGGTGGGGGCGGCGAGGTGGCCGAGGGCCAGCAGCAGCCGCAGGAGCAGCGCCAGGAGCGCGCTGAGCGCCCTGACCGAGGCGAACGCGCCGAGCGTTCCGACCGCGCTGAGCGTTCCGAGCGTTCTGACCGCGGCGAGCGTTCTGAGCGTTCCGACCGCGGTGAGCGTTCCGAGCGCCAGGACCGCGGTGAGCGCGGCGACCGGGGCGAGCGGGGCGGCCGTGACCGCAACCGCGACCGCGGTGAGCGCGGCGACCGCGGTGACCGGGGCGACCGCAACGACCGCCAGGGCGGTGGCCAGCAGGACGACGACGGCGACGGCCGTCGTGGCCGCTTCCGCGACCGCCGCCGCCGCGGTGGCCGTGGCGAGGGCGCCGAGCGTCCTGACCGCGAGACCGAGGTGCGCGACGACGACGTCCTGCTGCCGGTCGCGGGCATCCTGGACGTGCTGGAGAACTACGCGTTCGTCCGCACGTCGGGCTACCTGGCCGGCTCGAACGACGTCTACGTCTCGCTGTCGCTGGTCCGCAAGTACGGCCTGCGCCGCGGTGACGCCATCACCGGCGCCGTCCGCCAGCCGCGCGACGGTGAGCAGCAACGCCAGAAGTTCAACCCGCTGGTCCGCGTCGACAAGATCAACGGCCTGGACCCGGACGAGGCGCGCAACCGCCCGGACTTCACCAAGCTGACGCCGCTCTACCCGAACGAGCGCCTGCGCCTGGAGACCGAGCCGCACATCCTCACCACCCGCGTCATCGACCTGGTGATGCCGATCGGCAAGGGCCAGCGCGCCCTGATCGTGTCGCCGCCGAAGGCCGGCAAGACCTCGGTGCTCCAGTCGATCGCGAACGCGATCACGAAGAACAACCCCGAGTGCCACCTGATGGTCGTCCTCGTCGACGAGCGTCCGGAAGAGGTCACCGACATGCAGCGTTCGGTGAAGGGCGAGGTCATCGCCTCGACCTTCGACCGCCCGCCGTCGGACCACACCACCATCTCCGAGCTCGCCATCGAGCGTGCGAAGCGACTGGTGGAGATGGGCCACGACGTGGTCGTGCTGCTCGACTCGATCACCCGCCTGGGCCGCGCCTACAACCTGGCTGCCCCGGCCTCCGGCCGCATCCTGTCCGGTGGTGTCGACTCGACGGCGCTGTACCCGCCGAAGCGGTTCCTCGGCGCTGCCCGCAACATCGAGGGCGGCGGCTCGCTGACCGTCATCGCGACGGCGCTGGTCGAGACCGGCTCCGCCGGTGACTCGGTCATCTTCGAGGAGTTCAAGGGCACCGGCAACGCCGAGCTCAAGCTCGACCGCAAGATCGCCGACAAGCGCACCTTCCCGGCCGTCGACGTCGACAGCTCGGGCACGCGCAAGGAAGAGCTGCTGCTCTCCCCGGACGAGATGGCGGTCACGCACAAGCTCCGCCGCGTGCTGCACGCCCTGGACGGCCAGCAGGCCATCGACCTGCTGCTCGACCGGCTCCGCAAGTCCCGCACCAACATCGAGTTCCTGATGCAGGTGGCGAAGACGACGCCGGGCGCCGAGCAGGACTGATCCCGCGCGAGTTTCACGTGAAAAGGCCCCCGGTGCTGGTCACCGGGGGCCTTTCCGCGTCTGTTCACTCGAATGCCGAACCACGTGCCCGTCCGTGCTCAACGGCAGTTGGACGCGGCCGTTCCCTCGTCCTGCCGCAGCAGGCACTGCACGACCAGCCCCAGCAGCACCGGCACGCCGACGACCGCGGCACCCAGGGCCGAGACCTCGACGCCGCCCACGCCCACACCACCGGCGAGCACCGCGGCGAGCCAGGGCCACCGCACCCAGGTCCGCTGCCACCGGGCCGCCCAACGCACCCCGCGGGACACGGCAGCCGCGACCGCCACGCCGGCACCCCACACCACGGAGGACAGCGGCACGGTCCCGAAGGACGCGGTGACCAGCCCTGCCGACCCCATCAGGCCGAACACGGCTGCGGCGAACAGGAACGGCACGGCCAGCCACAGGCGCCAGCTCAGCTGCCGATCAACGGTGCAGAACACGGCACACAGTCTGATGGAATACGTCCAACAACGTGGAGCCGTATCCAGCCCAACGGCCACACCTTGCGCCGAACGGCGTACCAGTGAGGTTGAGCGGTTGTGACCTCAGGCACCCCGGGCCTGTCGTGGCCGTCGCGGGAACAACCGCGTTTTTGCACGTGTTGAACGGTCTGGCAAACTAAACGGTCGAGTCCGGCTCCGGTTCACCCGTTCACAAACTGGGACCCGGCGGCCATCCTTGAAAGGGACAAGATCTTGAAGACTGGCATCCACCCCGAGTACACGGTCACCGAGGTGACCTGCAGCTGCGGTAACAGCTTCACCACGCGCAGCACCACCGCGGCGTCCGAGGTTCGCGTCGAGATGTGCTCGAACTGCCACCCGTTCTACACGGGCAAGCAGCGCATCCTGGACACCGGCGGTCGCGTCGCGCGCTTCGAGGCGCGTTACGGCAAGCGCAACAAGTAGCTGCTTTCACGGCGCCTGACCTCGGCCACCCGGCCGGGGCGGGCGCCGTCGCCGTTTCCAGGCCACCCTGAACCGAAAGCAGGAGACGTGTCGCAGTCGCTGGACAGCTTGCTCGCCGAGTACGACGAGCTGGAGAAGAAGCTCGCCGATCCCTCCGTGCACGCTGACCAGGCGGGGGCGCGCAAGCTCGGCAAGCGCTACGCCGCGCTCGGGCCGATCGTGAAGGCGGCCAGGGAGATCGACCAGGCGAAGAGCGACCTGGAGGCGGCCAAGGAGCTCGCGAGCGAGGACCAGGCGTTCGCCGACGAGGCCAAGCAGATCGAGGAGCAGCTCCCCAAGATGGAGGAGAAGCTCACCGAGCTGCTGCTGCCGCGCGACCCGCACGACGCCGACGACGTGCTGCTGGAGATCAAGTCCGGTGAGGGCGGCGAGGAGAGCGCGCTGTTCGCGGGCGACCTGCTGCGCATGTACACGCGGTACGCCGAGCGCCAGGGCTGGAAGGTCGAGATGCTCGACGGCACCGACTCCGACCTGGGCGGGTTCAAGGACGTCACGGTGGCCATCAAGGCGAAGGCCACGACCCCCGACGGCGTCTGGAGCCGGCTCAAGTGGGAGGGCGGCGTGCACCGGGTGCAGCGCGTGCCCGTCACCGAGTCGCAGGGCCGCATCCACACCTCTGCGGCCGGCGTCCTGGTCTTCCCGGAGACCGAGGAGACCGCCGAGGTCGAGATCGACGAGAAGGACCTGCGCATCGACGTCTACCGGTCGAGCGGCAAGGGCGGCCAGTCGGTCAACACCACCGACTCCGCGGTGCGCATCACGCACCTGCCGAGCGGCATCGTCGTCTCCTGCCAGAACGAGCGCAGCCAGCTGCAGAACAAGGCGCGCGCCATGCAGGTCCTGCAGTCGCGCCTCGCCGCGCTCGCCGAGGAGCAGAAGGCGCAGGAGCAGAGCGACGCCCGCCGCACCCAGATCAGGACCGTCGACCGCAGCGAGCGGGTCCGGACCTACAACTTCCCCGAATCGCGCATCTCCGATCACCGGGTTGGGTACAAAGCGCATAACCTGGACCAGGTGCTCGACGGAGACCTGGACGCGGTGGTGGACGCACTCGCCGCCGCTGACCGGGCAGAACGGCTCGCAGGCGGGTAATCCGACGTGAGAGGGGCGCGGTGTGGCCGAGATCCTGGTGGACCCCGAGGCGGCGCCCCTCGACCAGCCGGTCGGCATCGTCGTCACGGGACTGCCGCCCGACGCCGAGGTCACCGTGCAGCTGTCCACGGGTGACCGCGCGTCCCACGGCGTCTTCCGCGCCGACGAACGCGGTGTCGTGGACCTGGCCCGGCACGCCCCGGTCGAGGGCACCTACACCGGTGTCGACGCGATGGGCCTGTTCTGGTCCCTCGAACGCACCGGCGGCAAGCCCGGTCCCACGTGCCTGTCCGTGGACGGCGCCGGCGAGGTCGAGCTGCGGCGGCTGGGGGTGCCCGAGGGCGTCGAACGCGTCGAGGTCCGCGAGAACGGTCTCGTGGGCACGCTGTTCGCCCCTGAGGCCGACGGTGGCGAGCTCCCCGGCGTGCTCGTGCTGGGCGGCTCCGAGGGCGGCCTGCACGAGACCGACGCGGCTCTCCTGGCCGCACACGGGTTCGTGACGTTCGCCCTCGGCTACTTCGGCGTGAAGGGCCTGCCGGACCACCTCGTCGACATCCCGCTGGAGTACTTCGGCAAGGCGATCGAGCACCTGGGCGAGCGCGCCGGTGCGGTCGGCGTCGTCGGCGGTTCCCGCGGCGGCGAGCTCGCGTTGCTGCTCGGCGCGACGTTCCCGCAGGTCAAGGCGGTCGTGAGCGTGGTGGGCAGCGGTGTGGTGACCCAGGGCATCGGTCCGGGCGCGAACCTGCTGCAGAAGCTGTCGCACGAGGCGGCGTCGTGGACGCACAGGGGTGAGCCGCTGCCGTACCTGCCCTACGACATCGGCGAGGAGCTGCGCGCCAGGATCGTCAACGACGAACCGGTGCCGCTCAGGCTCGCCTTCGACACCACCGACGGCGTGCCGGAGGACGCGGAGATCCGCGTCGAGGACATCGCCGGGGGTGTGTTGCTCATCTCGTCCGGCCACGACGACTCGTGGCCGTCGGCCGAGCTGAGCGAGGTCGCGCTGCGGCGGCTGAAGGACCACGACCACCCGTTCCCGTACGAGCACGTCGTGTATCCCGAGGCAGGACACCTGATCGCGGGCCCGCCGCACCGTCCCGCCACCGACGTGACCTATCCGGGACCCGGCGTCACCTTCTCGGGTGGTGGTGTTCCGCAGGCCACCGCGCACGCGCGGCGGGACGCGTGGAAACGGACCGTCGAGTTCTTGCAGGAGCAGCTCGGGACCTAGGGTGTGCTCATGAGCGCACACTTTGATGTCGTCGTCGTGGGTGCGGGTCCCGGCGGGTACGTCGCCGCGATCCGTGCGGCTCAGCTCGGGCTGAAGACCGCCATCGTCGAGGAGAAGTACTGGGGCGGCGTCTGCCTGAACGTCGGCTGCATCCCGTCGAAGGCGCTGCTGCGCAACGCCGAGCTCGCGCACCTCTTCACGCACGAGCAGAAGACGTTCGGCATCAAGGTCGACGGCACCGTCAGCTTCGACTACAGCGCGGCGTGGCAGCGCAGCCGCAAGGTCGCGGACGGGCGCGTCAAGGGCGTGCACTTCCTCATGAAGAAGAACGGCATCACCGAGTACAACGGGTGGGCCGACTTCACCGACGACCACACCCTGACCGTCGGGGACGAGACGATCACCTTCGGCCACGCGATCATCGCCGTGGGCGCCACGACCCGGATGCTGCCGAACACGCAGAAGTCCGACCGCGTCGTGACCTACGAAGAGCAGATCATGACCGAGGACCTGCCCGAGTCGATCATCATCGCCGGCGCGGGCGCCATCGGCGTCGAGTTCGCGTACGTCATGCACAACTACGGCGTGAAGGTCACCATCGTCGAGTTCCTCGACCGGATGGTGCCGCTCGAGGACGAAGAGGTGTCCGCCGAGCTGCTCAAGCGCTACAAGAAGCTGGGCGTCGACGTGCGCGTCGGCACGCGGGTCGAGTCGATCGACGAGTCGGGCGAGAAGGTCCGCGTCACCGTGTCGAAGAACGGTGCCGAGGAGGTCCTGGAAGCCGACAAGGTCATGCAGGCCATCGGGTTCGTGCCGCGCGTCGAGGGCTACGGCCTCGAGAAGACCGGTGTGCAGCTGACCGAGCGCGGCGCGATCGACATCGACGGCCGCGGCCGCACCAACGTGCCGCACATCTTCGCCATCGGCGACGTGACCGCGAAGCTGATGCTCGCGCACACCGCCGAGTCGATGGGCATCATCGCCGCCGAGACCATCGCGGGTGCCGAGACGATGGAGCTCGACTACGTGATGATCCCGCGGGCGACGTTCTGCCAGCCGCAGATCGCCTCCTTCGGCTACACCGAGAAGCAGGCCCGCGAGAAGGGCTTCGACGTCCAGGTCGCGAAGTTCCCGTTCACCGCGAACGGCAAGGCGCACGGCCTCGCCGAGCCCGGTGGCTTCGTGAAGCTGATCAGCGACGGCAAGCACGGCGAGCTGCTCGGCGGCCACATCATCGGCCCCGAGGCCACCGAGCTGCTGCCCGAGCTCACGCTGGCCCAGCAGTGGGACCTCACCGTCCACGAGGTCGCGCGCAACGTCCACGCGCACCCGACCCTCTCGGAAGCCGTCAAGGAAGCGGTGCACGGCCTGGCCGGGCACATGATCAACTTCTGAGGTAGCTTCTCCTCGATGTCCTCGACGATGAACCGGCAGCCGCTCCGCCTCGCGATCTCCGAGGCGGCCGAGGTCCTGGCCGAGGCGGGGGTGGACAGCCCCCGTGTCGACGCGGAGTACCTGGCCGCGCACGTGCTCGGGGTGGAGCGCGGGCGGCTGCCGCTCATCCCGCTGGTCGACCCGTCGGTGGTCGACCAGCTGCACAAGCTCGTCCTGACCCGCGCCGAGCGCATCCCGTTGCAGCACATCCTCGGCTGGGCGCCGATGGGCGCCATCTCCGTCGAGGTCGGGCCCGGGGTGTTCGTGCCGCGGCCGGAGACCGAGCTGCTGATGGAGTGGGCCCTGAAGACCGTGGCGGGAGTGCCCACCCCGGTGGTCATGGACCTCTGCACGGGCACGGGCGCCCTGGCGCTGTCGATCGCCGCAGCCCGCCCGGACGCCGTGGTGCACGCGGTGGAACTGGACCCGCAAGCGCTTGCGTGGACCCGCCGCAACGCCGACGCGCGGGCGGCCGCGGGCGACACCCCGATCCGGCTGCACCACGGCGACGCGACCGACCCGTCGCTGCTGCCCGACCTGGACGGCACGGTCGACCTGGTGGTGTGCAACCCGCCCTACGTCCCCGAGGGAACGCCGGTGCAACCCGAGGTGGGCGTGCACGACCCGCACCACGCGGTGTTCTCCGGCGCGGACGGCCTGGACGTGATCCGCCACGTCGTCTCGGCGGCCGCGCGGTGGCTGCGCCCCGGCGGTTCCGTCGGCATCGAGCACGACGACACGCAGGGCGAGTCGGTGCCGGCACTGCTGTCGGCACGCCGGGTGCTGACCGACGTCGCCGATCACACCGACCTGGCGGGCCGGCCTCGCTTCGCGACCGCTCGCAGGGTTTCCTAGAGCCTGCCCGCTTCCGGCACGGGGTCTTCTCCGAGTTGCCAAATGCTGGCCAATAAGTAGCCGTTCGCTCTTGCCGGGGTTGAACGGTCGTATGTTTTCCCGTGGGGAGGGCACACGGTCACGCGCTGGAGCGATCTTGCGCGTGACCGTGTCTTAGCTACAGGAAGTCGTTGCGGATCTTTTGCTTGTTGGGTGCTCGCGGTTCTCTTCGGGGCCAGCGCAGCACCATCAGGACGAACGCGACCGCGGTCGTTGCGGCGGTCGGCACACCTGGCTGGTTGACCTTGCCGCTCGACGGCGTGTGCACCTCGACCCGGTGAGCGCCGCACGCGAGGCTGTTGCTGTAGCTGGTCGGCGAGCGGCGCCCCACGTGCGTGTTGACCGCGGTGACCGCCCAGCTCGCTTTCTCACCGAAGACCGTGAGCCACAGGGAATGCCCGCCGGTGCCGCTGAGCGCGGCGACGACGAGAACCGCGATCGGCGCCGCCAGCACGGCCGTGGTGCCCGGCCTGGCCTTCGCCATCAGGTAGCCGGACAGCGGCAGGCTCAGGACCACGATGAGCACCGCGAAGAGCGCTTCGGGGACCGGGAGGGCGATCACGAAACCCGCGATGACGACGCCGAGCAGGACGACGCACAACGCGACGACGGGTTTCACGGTTCGCGGACGGGGCGCCGGGCCACGAAGGCGATGAAGGCGGCGTTGACGAGCAGCCCCAGCGGGAACAGCAGGGAGTGGCCCAGGTTCACCTTGGCCGCTTCGAGGTTGCTGACGAACCCGGTCCTGTCCACCACGACGCTGAGCCGCGCGCCCACGTCCGCTACCTCGTGGCCCGTGGTGGGCCGGTAGGACAGCTGCCGGCCGCCGCAGTCGAGCGTGTTGCTGTAGGTGGTGGGGCTTCGGGTGTGCTTGTGGCTCTGCACCTCGACGACGTTGCACCGCACCGTTTCGCCGAACGCGCTGAGCCACAGCGAGTGACCGCCGATGTTGCCGAGTACGAGGCTGGCGAAGAAGAGCGCCATCGCGGGGACGACCACCCACCGCCCGCCGTTCGGCCGGTAGCTCGCCAGGGACCAGACGTAGCCGAAGAAGGCCGCGATGCCGAGGACCACCAGCGGGATCGCCCAGAGACCGCCCGCGTTGGCGGTGAAGCTCAGAACCATGAGCGCCGTGATGCTGAGTGCTGCGAGAAGGACCTTCTTCGGCTGGGCCGGCGGTCGCACCGTCGTCACTCGCTCAGTGATCCGTGCTGCCGTGGGAACGGTTTCCTGCCCTCGTTCTCCAGCTCGTCGTACTTCGCCCACTCCCGGAGGTGGTCCGCCGTCGCCTTGGTGACCCACCCTCCGTCGGTGACACTTGGCACCGAGTGGGGCGTCACGGTTCCGTCAGCGCGAGTGTGCGGCTTGTAGGGCGTGTACGTGCCGACCGCGTCCTGGAGCGGCTGTGGGAGCGGTTTGACCTTGTCGGCGTACGGTTCCTCGTACTTGGTCTTCCAGGTGTTGCCCGCGTTGGCGTACCCGTCGCTGAACTCCCGGCCAGCCTGGTTGAGCTTGTCCCCGGCCTCCGAGAGCGGGGGACGGCTGTTTCCCCAGTCCTGCAACCGCTTGCCGGAGTCCGCGAGTCCGTCACCCCTGCCTGGGCCGGTTCTCGGCGCATCAGGAGTCCTGGGGCCACCACCTCTGCCGAACCGGCCAAGCCTCTTCAGGACGTCTCCGAGCTGGCCGAACAGGCCCTTCACGCGGCCCAGGACGCGGGTGACGAGCTTGACCAGCTTCGCGAGCTGCTGGGTGATCTTGCCGAGGACCACCGCGCCTCGTCCGACGGCCCACGCGGAGAACGCCCCGACGGAGCTGCCGAGTGACACGAACGAGGACGCGAGTGCGATGGCCGCGTTGCGGATGACCTCCCAGATGAACAGGGCGATGAGGTCCCTGATCATGCCGCGGATCGCTGCGGTGAGCGTGCCGGCCTTGGCGATCTCGGATGCCACGAAGGTGCACGTCTTCGCGACCGCTGCGATCTCACCGGACAGTTCACCCTGACTCTGGCGGAACTTCTCGGCGGCGGTGCCCTGTTCCCAGCAGAGGAGCTCGCTCTTCACCGCCGTGCCCTGCTGCTCACCGATGTTGTGGAGATCGGTCGCGACCTCGTTCCACGTCGTCACGGCGGATTTGATCTTGTCGCCGTTGCCCGCCAGCCAGTCCAAGGGCTCACGGAGGAAGCTGAGGTGCTCGATCAACCAACCGATGCCGGCGGTGGCCAGGGCGCCCACGGGGTCCATGTACGCACCGAGGGCATCGAGTGCCAGAGCACCCGCGTTCATGCCGAACTCGGCGAGATCGCCATCACCGAGCCGTTTCGCCGAGTCGATCGTCTGGGCCAGCGACTCGACCGGACCCGCACCTGCGTAGTTGTCAGGTGTTGCCCAGTCGTCGCCACCCTTCAACCCGGTCCAGGTCATCGTGGACCTCCGAACCGGTCCCGATTGACGTCCTCGTGCGACTCGTAGGTCTGGGCGGTGGCCGTGGTATCTGAGGAGGCGTTGCCGACAGCGGTGGCGAGCTCGCGGATCGCGGCGGTGGCGTCCTGAGCGAACTGCTGGGCGCCGGCGGCGAAGAACGAGAGCAGCTGGCCGAAGGTGTCCCCGCCGAGGTCGACCTGCGCCGACCTGGTGGCAGCGGCGTCCAGCGCGGCCTGGCGCTCGCGTTGGCCCTTGGCGAACTTGTGCAGCTCCGCGGGATCGACGCCGAAACCGGTCATCGGAGCACGCTTCCGAAACCGTCCTCGTCGTCCTCCGCAGGTCGCTGCGGCGAAGGCGGTGCGGGTTTCTGGGCGGGGGCGCTCCAGGAGACCTCGCGCATGACCTGACCCTCCTCCTGTGCCGGCGGCGGGTCCTCGTCCTCCTGCTGCGGGATGAAGCTGCGCAGGAAGTCCATGGCCTCCGTGCCGCCGAACTCCGGTTCCACGATGGACGCGACCTGCTCGGCGGCCTGGACCTGGGCCTTCTGCACGGTCTGCATGACGAGCTGGCCCAGCTGGACGTGGGTCAGCCGGGTGGCCGCCGGCGAGAACTCGATGTGCTGCAGGGCCCCGTTGGGCGCCACGCGGACGGTCACCGCCTCGTTGGGGGAGGTGACCGTGCTGCTGGCCTGCTGGATCTGCTCCTGCATCTGCTGGGAGCGGTGCTGGAGCTGCTGGGCCCGGGACTCCAGGTCCGCGATCATCCGCTCGGGGTTCACCGGTCGCTCGTCATCGCCAGGACCTGACCGAGGTGACGGGCGAGGCCCATGTTGTCCGCGGGCGAGATCGTGAACCACCCGGTGCGCAGCTGCACGTTGGCGTAGCGGCCGTTCTGGGTGTCGATCCAGGTGACCGGCGGGAAGTCGCGCTTGGTGCGGCCCTGGTCCAGCTGGACGAGGAAGTGGCCGTTGCCGAGCGCTGGACCGGCCAGCATCTGCTTGGCGAGGCGGACGTCCTCGTTCTCGGTCGCGCGGACGGCCTGGCGGAAGCCCTCCTGGTGCTGCTGCGGCTGGTTCTCGAAGGCCTGTGCCGGGACGGTGACCAGCTTGCCCTGGCCGGGGCG
Organism: Lentzea sp. NPDC042327; assembly: GCF_040647275.1. NCBI lineage: Bacteria > Bacillati > Actinomycetota > Actinomycetes > Pseudonocardiales > Pseudonocardiaceae > Lentzea > Lentzea sp. NPDC042327. Next base: position 334,102 of record NZ_JBEZBX010000009.1, read on the forward strand.
GCCCTGCGGCACAACGCCCGCGAGGCTCGTCGCGATCTCGTTGGGCTGCACCTGGTTCAGCGTCATCGTGGTGTCCTCTTGGGACACCAGCACGGCATATCCGCCACGCGCGACCACGCACGCCCGCACGAGCTTCTCCCGGCTCATGTCCGGCATGCACAGGGCGATGACGCGGAGCTCGGGACGCGCCAGCAGCCGCAGCGCGTCGTCGAGGTCCGGCTCCGGGCGGCCGCGGCGGGCGAGGCCGCGGCGTTCGAGGTCCTGGTGCACGGCCTTCTTGATGCGCTCGCGTTCGTCGAGCGTGTCGCCGTGCGACGGGATGTCGAAGGGGTAGGGCAGGCTCCCCGCCCGCAGGTCCTCCCAGAGGACCTCGAACGCGGGCAGGGAGAGCTGCGCGATCTGCCTCATCCGCCGATCACCGGCGGCGCGACCATGCGGTCGTCGTCGAAGAACTCGTCGGTCGGGACGAGGTAGTTCGACTTGTGCTCCTTGTCCTCCGCACCCTGGCCCGCACCGGCACCCGCGCCACCGCCGGCACCCATGCCCGCAGCGCCGGCCGCGCCACCACGTCCCGCGGCACCCGCGCCCGCGGCACCGGTACCCGCACCGCCGCCCATGACCCCTGCGCCACCGCCGGGGTTGGCCGGGCCGAAGCTGCCCATGCCGCGACCCGCACCGGCACCCACGCCGCTGCCGGGCCCACCGATGCCGCCGGGACCCGTGCCGCGGCCACCACCGGCGCCGCCACCGGGGCCACCGAGGCCGCCGGGACCGCCTGGGCGCATGCCGGGACCGCCGCGCAGGGGCGGGCGGCCGGTCTGGTTGCCGCCGGGAGGCCGCACGCCGGGCGGGAGGATGCCGGGCGGGGTGCCGATCGGCGGGCGGTTCTGGTTGTTGCCGCCGTTCTGGTTCTGGTTGTTGTTCGGCAGGTTCGGGTCGTTGACCTGCGGGGCCACCCACGACGCGTTGGTCGTGCCGTTGCCGGTGGAGGAGGACGACGGCATGCCGGACATGCCCGTGGTGGCGGGCGGGCGGTACGCGGGGGTGTTGCCGAGGGTGTGCGATGGGGTGCTGGAGCTCGGCTGGGTGATGCCCTGGTCCTGGGTGACGACCGGCGGGGCGTCCATCGTCGGCATCGACATCGCCGCGGCCATCATCGTGTTGTCCCGGGTCTGCATGACCTGGACGGCCTCGGCCTTGGCGTCCTGCTGGGCGTTGTAGGTCGAGATCATCTCGATGGGCGCGCCGGCCATCATGATCGGGTTGATGAAGCCGCCCTTGTTGGTGAACCAGTCGCCCGCGATCTTGAGCGGGTTGAAGTCCACTGGCTGCGGCATGCTGTGGTTGGCCTGCACCGCCGCTTCGCGCTGCTGCTCGATCGCCGTGGACGTCTTGTGGAAGGTCTCACTGGTCTGTTCCACGAACGTTCCGACCTTGTTCAGCGCCTTTCGCACGCCCTCGGCCGCCTGACCCGTCCACGCGCTCTGCGACCCGTTGACGAGAACGGTGAAGTCGGTCGCCAGGTCGCGGAACGACTCGCTGAACGACTTCCAGATGTCAGCCGTGCCGGTGGCGGTCTCCGGCACGTAGTTGTCCTTGACCAGAGACTGCATGTGCTCATGCTTCTGGCCGGCGTAGTTGTCGTTCGGCGTTGGAACATCAGCCTTGATGGGCGCCATGGTCCTCTCCCCCCTAGGGCGTCGCTACGGCAGCTTCGCAGCGATCAGTTCAGCGGCCTTGCCCGCGCGTTCGCATGCCAGCGCGGTGTCACCGGACGCGATGGCAGCGGTCCCCAGCACGGCCACGGCGGAGGCATCGCTCGCAGCGATCACCACGGTGCAGCTGTCCTTGGAACCGTCCTGGGCCTCCACCTTGGTCGCCGAGTACTTGCCGACCTTGGTCTCGGAGACCTTCTCGCCCTGCAGGTTCAGGTCCTTGACGCCCGTGCTCGCGTAGATGCCCGCGCTCAGCCCGCCCTTGCCGGGGATCTTCCAGTCGCACGTGTCACCCGCGCCGATCTTCATGGGCTCACCGGGCAACTCGATGCCGAAGCCGGCTGCTTCCGAGTCGGTCAGCAGCTCGCACGGCTTCATGGATTTCAGGTCGGAGGCGTTGCTGTCGCTCGGCGGGGTGCTGTTGGCCGTCGTGGGACCAGGGGTCGGGTTGCCCGCGGTACCCGTACAAGCAGCCGTGAGTGCGGACAGACCGACCAGGCCCGCGAGGAGAATGCGCTTCATGACTTCCCGTTGATCTTCCGGAACGAGTCGGAGCCGGCCTGGTCCACGTTCGTGTAGGAGGCGCGGCTCTTCTCGATCTGCGTGATGAGTGACTCGATGGCTTTTGCGACGTCCTCGATCTGCTTGACCGCCGCGGTCCCGAAGGTCGTGTTCGCCTTCGAGATCTCCATGGCGTATCCGCCGCCGATCTTCATCTGGAGGCTGAGGTGGGTCCGCTGGCGCATCAGCCTGGCCAACTCGTCCTGCATCCCCTTCAGCTTCTTGATCATCGCGTCGACCAGGTGCGGGTCGACGGAGAGCTGCTGGGTCTCGACGGCGACCGCGACCGCCTTGCTGGCCGCCATCACCGCCGCGAGTCCACCGCCGAGAACGGCGCCCCAGGAGGCGGTGGCTGCGGCTTGTGCGGCAATGCTCGTGCCGACAACGCCGCTGGTGCTGAGTGGTTCTGACACAGGAGCTCGACCCTCCCCGATTGCGCTCTGTGGTCGGTCAATGACCATACAGCGGTGCCACCATTCGGTGGATGAGTTGAACTACTTACACCCGTTTGGGGCAAAACCGTGCCTGGTCAAAGCCGGTATGAGTGCTTCAAGTGAGAACAGCAGCGCAGCTTCGGTGGCATAAAGCGAGAAATGCGCGGTGCCACTGTCGGTGGTCGGTGGAGGGGGTCCGGCGGCGGGGTGGCTCACCTGGCTAGGCTCAGCCGGGTGAGCACGGTCTACGACTGCAGCGAACCTGACAACCGCGCGGCGGGGCTTGCCGCTGCCGCCGGCGCGGTGCGGAGTGGGCGGCTGGTCGTCATGCCGACCGACACCGTCTACGGGATCGGGTGTGACGCCTTCGACGCGGAGGCGGTCCGGGGGCTCTTGCAGGCCAAGGGGCGGGGGCCGGACATGCCGGTGCCGGTGCTGGTCGGGTCGTGGACGACGATCGACGGGCTGGTGCTGAGCGTGCCGCGGCAGGCGCGGGCGCTCATCGAGGCGTTCTGGCCGGGTGGGCTGAGCATCGTGTTGCCGCACGCGCCGAGCTTGGCGTGGGACCTGGGGCAGGCGCGGGGGACGGTCATGTTGCGGATGCCGTTGCACCCGGTGGCGCTGGAGCTGTTGCGGGACGTCGGGCCGATGGCGGTGTCCAGTGCCAACAAGTCCGGGTACGCGCCGGCGTCCAGTGCGCAGGAGGCGCGGGACCAGTTCGGGGACTCGGTGCCGGTCTTCCTCGACGGTGGGTTGAGCGGGGAGAACATCGCCTCCACCATCATCGACCTCACGGGGCCCGACGCGGTGATCCTGCGCGAGGGCGCGGTCTCCAAGGCCGACGTCGACGAGGTGCTCGGCGTCGAGGTCGAAGTCGCGCGCTGAGCGGCGGCTGACAGAATTGATCATGGCGCCGCGGGTACCGTGGCGGCCACCCCGAAGAAGACCCCCGAAGAAGACCCCGACCTGATTGGTAGGCCCGTGGGGCCCGCATCCTCGTTCGTATTGCCGGTGCGCGAGTACCTGCTCGTCGCGTTGACGGCTGCCATCGTGACGTTCTTGCTCGTCGGCCTGGTGCGCGCGCTTGCGTTCCGGGTTGGTGCGGTGGCGTATCCGCGTAAGCGCGATGTGCACGTGCAGCCGATGCCGCGCATGGGTGGCGTCGCCATCTACGGCGGTGTGCTCGGTGGCATGTTCCTCGCGCACCAGCTGCCGGTGCTTCGGGCGGCGTTCGACTTCTCCAACGACCCGTGGGGTGTCATCGTCGCGGGTGGTGTCATCGTGCTCGTGGGTGCGATCGACGACCGGTTCGAGCTCGACTCGCTGACCAAGCTCGCCGGTCAGGTCACGGCCGCGGGCATCCTCGTGCTCTTCGGCCTGCAGTGGATGCTCGCGTGGGTGCCGGGGCTCGGGGCCACGGTGTCGCTGGACCAGAACCAGGGCGCGCTGCTCACCGTGCTGCTCACCGTCACGATGATCAACGCGATGAACTTCGTCGACGGCCTGGACGGGCTCGCCGCCGGCATCGGGCTCATCGCGGCCGCCGCCACGTGCGTGTTCTCGGTCGGCATCCTCGTCGAGCGCGAAGGGGCCGTGGAGGCCTACCCGCCGGCGCTGATCGCCGCCGTGCTGGCCGGGGCGTGCCTGGGGTTCCTGCCGCACAACTTCAACCCCGCGCGCATCTTCATGGGCGACTCCGGCTCGATGCTCATCGGCCTCATGCTCGCCGCCGCGACCACCAGCGCCTCCGGCAAGATCAACCCGTCCACCCGCAGCGCCGCCGACCTGCTCGGTCTGCTGTCGCCGCTGATCGTCGTCGCGGCCGTGCTGTTCGTGCCGGTGCTCGACCTGCTGATGGCCATCATCCGGCGCACGCGACGGGGCGAGAGCCCGTTCTCCCCGGACAAGATGCACCTGCACCACCGGTTGCTGGAGATCGGCCACTCACAACGGCGCGCGGTGCTGCTCATCTATTTGTGGGCGGGCGTGCTCGCGTTTGGGGCCGTAGCTTTGACGCTCTTCGACCCGGTCATCGTGGCGACCTGCTTCGTCATCGGGCTGGTCGTGACGTTCGTGGTCTCCGTCATTCCCCGGCTGCGCGAGGCCCGCAAGTCCTGAGGGATTGTCGAGGGGGCTGCCTGCACGTGCTGAAAAGCGGGTTCCTACACTTCGGGACATGAGCGACGCGGACAAGGCCGTCACGCACGAGCTGGTCGTCCAGCGGCTCGCCGGGGAAATGTTCCGCGCGGCCGCCTGGGCCGCGCTCGGCACCTTTCTCCTCGGCGTCGTCGTGTCAACTGTGATCTGGGGGACCGCGGGTCTCTACGGGTCGTTGATCGGCGGCGCGATCGCCATCCTCTCGAGCCTCGCGACGTTGTTGTTGATGCGCAAGACCGCCGCGCTCGATCCGATGTTCGTGATGGTCGCCGCACTCGGCGGATTCACGGGCAAGCTGATGGTGCTGCTGCTCGCGGTCATCCTGCTGCGCAACCAGGACTGGCTCGAACCCAAGGCACTCGGAATCACCCTGGTGGCGACGGTCCTGGTGACGTCGTACCTGGAGGCCAGGGCGTCCAAGCGCAGCCGCAGCCAGATGGTGGTCCCCGCCTCAGAAGGCGCCTAGACCTGCTGATATGGTCCGCGCAGGCCAGGGACACCCGATCGCAGGGGTGCCTCTGGTAGTCGCTTGCGAACCGTAAGGTACGTTAAGTCCAGATCGTGACGATTCCCCCGGCGGAGTGAACGCCGGCCGGGAGAACCGGAAGGAACACAGTGACCAAGTTGCTGGCTTCGGGGGGCGAGTTCGTCGCTCCCGGTGTGAAGGACTTCTTCCTCCCGCCGATCTTCGGCTCGGTCACGAAGCCGATGGTCCTGCTGGTGCTGTCGATCGTGATCATCGGCGTGTTCTTCGTCGCCGCGACGCGCAACATGAAGCTCGTTCCCGGCAAGTTCCAGTTCGCCGCCGAGTCGGTTTACGACTTCGGGCGCAACAACATCGCCAGGGAGCAGATCGGCGCGAAGGACTTCAAGCCCTTCATCCCGCTGATCCTCACGATCTTCACCTTCGTCCTGGTGAACAACCTGTTCGGGCTCATCCCGATCATCCAGTTCCCGACGATGTCGCACATCGGTTTCCCGCTCGCCGTTTCGTTGCTCGTCGTTTACCCGGTGTACCACTTCGTCGGGTTCAAGCGGCACGGCTTCGTGGGTTACTTGAAGCACCAGACGATTCCGCCGGGCGCGCCGTGGTTCGTGCTGCCGCTGCTGATCCCGATCGAGTTCTTCCAGAAGTTCATCCTGAACCCGCTCACGCTGGCGATCCGAGTTTTCGCGGCCATGTTCGCGGGTCACCTCCTGCTGCTGGTGTTCACCCTGGCCGGTGAGTTCCTGCTGCTCAATGGCGGGCTGACCGTCATCGTGGCGCCGGTGTCCTTCGCCTTCGCCATCGCGCTGACCTTCCTGGAGGCACTGATCATGTGCCTGCAGGCCTACATCTTCGCGCTGCTGTCTGCCAGCTACATCGGCATGGCGCTGGCAGAAGAGCACTGAGAAACAGCACAAAGCCTCCGATCCGCGAACACTCGCGGACCGAGTTGGAAAGGGAACAGCAACAGTGAGCGCTCTCCAGATCGCCCAGGACGCCGTCAACATCAACCCGGGTCTTGCGGCCATCGGTTACGGCCTCGCCGCCATCGGCCCCGGCATCGGCGTCGGTCTGATCTTCTCCTCGGTCATCAGCGGCACCGCCCGCCAGCCCGAGGCCCGCGGCGTGCTGCTCAGCCTCGCGTGGACCACCTTCGCCATCGTCGAGGTCCTCGCGCTGATCGGCTTCGTCGTGTACTTCATCGCGACCGCCGGCGCCTGACCTAACCCTTCGACGCGTTAGGAGACGCCGTGTTCCACGCTTTGATCTTGGCCGCGGAGGACCCTGCGAAGGTCAACCCGGTCCTTCCGCACACCGCGGAGATCATCCTCGGGCTCGTCGCCTTCCTGCTCCTCCTCTTCGTCATCAAGAAGTTCGTGTCGCCGCGCTTCGAGGCGCTGTACGCGGAGCGGACGGCCAAGATCGAGGGTGGCATCGAGAAGGCGGAGCAGGCGCAGGCCAAGGCTCAGCAGATGCTCGAGCAGTACAAGGAGCAGCTGGCCGAGGCTCGCGCCGAGGCCGCTCGCATCCGCGACGACGCCAGGGCCGAGGGCCTGCAGATCGTCGAGGAGCTGCGTGAGCAGGCGCAGGCCGAGTCCGCCCGCATCGTGGCGCAGGGCCAGCACCAGCTGGACGCGCAGCGCGCCCAGATCGTCGCCGAGCTGCGCGCCGACCTCGGCCGCACCGCCGTCGAGCTGGCGAGCAAGGTCGTGGGCGAGTCCCTCGAGGACGAGACCCGCCGCCGCGGCACCGTCGACCGCTTCCTCAACGAGCTGGACGCCGTCGCGGCGCCCGCGGGCAAGTAGAGGCAGCCGATGACGTTGCATGCCGCAAGTCGTGAAGCTCTGGCAGCCGCGGAACTGCGGCTGCTGGAGCTCGCCGACGCTGCGTCCTCCCAGGAGCAGGCCAAGCTGGGCGAGGAGCTCTTCGCCGTGCTCGGCCTGCTGGTCGAGCAGCCGGCGTTGCGCCGCGCGCTCGCCGACGCCTCGTCCGAGCCCGGTGGCCGTGAGCAGTTCGTCCGCGGCCTGTTCGCGGGCAAGGTGGGCGACGGGACGCTGCAGGTGCTCGCCGCCGTCGTGACCGCGCGCTGGTCCAGCCCGCGCGAGCTCGTCGAGGGCGTCGAGTCGCTCGCCCGCACCGCACTGCTCGTGCGTGCGGAGGGTGACGGCCAGCTCGACTCGGTGGAGGACGAGCTGTTCCGGCTCGGCCGCATCGTGGCGGGTTCGCACGAGCTCGAGCTCCTGCTGGCGGACCCCGCGGGTACCGCCGACACCAAGGTCGCACTGGTCGGCTCCCTGATCGAGGGCAAGGTCGGCTCCGTCACCAAGACGCTGGTGGACCAGCTGGTCCGCAACCCGCGCGGGGTGCGCGTGGCGGACGGGCTCGCCGAGCTCGCCGACCTGGCGGCCAAGCGCCGTCAGCGTTCCGTGGCCCACGTGCGGTCCGCCGTGGAGCTGACCGCGGCACAGGTCGACCGCTTGACCGCGACGCTGACCACGATCTACTCGCGCCCGATCGCGCTGCACGTGGAGGTCGACCCCTCGCTGGGCGGCGGTCTCCAGATCAAGATCGGCGACGAGGTCATCGACGGAAGCGTCGCCGGCCGGTTGGCGGCACTGCGCCGCAATCTCGCCAGCTAGCCCCTGAGCCCTTTCCCAAGAACGAAGAAGTGAGAGCAGGAACGACATGGCGGAGCTGACGATCTCGTCGGACGAGATCCGCAGTGCGATCGAGAAGTACGTCTCGAGCTACTCCCCGGAGGTCAGCCGGGAAGAGGTTGGTGTCGTCTCCGAGACCTACGACGGCATCGCCATCGTCGAGGGCCTTCCGGGCACGATGACCAACGAGCTGCTCGAGTTCCCCGGCGGCGTCCTCGGCGTCGCACTGAACCTCGAGGTCCGCAACATCGGTGCGGTCATCCTCGGTGACTTCGACAAGATCGAAGAGGGCCAGGAGGTCCGCCGGACGGGCAAGGTCCTGTCCGTGCCGGTCGGCGACGGCTTCCTCGGTCGCGTCGTCAACCCGCTGGGCCAGCCGATCGACGGCCTCGGTGACATCGTCGCCGACGACACCCGCGCCCTGGAGCTGCAGGCGGCCTCCGTGCTGGAGCGCCAGCCGGTGTCCGAGCCGATGCAGACCGGCATCAAGGCCATCGACGCGATGACCCCGATCGGCCGCGGCCAGCGCCAGCTGATCATCGGTGACCGCAAGACCGGCAAGACCGCGGTCTGCATCGACACGATCATCAACCAGAAGAAGGCCTGGGAGTCGGGCGACCCCAAGCAGCAGGTCCGCTGCGTGTACGTCGCCATCGGCCAGAAGGGCTCCACCATCGCGGGCGTCAAGACCGCGCTGGAGGAGGCGGGCGCACTCGAGTACACGACGATCGTCGCCGCCCCCGCTTCTGACTCGGCCGGCTTCAAGTGGCTGGCGCCGTACACCGGTTCCTCCATCGGCCAGCACTGGATGTACCAGGGCAAGCACGTCCTGATCATCTTCGACGACCTGACCAAGCAGGCCGAGGCGTACCGCGCCATCTCGCTGCTGCTGCGCCGCCCGCCGGGCCGCGAGGCCTACCCCGGCGACGTCTTCTACTTGCACTCGCGCCTCCTCGAGCGTTGCGCGAAGCTCTCGGACGAGCTCGGTGGCGGCTCGATGACGGGTCTCCCGATCATCGAGACCAAGGCGAACGACGTGTCGGCGTACATCCCGACCAACGTCATCTCGATCACCGACGGTCAGTGCTTCCTCGAGTCCGACCTGTTCAACGCCGGTGTCCGCCCGGCCGTCAACGTGGGTATCTCCGTCTCCCGCGTCGGTGGTGCCGCGCAGATCAAGGCGATGAAGGACGTCGCGGGCTCGCTGCGCCTCGACCTGTCGCAGTTCCGCGAGCTGGAGGCCTTCTCCGCGTTCGCGTCCGACCTCGACGCCGCGTCGCGCGCCCAGCTGGACCGCGGTGCCCGTCTGGTCGAGCTGCTCAAGCAGGGCCAGTACTCCCCGGTCCCCGTCGAGGAGCAGGTCGTCGAGATCTTCGCCGCGACCAAGGGCCACCTGGACGACGTGCCCGTCGCCGACATCCGCCGCTTCGTCGCGGACTTCAAGGACTCGCTGCGCCGCAACCACGCGGACCTGCTCAGCAGCATCATCGAGACCAAGAAGTTCCCCGAGGACTCGCAGAAGCGCGTTGCCGACGCCGTGGCGGAGTTCAAGAAGCAGTTCACCGCTTCCGACGGCACGACCATCGTCAACGAGGCGCCCGAGAAGGCCATGGACGCCGACAAGGTCGCGCAGGAGTCGGTGAAGGTCAACAAGCCCGAGCCGACCAAGAAGTGATCTGAGCCATGGGCGCACAGATTCGGGAGCTCCGCCAGCGGATCCGAACGGTCAACTCGACCAAGAAGATCACGAAGGCCTACGAGCTCATCGCCACGTCTCGCCTCGCCAAGGCGCAGACCAGGGTCGCGGCCTCGCGCCCCTACGCGGACGAGATCACGAACGTGCTCTCCGCGTTGGCCGAGGCCTCGGCGAACCTCGACCACCCGCTGCTGACGGAACGCAAGAACCCGAAGCGCGCTGCCGTCCTCGTCGTCACCAGCGACAAAGGCATGTGCGGTGGCTACAACGCCAACGTGCTGAAGGCCGCTGAGCAGCTGATCGAGCTGCTCAAGTCCGAGGGCAAGGAGCCGGTGCTGTACGCGACCGGCCGCAAGGCGATCGGGTACTACAACTTCCGCCGTCGCGAGGTCACCGCCTCGTGGAGCGGGTTCTCCCAGACTCCGCACTACGTCAACGCCGTCGAGGCGGGCAACGCGCTGGTGGAGGCGTTCCTGGAGGGCACGGAGAACGGTGCGCAGGGCGTGGACGAGATCCACGTCGTGTACACCGAGTTCAAGTCCATGCTGAGCCAGACGCCCACCGCCAGGCGGATCGCGCCGATGGACGTCGAGTACACCGGCGAGACCCCCAAGGGGCCGCGTGCGGTGTACGACTTCGAGCCCAGTGCGGAAGCGCTGCTCGGTGCGATGCTGCCCAAGTACGTGAAGACCCGGCTGTTCTCCGCCTTGCTGGAAGCGGCGGCATCGGAGTCTGCGGCACGCCGCACGGCCATGAAGGCCGCGACGGACAACGCGACGGAGCTCGTCCGGAACCTCAGCCGGGCGGCGAACTCGGCCCGTCAGGCCCAGATCACCCAGGAGATCAGCGAGATCGTCGGTGGCGCCTCCGCGCTTACCGGTGGCGCAGGAAGTGATGACTGACATGAGTGTTACTGCCACCACCACCCGCACCGGCCGTGTGGTCCGGGTGATCGGTGCGGTCGTCGACGTGGAGTTCCCGCGCGACGCCGTGCCCGAGCTGTTCAACGCCTGCCACGCCGAGATCACCTTCGAGGCGGTCGCCAAGACGCTGACCCTCGAGGTCGCGCAGCACCTGGGCGACAACCTGGTCCGCTGCATCTCGATGCAGCCGACCGACGGTCTCGTCCGCGGTACGACCGTGACCGACACCGGTGCCGCGATCTCGGTGCCCGTCGGCGACGTCGTCAAGGGCCACGTCTTCAACGCCCTCGGTGACTGCCTCGACCAGCCCGGCCTCGGCCGCGACGGCGAGCAGTGGGGCATCCACCGCAAGGCGCCCGCCTTCGACCAGCTCGAGGGCAAGACCGAGATCCTCGAGACCGGCATCAAGGTCATCGACCTGCTCACCCCGTACGTCAAGGGTGGCAAGATCGGCCTGTTCGGCGGCGCGGGTGTCGGCAAGACCGTGCTCATCCAGGAGATGATCACGCGTATCGCGCGTGAGTTCTCCGGCACGTCGGTGTTCGCCGGCGTCGGTGAGCGCACCCGTGAGGGCACCGACCTCCTCCTCGAGATGGAGGAGATGGGCGTTCTCGGCGACACCGCCCTGGTGTTCGGTCAGATGGACGAGCCGCCCGGCACGCGCATGCGCGTCGCGCTGTCCGCTCTCACGATGGCGGAGTACTTCCGCGACGTGCAGAACCAGGACGTGCTGCTCTTCATCGACAACATCTTCCGCTTCACCCAGGCCGGTTCCGAGGTGTCGACCCTGCTGGGCCGCATGCCTTCCGCTGTGGGTTACCAGCCGACGCTGGCCGACGAGATGGGTGAGCTCCAGGAGCGCATCACCTCGACGCGCGGTAAGTCGATCACCTCGCTGCAGGCCATCTACGTGCCCGCGGACGACTACACCGACCCCGCCCCGGCGACCACCTTCGCCCACCTGGACGCGACGACGGAGCTTTCCCGTCCGATCTCCCAGAAGGGCATCTACCCGGCCGTCGACCCGCTGTCGTCGTCGTCTCGAATCCTCGAGCCGTCGATCGTCGGCGAGGAGCACTACCGGGTCGCCCAGGAGGTGAAGCGAATCCTGCAGAAGTACAAGGAGCTGCAGGACATCATCGCCATCCTCGGCATGGACGAGCTCTCCGAGGAGGACAAGGTCCTCGTCGGTCGCGCGCGTCGTCTCGAGCGCTTCCTCGGCCAGAACTTCATCGTGGCCGAGAAGTTCACCGGTCAGCCCGGCTCCTTCGTGCCGATCAAGGACACGATCGAGGCGTTCGACCGCGTGTGCAAGGGCGAGTTCGACCACTACCCGGAGCAGGCGTTCTTCTCCTGTGGCGGGTTGGACGACGTCGAGGCCAACGCGAAGAAGCTCGCCGGCAACTGAGGCAGGCTGACGTGACGAAGGGCCGTTCCTCCTTTGTGGAGGGACGGCCCTTCGCCTTTTCGGACGACATGACATTTCCGTTCACCGGAAACAGCTCTCCCGCCTGCGGGTCCCGGGCCGCACGATGCTCGGCATCACCAGGGCCCCTCAGCGAGGAGAGAGCGCGTGAACAAATGGGTGTTGCCGTTGTGCTGGACGGCGGTCCTGCTCGACGGCTTTGACCTCGTCGTGCTCGGCACGGTGATCCCGACCCTGTTGCAGGAGCAGGTGCTCACGACGGCGTCGGCCAGTGCGGTGTCCACGGCCGGTCTCGTCGGGATGATGCTCGGCGCGCTCGTCATCGGGACCGTCACCGACGTCATCGGGCGGCGGAAGGTGATGATCTACGCCGTCGCCGGGTTCTCCGTGTTCACCCTCGCCTGCGCGCTGGCGCAGGACGCCACCACGTTCGGCGTCTTCCGCTTCCTCGCCGGGCTGGGGCTCGGCGGGTGTCTGCCCACGGCCATCGCGCTGGTGAACGAGGCACGGCCGCAGCAGGGTGGACGGGCCACCACGCTCATCATGACCGGGTACCACGTGGGTGCGGTCATCACGGCGTTGCTGGGCATCCTGCTCATCCCGCGGCTCGGGTGGCAGGCGCTGTTCGTCGCCGGTGCGGTGCCGGCGCTGGTGCTGATCCCGCTGATGCTCCGGTACCTGCCGGAGACGGTGGTGCGGAAGGCGCCGGCCGGTGAGGCGGTCGGGTCGTTGTTCAAGCCGGGGTTGCGCAAGGCGACCGTGGCGTTCTGGGTGGCGTCGTTCATGGGGCTGCTGCTGGTCTACGGGCTGAACACGTGGCTGCCGCAGATCATGCGCAGTGCGGGCTACGAGCTGGGGACCGCGCTCGCGTTGCTGCTGACGCTCAACATCGGTGCGGTGGTGGGACTTCTGGTCGCGGGCGCGGTCGCGGACAGGGTCGGTGTCCGGCCGGCGGCGATCGGCTGGTTCGCCGGGGCCGTGGTGTTCCTGGCGTTGCTGAGCATCAGGTTGCCGGGGGTCGGCGTGTACGTGGCCGTGTTGCTGGCCGGGTGCTTCGTGTTCAGCGCGCAGGTGCTCGTGTACGCCTACGCGGGGCGGGTCTACGAGGAGAACCGGGCCACCGGCATCGGGTGGGCCGCGGGCATCGGGCGGCTCGGGGCGATCAGCGGGCCGCTGCTCGGTGGGGCGCTGCTGACGGCCGGTCTGGCGCACCCGTGGGGGTTCTACGTGTTCGCCGTGGTCGCGGCGCTGGGGGCGGCCGGGGTGGCCGCCGTCGGGGTGCGGGCGGAAGCGGTCGTGCCCGGCGTGCGGTGATGCCGGCGCGGATCTCGCCGCCGGTGCCGCGGTGGTGCGGGTGCTGGATTCCGTGCAGGCACAACAACTCGCGCTCGCGCCGGGTGGCACCTGCGCGGCTCTGCGGCGGTCCTCGGACCCCGCTACACCGGGCGGCCCGGCGAGGCTGTCAGGCGACCGTTTAGACTCAGTTCGACTCCAGACGACGAGGGAGATGCGCGTGGCCGAGATGACCGTTGAACTGGTCGCCGTTGAACGCCGCCTGTGGTCCGGTACGGCCACTTCCGTTTCGGCGCAGACGACCGAGGGCGAGATCGGCATCCTGCCCGGTCACGAGCCCGTTCTCGGTCAGCTGGTCGAGGGTGGTGTGGTGCGGATCCGCACGACGGACGGTGCACTGGTCACCGCCGCCGTGCACGGGGGCTTCCTGTCCGTGACCGGCACCGGCGTGTCGATCCTCGCCGAGGACGCCGAGCTCGCGGGCGAGATCGACGTGAACGCGGCGCGGTCGGCGCTGCAGGACGCGGACGATGCCGAGCGCGCACGTGCGGCAGCGCGCGTGCGGGCCGTGGAACAGTCGGCCTGAGACCGGGCGCGAGGGCTCAGTCGTGGGGATCACCGAGATTGCCGGGTTGATCCTTCTCGGGGTGGCCGTCGTCATCGTGTGCCTCGCGTGGCGCCGGGTCCGGCTGCTGCGCGAGGGCGGTGTGCACGTCGCCCTGCGCAGCCGGTTCGACGACCGTGGCCGGGGCTGGCACCTGGGAGTGGGGCACTACCGGGGCGACAAGTTCGCCTGGTTCCGGGTGCTCTCGCTCGGGTCAGGCCCCGACCAGATGATCTCCAGAGACGGCCTCGAGATCGATGCGCGGCGGGAGCCCACGGGCCCCGAGGCGTACGCGATGCCGGTGGGGGCGACGGTGCTGCGGTGCCGGTCCGCCGCCGGTGAGGTCGAGATCGCGATGGGCCCGGACGCGCTGACAGGATTCCTGTCCTGGTTGGAGTCAGCGCCTCCGGGCCGGTCCATTCCCTGGGCCAGTTGACGAACGTGAGAAGGGCGCCTCCCGCAACGGGAGGCGCCCTTCTCGTGTTTCTCGATCAGGCGTTGCCGCCGGGCTGCCAGAGCACGTCACCGTCCGGGTTCGCCACCCGCGCCAGGATGAACAGCAGGTCCGACAGCCGGTTCAGGTACTTCGCCGTCAGCACGTTGGTCTGCTCCCGCTCGGCCTCGACCAGCGCCCACGCCCGGCGTTCCGCGCGGCGGGCGATGGTGCGGGCCTGGTGCAGCAGGGCCGCGCCGGGGGTGCCGCCGTTGAGGATGAACGAGTCGAGCTTGCCCAGGTTCTCGTTGAACGTGTCGCAGTAGCCCTCCAGGCGGTCCACGTACGCCTGGGTGACCCGCAGCGGCGGGTACTCCGGGTCGGGCACGATCGGCGTGCACAGGTCCGCTCCGACGTCGAAGAGGTCGTTCTGCACCTTGCGCACGACCTCGTGCACGTCAGGGGCCAGCTGACCCAGCGCCAGGGCCACGCCGAGGGCCGCGTTCGTCTCGTCCACGTCGGCGTAGGCCTCGATGCGGGGTGAGGTCTTGGGAACGCGCGAGAAGTCGCCGAGACCGGTCGTGCCGTCGTCGCCCACGCGCGTGTAGATCTTGGTGAGATGCACCGCCATAACGGGCACTGTAAGGCCGTACGTAGGATTGCCGCGTGAGCGAGCATTTCCGGGTACACGGCGGCGCGCGTCTGGTCGGCGAGGTCGAGGTCGTCGGCGCCAAGAACAGCGTCCTGAAGCTGATGGCGGCTGCCCTGCTGGCCGAGGGGACCACAACCCTCACCAACTGCCCGGACATCCTGGACGTGCCGCTGATGGCGGACGCGCTGCGCAGCCTCGGGTGCGAGGTCGAGCTCGAAGGCGACGTGGCGAGGATCACCACGCCGTCCGAGCTCAGCTACCACGCCGACTCCGAGGCGATGGGCAAGCTGCGCGCCAGCATCTGCGTGCTCGGGCCGCTCGTCGGCCGGTGCAAGCGCGCCGTCGTGGCGCTGCCGGGCGGGGACGCGATCGGGTCGCGGCCGCTCGACATGCACCAGAGCGGGCTGGAGAAGCTCGGCGCCACGACGTGGATCGAGCACGGCTGCATCGTCGCCGAGGCCGAGGGGCTGCACGGCGCGCAGATCTGGCTCGACTTCCCCAGCATGGGGGCCACCGAGAACATCCTGATGGCGGCGGTGCTCGCGAACGGCACCACGGTCATCGACAACGCCGCGCGCGAGCCGGAGATCGTCGACCTCTGCCTGATGCTCACGCAGATGGGCGCGAAGATCGAGGGCGCCGGCACGTCCACGCTGACCGTGCACGGGGTGTCCGAGCTCAAGCCGACCGAGCACCGCGTCATCGGCGACCGGATCGTCGGTGCCACGTGGGGGTTCGCCGCCGCCATGACGCGCGGTGACGTGCGGGTGCGCGGCGTGAACCCGCACCACCTGGACCTGGTGCTGGAGAAGCTGCGGATGGCGGGCGCCGAGGTGACCGTCTACGAGGGCGAGGACGAGGGCTTCCGGGTGGTCATGGAGGGGCGGCCGAAGGCGGTCGACTTCGTGACGCTGCCCTACCCCGGCTTCGCCACGGACAACCAGCCGTTCGCCATCGCGTTGTCGGCGGTGTCCGAGGGCACGTCGATGATCACGGAGAACCTGTTCGAGGCGCGGTTCCGGTTCATCGACGAGATGATCCGGCTCGGCGCCGACGCGCGCACCGACGGGCACCACGCGGTCATCCGCGGGGTCGAGAAGCTGTCCAGCGCGCCGGTGTGGGCCTCCGACATCCGGGCCGGTGCGGGGCTGGTGCTGGCCGGTCTGTGCGCGGACGGTGCCACCGAGGTCTACGAGATCTTCCACATCGAGCGCGGCTACCCCGGGTTCGTGGAGAACCTGCGCAAGCTCGGCGCCGACGTGGAGCGGGTCAGCGGCTGACCGCCGGTCACGACTTCAGGACGAGCCGCGCGTTCGCGACGTCCGCGGGCCACACCATGACCCGGTAGGGCGCGTTCCGCGAGCGCGTGGCCTTCACGCCGTTGCGCCGGAGCTTCTGCACGAGCACCTTCGCGGCCTCCTCGGTGGGCACGACGGCGACCTCGCTGAGCAACCCGAAGTCGGTGCCGTCCAGGTCCGGCACCGGCCGCCTGTCGTTGCCCACGAAGTAGCGCAGCAGCACCGCGAGCAGGCCGAGCGCCGCGAAGACGACCACGGTCTGGTAGATCCCCGTCACCTCTCCATCATGCTCTTTTTGGTCACGATTCAGTGAGCAAGCGCACGCGCAGCTCTGGTTACCGGCCAGTACGCTCCGGACAACGACGTTGTGGGAGGTGCTGTGCCGTACCCAGCTGACCGTGAACGCGACCGCCCCTGGGTGATGCGCACGTACGCGGGTCACTCCTCGGCCGCGGCGTCCAACGCCCTCTACCGGCGGAACCTCGCGAAGGGGCAGACCGGCCTGTCGGTCGCGTTCGACCTGCCCACGCAGACCGGCTACGACCCCGACGACGAGCTCGCGAAGGGCGAGGTCGGCAAGGTCGGCGTGCCCGTCAGCCACATCGGCGACATGCGGCAGCTCTTCGACCAGATCCCGCTCGGCGGCGCCAACACGTCGATGACGATCAACGCGACGGCCATGTGGCTGCTCGCGCTCTACGTCACCGTGGCCGAGGAGCAGGGCGCGGACCCGGCCGCGCTGGCCGGCACGACGCAGAACGACATCATCAAGGAGTACCTGTCCCGCGGCACGTACGTGTTCCCGCCGGGACCGTCGCTGCGGCTGATCACCGACATGGTCGCGTGGACCGTCTCCAACGTGCCCAGGTGGAACCCGATCAACATCTGCAGCTACCACCTCCAGGAGGTCGGCGCGACGCCGGCGCAGGAGGTCGCGTACGCGATGTGCACGGCGATCGCGGTCCTCGACTCCGTGCGCGACTCCGGCCAGGTGCCGCAGGAGAAGTTCGGTGACGTCGTCGCCCGCATCTCCTTCTTCGTGAACGCCGGTGTGCGGTTCATCGAGGAGATGTGCAAGATGCGCGCGTTCGCCCAGCTCTGGGACGAGATCACGCTGGAGCGCTACGGCGTGCAGAACCCCAAGCACCGCCGGTTCCGCTACGGCGTGCAGGTCAACTCGCTCGGGCTCACCGAGGCGCAGCCGGAGAACAACGTCCAGCGCATCGTGCTGGAGATGCTCGCGGTGTCGTTGTCCCGCAACGCCCGCGCCCGCGCGATCCAGCTGCCGGCGTGGAACGAGGCCTTGGGACTGCCGCGGCCGTGGGACCAGCAGTGGGCGTTGCGCATGCAGCAGGTCCTCGCCTACGAGACGGACCTGCTGGAGTACGAGGACATCTTCGACGGCTCGCCCGTCATCGAGGCGAAGGTGGACGAGATCCTCGCCGGTGCGCGCGAGGAGATCGACCGCGTGCAGGCGATGGGCGGTGCCGTCGCGGCCGTCGAGTCCGGCTACATGAAGTCGCAGCTCGTGTCGTCGCTCGCCGACCGGCGCCGGCGCGTCGAGTCCGGCGAGGAGGTCGTCGTCGGCGTCAACAGGTTCGACACGACCGAGCCGTCGCCGCTTCAGGCCGAGGGCGCGAACGCCATCGAGACCATCGACCCGGTCGTCGAGATGCACGCCGTCGAGGCGGTCCGGCAGTGGCGTGCTTCCCGTGACAACACCGCGGTCGAGGCGGCGCTGGACGCGTTGCGCGAAGCGGCGAAGACCGACCGGAACCTCGTCGAGGTGACGCTGGCCTGTGCGCGCGCCGGGGTGACGACCGGCGAGTGGTCGCAGGCGCTGCGCGAGACGTTCGGCGAGTACCGGGCGCCCACGGGTGTCTCCGCCGCCTCCGCCTCCGGTGAGGCGGGCTCGGAGATCGCACGGGTGCGCGACCGGGTGCGGTCGACCGGCGAGGAGGTCGGCGAACGGCTGCGCATGCTGGTCGGCAAGCCGGGTCTCGACGGGCACTCCAACGGTGCCGAGCAGGTCGCCGTGCGCGCCCGCGACGTCGGCTTCGAGGTCGTCTACCAGGGCATCCGCCTGACGCCGGCGCAGATCGTGGCGGCTGCGGTGCAGGAGGACGTGCACGTCGTGGGCCTGTCGATCCTGTCCGGGTCGCACCTGGAGGTCGTGCCCGCGGTGGTCGACGGGCTGCGCGCGGCCGGTGCCGGGGACATCCCGGTGATCGTCGGCGGCATCATCCCGCCCGACGACGCGGCCAAGCTGCACGAGCGCGGAGTGGCACGGGTGTTCACGCCGAAGGACTACGAGCTGACCGAGATCATGGACGAGATCGTCACCGTGATCCGCGAGGTGCACTCGCTGGCCTAGGGCCTTAGATTCGCTGGATGGTCGACGTTGCGCGCGATGGGTCGGTAGTCCGGATCACGATGAACCGCGCGGCCAAGCGCAACGCGCTGTCCGCCGAGCACCTGACCGAGCTGCTGGAGGCGTTCCGCGAGGCCGGTGCGTCCGACGCGGCCGGGATCGTGCTGGCGGCCGAGGGGCCGGTGTTCTCGGCGGGTCACGACTTCGCGGACGTGCACGCGCGTGACGAAGAGGGCGTGCGGCTGCTGCTGGAGCTGTGCACGGTGCTGATGAAGACCATCCAGGCCGTGCCGCAGGTGGTGATCGCACGCGTGCAGGGACTGGCGACCGCGGCCGGGTGCCAGCTGGTGGCGTCGTGCGACCTCGCGGTCGCGGCGGACACGGCCGGGTTCTCGCTGCCCGGCGGCAAGGCCGGCTGGTTCTGCCACACGCCCGCGGTGCCGGTGGCGCGGTCGATCGGGCGCAAGCGGTTGATGGAGCTGGTGCTCACCGGCGACGTGGTCGACGCGGCCACCGCCGCGGAGTGGGGCCTGGTCAACCGCGCGGTGCCGGCCGACGCGCTCGACGCCGAGGTCGACGACCTGCTGGCGCGGGCGACGCGGGGCAGCCGCGCGTCGAAGGCCGTGGGCAAGCGGACCGTCTACGCGCAGCTGGACCGGCCGGAGGCCGACGCCTACGAGATCGCGCTGGCGGTCATGGCCGAGACGTCGCAGTCCCCGTCGGCCACGGAGGGGCGGGCGTCGTTCCTGGAGAAGCGGCAGCCCGTGTGGCCCGACTAGTCGCGAGCAGCCTCAGCGCGTCCGCGTTCGGGCCCGGTTCCGCCTGGTAGATCACGAGGAACTGGCCGGGGGCCTCGCGGACGTCGAACGAGTGGTAGGTCAGCCGGAGCGGACCGACCGCCGGGTGCACGAAGTCCTTGGCGTCCTGGGTCTTCCCGCGCACCTCGTGGTGCTCCCAGAGCTCCTCGAACACCGGGTTGCGGCGCAGCGCCGCAACCATCCGCGCCAGCCGCGCGGACTTCGGGTCCGCCGTCAGCCGCAGGTTGCCGACCGTGCTCTGCGCGACCCAGTTCCAGCGCGGGTAGAAGCTCGGGGCGGCCGGGTCGAGGAACGCCATCCTGGCCAGGTTGTCGGCGGGGGTGAACGGCTCGTACAGGGCGTCGGCCAGCGCGTTCGTCGCGAGGATGTCGAGGTAGGAGCTCATCACGAACGCCGGCATGTCGTGCATGCCGCTGATGAGCTGCCGCAGTTCGGGGCTGACCTTGTCGGTCGAGTGCCCCTCGTCCGCGACGACACCGGCGAGGCGGTGCAGGTGGGAGCGGGCGTCCGGGTCGAGCCGCAGCGCGCGGCTCAGGGCGTCGAGGACCTGCGCCGAGGGGTTGGTCTCACGGCCCTGTTCGAGCCGGGCGTAGTAGTCGGCGCTCACCCCGGCGAGCACCGCGACCTCCTCGCGGCGCAGGCCCTTGACCTTGCGCTGGGTGTGCGAGGGCAGGCCCGCGTCCTCCGGGTTGACGCGGGCGCGATGGGCTTTCAGGAACTCACCGAGCACGTCTGCGAGGTTAGTGCGGGCCTGGAGCTGTTGCCTGGGTGTGGCACTCCTGGGGAGACGGTGTCCTGGTCGGCTCGGCTCCTCCAGCCGATCGTGGTGGCCATGAGCAAAGTTGTGGTGATCAGTGGAGCGTCCAGCGGCATCGGCGAGGCGACGGCCCGCGTCCTGGCCAAGGCCGGGCACCGGGTGTTCCTCGGTGCCCGGCGGGTCGACCGGCTGGCCGCGCTGGCCGAGGAGACCGGTGGCGGCTACCGGGAGCTGGACGTGACCTCGCGGGAGTCGTTCCAGTCCTTCGTGGACGCGGCGGTCGAGCGGTACGGGCGGGTCGACGTCCTCGTGAACAACGCGGGCGTGATGCCGTTGTCGCTCATGGACTCCCTGAAGGTCGACGAGTGGGACCGCATGGTCGACGTGAACGTCAAGGGCGTGCTGAACGGCATCGCGGCCGTGCTGCCCCGGTTCACCGGCGGCGGTCACGTCGTGAACGTGGCCTCGATCGGCGCGCACATGGTCATGCCGACCGCCGCCGTGTACTGCGCGACGAAGCACGCGGTGTGGGCGTTGTCCGAGGGGCTGCGGCAGGAGCGCGACGACCTGCGGGTCACCGTGATCTCGCCCGGTGTCACCGAGTCCGAGCTCGCGGACACCATCACCGAGCAGTACGCGGCGGACCTGATGCAGGACTACCGGGCGGGCGCGCTGCCCCCGTCGGCGATCGGCGAGGCCATCGCCTACGCCGTCGCGCAGCCCGACTCCGTCGACGTCAACGAGATCGTGGTGCGGCCGGTGGCGTCGCGCTAGGCACCGGTGGTCGAACCGGGGCGCAGGACCATGAGCACGGTGACGGTCGCCCACAGCAGGTTGAAGATCCCGGTGTACATGGCCAGGTGCTCGGCGTCCCCAGTCCGGAGCGCCTGTTCCTGACCGGGGATCACCTTCAGCGCCAGCACGAACGCGGCGGCGGTGGTGAGCGCGATCGACACGACCACCCAGGGGTGGCCGGTCACGCCCATCACGCCCGCCGTCGCGAACCCGAGGGCCGGCACCGAGATGCCGACCAGCGCGTAGACGCGGCAGATCCGGTGCAGCAGCGCGGCGTTGCCGCTCGTGGTGACGGCCCTGGGGAACATGCTGGCGGCCACGGTGACCGGGCCGATCGCGACGATGGCCGCGAGGACGTGCAGCGAGAGGAACAGCTTGCTCATGCCGTGCTCCACACCGTGCCGCGGCGCTCGTGGGCGAAGAGGGTCTCCAGCTCGACGGCCTTGCGCGCGCCGATCTCGCGTTCGACCAGGTAGAGGCCGAGGTCGACGCCCGAGGTGACGCCGGCGGCGGTGACCAGGTCGCCGTCGTCGACGAGGCGGGTGCGGACCGCGTGCACGCCCATCGACTCCAGCGCGTGCAGGCCGAGGTGGTTGGTCGTGGCGGTGCGGCCGGTGATCAGACCGGCCATCGCGAGCACCAGCGAACCGCCGCACACGGTGGCCACCGTCAGGCCCTCGCGGTCGAGGGCCCGCTGGAGCGGTGCTCTCAACGTCGCGGCGGCCTTGCCCAGCAACGCGAGGATCTCGTCCTCGGTGCCGGCCGCTGCACCGGGGACGACGACGAGATCGGTGTCCTCCGGGTCCAGCCGGGCGGTCGCCGCGAGGGACGGGCGCAGGCCGCTCGGCACCTCGCGCGGACCTTCCGCGGACACCAGCTCGACGTCCACCCCGCCGGCGTTCAGCGTCTCGTACGGGCCGATCGCGTCCAACGGGTCGAAACCGTCGAACAACACCACTTGCGCTTTCACTCCACCGCTCCTCACTGGTCCGTTGATCGAAACCGTAGGAGCGGGACGGGTGGTGAGGGAGTGGCTGGAATGCCATGTTCCAACGGATTCTCGCCAGCTACGGTGGTGGCATGCACGAGGTGGCCGTACTGGTGATGGACAGCGTCATCCCGTTCGACTTCGCGGTGCCGATCGAGGCGTTCAGCCGAACCGGGCACTACCGGGTGCGGCTCTGCGGTCCGAAGAGGACGGTTCGGTCCGAGCTGTTCGAGCTGAAGGTGCCGCACGGCCTGGAGCTGCTGTCCGAAGTGGACACGATCATCCTCCCAGGGCACGCGGCGGACCTGGTGGTGCCGCACGGGGTGGTGCGGGCGGTGCGGGCGGCGGCCGCTCGCGGCACCCGGATCGCGTCGATCTGCTCCGGTGCGTTCGTGTTCGCGGCGACCGGCCTGCTGGACGGGGTGCGCGCCACCACGCACTGGCTGGCCGCCGACGAGCTGGCGGCGCGGTTCCCCGCCGTGGACGTCGACCCGGACGTGCTCTACGTCGACAACGGGCAGTTCCTGACCTCCGCGGGCGCCGCGGCCGGGCTCGACCTGTGCCTGCACCTGATCCGGCGCGACCACGGGTCCGCGGCGGCGGCCGACGCGGCACGGCTGTCCGTGATGCCGCTGGAACGCGAGGGCGGGCAGGCGCAGTTCATCGTGACGCCACCGGCGGCGCCGCGGGGTGCCGAGCTCGAACCGCTGCTGCGGTGGCTGGAGACCAACGCCGAGCCCGACCTGACCCTGGCCGGCATCGCGGACCACGCCGGGATGAGCACGCGCACGTTGAACCGGCGGTTCCGCGAGCAGACCGGCACGACGCCGCTGCAGTGGCTGCACCGGGCCCGGATCCGCAGGGCGCAGCACCTGCTGGAGACGACGAGGCACCCGGTGGAGCTGATCGCGAGCCGGGTGGGCTTCGGGTCGGCCACGGCGTTCCGCGACCGCTTCAAACGGGTCGCCGGCACCTCACCGAACGCCTACCGCGCGGCCTTTCAGGGCTGAGCGTGCTCGTGCAGCAGCAGGAGCGTGTAGGCGGCGATCGACTGCGCGTCGGTGATCTCGCCCCTGGTGATCATCTTCTCGAAGTCCGCGCGGGCGAACCACGCCGAGCGCATGTCCTGCTCCTCGGGCTCGCGCTCGTGGAACCCCTCGACCAGGTCCGTGGCCAGGAACACCCGGCCGCGTTGCGACGACATGCCCGGCGCCACGTCCAGCAGCCCGAGCGCGACGAGCTTCCCGGCCCGCAGCCCGGTCTCCTCCCGCAGCTCCCGCGCGGCGAGCGCGAGCGGGTCGGTGTCGGCCCGGTCGGGGGCGGTGCCCTGCGGGAACTCCCACCGCCGCAGCCCGATCGGGTAGCGGTACTGCTCGACGAGCCGCACGCGTTCCCCGTCGAGGGGGATGACCAGCGCGAAGTCCGGCTTGTCGACCACGCCGTAGATGCCCTGCGTGCCGTCCGCGCGCCGGATCGCGTCCTCGCGAACGGTCATCCACGGGTTTGCGTACACCTGACGGGTGCCGAGGCTTTCCACGGCACGGACCGTACCTAACGACCCGTCCGCGGCCGCACCCCGTAGCCTGTCGCGGTGCGTCTCGTCATCGCTCGCTGCAAGGTCGACTACGTCGGACGACTCACCGCTCATCTGCCGATGGCCCAGCGACTGCTGCTCATCAAGGCCGACGGCTCGGTGTCGATCCACTCCGACGACCGCGCCTACAAGCCGTTGAACTGGATGAGCCCGCCGTGCTGGCTCATCGAGGACCCGGACATCTGGACCGTGCAGAACAAGGCGGGGGAGAAGCTGATCATCACCCTCGAAGAGGTGCTGCACGACTCCAAGCACGAGCTCGGCCCGGAGCCCGGCCTGCAGAAGGACGGCGTCGAGGCCGACCTGCAGAAGCTGCTCGCCGAGCACGTCACCACCCTCGGCGAGGGCTACTCGCTGGTGCGCCGCGAGTTCCCGACCGCCATCGGCCCGGTGGACCTGATGTGCCGCGACGGTGCCGGCGCGTCCGTGGCCGTGGAGATCAAGCGCCGCGGTGACATCGACGGCGTCGAGCAGCTGACCCGGTACCTGGAGCTGCTCAACCGCGACCCGCTGCTCGCGCCCGTGCGGGGCGTGTTCGCCGCGCAGCAGATCAAGCCGCAGGCGCGGGTGCTGGCCGAGGACCGCGGCATCCGGTGCGTGGTGCTGGACTACGACGCGCTGCGCGGGATCGAACCGGACGAGTTCCGCCTGTTTTGACCGGCCCCGGACGGCGCGAACCCCGCCTCGTCAGGGTGCGGGGTTCGTTTTTTGTCCGGTTCCTCCGGTCCGATCGGCTTCGGCGAGCGTTGTGGATCACCACGTGGTTTGGTGTCCACGTACGCGGGGTAAGACGTCGCGCACCTGGAGTGCTGTCCTCTCCTGGTCGTTGATGTTCGACTTTGTCGAAGTTTGGGAGGTGGACGGTGTCGGTGATGGCTGAGGCGGACCTGCGGCTCGACGCGGGACCGATCGACTACGCGTTGCTCGTCATCTACTTCGTCGTCGTGCTCGGCATCGGCCTGATGGCCCGCCGGTCCGTCTCCTCCAGCCTCGACTTCCTGCTGTCCGGGCGGTCGCTGCCGGCGTGGGTCACCGGGCTCGCGTTCATCAGCGCGAACCTCGGTGCCCTTGAGCTGATGGGCATGACCGCCAATGGTGCGCAGTACGGCATGGCGACCGTGCACTACTACTGGATCGGCGCCATCCCCGCGATGGTGTTCCTCGGTCTGGTGATGATGCCGTTCTACTACGGCTCGAAGGTGCGCAGCGTTCCCGAGTTCATGCGCCGCCGGTTCGGCAAGCCCGCGCACCTCGTCAACGCCATCAGCTTCGCCGTCGCGCAGGTCCTGATCGCGGGCATCAACCTGTTCGCCCTCGCGGTGATCGTCGAGGCGCTGCTCGGGTGGCCGTTGCCGGTCTCGATCTGCGTCGCGGCGCTCGTGGTGCTGGCGTACACGACGCTGGGCGGGCTCAGCGCCGCCATCTACAACGAGGTGCTGCAGTTCTTCGTGATCGTGGCCGCGCTCGCGCCGATCACGATCCTCGGCCTCATCAAGGTCGGCGGCTGGCAGGGGCTGGTCGACAAGGTGACCGACCAGGAGCAGCTGTCCGCGTGGCCCGCCACGGAGCTGACCGGCATCAACAGTCCCGTGTGGAGTGTCATCGGGCTCGTGTTCGGTCTTGGGTTCGTGTTGTCGTTCGGCTACTGGACGACGAACTTCGCCGAGGTGCAGCGCGCGATGAGCGCGAAGTCGATGTCGGCGGCCAAGCGCACGCCGATCATCGGTGCGTACCCGAAGGCGCTCATCCCCGCGATCATCATCATCCCCGGCATCATCGCCGCGGTGGTCGTGCCGGAGATGGCGCAGCTCAAGGCCGGCGACACGAGCAGTGGCGTGGTCTACAACAACGTGCTGCCGCTGCTGATGCGCGACCTGCTGCCCAACGGCATCCTCGGTGTCGCGATCACGGGTCTGCTGGCCAGCTTCATGGCCGGTGTCGCGGCGAACGTCAGCTCGTTCAACACGGTCTTCACCTACGACTTGTGGCAGGACTACGTCAAGAAGGACCGGCCGGACGAGTACTACCTGCGGATCGGGCGGCTCGCCACGGTCGGGGCGTGCGTGCTCGCGATCGGCACGGCGTTCATCGCCGCCGCGCTCGGCGGGTCCAACATCATGGACTACATCCAGGCGCTGTTCTCGTTCTTCAACGCGCCGCTGTTCGCGACGTTCATCCTCGGCATGTTCTGGAAGCGGATGACGCCGACCGCCGGCTGGGTCGGTCTGCTCGCCGGCACGTTCACGGCGATCTTCATCTACGTGGTCTCGGAGCCGTCGTTCGGCATCGAGCTGCTGGAGCTGCCGGGCCAGGGCTCGAGCTTCCTCGGCGCGGGTCTCGCGTTCGTCGTCGACATCGTCGTGAGCGTCGCGGTCACGACGGTCACGCGGCCGAAGCCGGACAGCGAGCTGGTCGGGCTGGTCTACAGCCTCACGCCCAAGGAGGACCGCGCGCACGCCACCACCGGCGAGGACGCGGGCTGGTACCGCTCGCCCGCCCTGCTCGGCGGTGGGGTGCTGGCGCTGACGGCCGTTCTCTACATCGTCTTCGGCTGAGGGAGGCCGTCATGAGGTTGTTCGACCTGCGACTCATCATCGCGTTCCTCTTCGGCCTGTACGGCGTCGTACTGGTCGTCATGGGCCTCGCGTTCACCACGGACGCGGACCTGCAGAAGGCCGAAGGGGTCAACATCAACCTGTGGGCCGGCATCGCCATGGTGGTGATCTCGGCGTTGTTCGCCGTGTGGGCGATGCTGCGGCCTCAGTTCGCGGACACGGACAAGCAGCCGCTCAAGGAGCTATGAGCGGGGACGACCGGGGTACACGGGGTTGAAGGCCTCGATCGTCCACGCGTCGATCCAGGTGACTGCGCGGCGAATTCGGTTGAGCACGTCTCTCCTCTTGGTCGGGGTCTTCACCAAGTACATCGCACAGAGCTTCTGAATCGTTCCCGAAGCGGACGGTGACCTCGGCCACGGTCTCGGCCGGGCGGCAACGCGGGGTACTCGCCACGAACCCGGGGAAAGGTCGCTAACGTGCACGTCGTGCTTCGTTCTCGTGCCACGGCGCTGCTCGCCGCCACCGCGCTGCTGCTGGCCGGGTGCGCCACCGGTCCCGGGCTCGCGAAGTCCCAGTCGCCGCGCCGCACCGTCCAGGCCGCGGCGGAGACGAACGCGCCCGACCCGTCGACCCGGTCGTCGGTCCCGCCGGACAAGTCGGCCGATCCGGCGTTCGCGGCCGAGCGGCTGCGGCTGGTCGACCCGTGCGCGGTGATCGGCAAGGACGTGCTGGAGACGGTCGGCACGCCGTCGCGCTACTCCAGCAGCTCGTACACCCGCTGCTCGAACTACATGAAGGACAAGTCGGGCAAGACGCTCAACGTCACCCTCGACATCGGCTACACCCTGCTCTCCACCGAGGTGAAGAAGGCGACCAAGCAGGTCGCCGGCCTGAAGAGCGTCGAGCAGAAGCTGAACAGCTCGGCGTGCTTCATCTCCGTCATCACGCAGGAGAACCCGCCACAGGCCGTGCGCGTGCAGATCGGCACGGGCAACGACGGCGCGGAGCCGTGCGAGCCCGGCCGCAAGATCGCCGAGGGCGCGATCCGCAAGCTCAAGGGCAACCCGCAGCGCTACACCCCGCCGAAGGGCTCGCCGGTCGAGGTCGACGCCTGCTCGGTCGTCGAGAAGGCCGACCTGGCGACCCCGCTGGGCGCCTCGCCGCGGTCGCAGCCGTTCGGGCTGCACTCGTGCACGTGGAGCGGTCAGAGCGCGCAGGTGCAGCTGGAGTTCAAGACGACGCGCGTGCCCGCGGACTTCAAGTTCAACGACAAGCAGACCGAGGTCGACCTCGGTGGTGTGAAGGGCTACGCGGTCTTCAAGGACGGCCCGTTCCCGACCTGCGACCTGACCGTCGTGCGCACCAGGGACTCCGGTAGCGGCAACGGCGAGATCGCGCTGTTCAGCGCGGCGGGGGTCAAGGACAAGGAGTTCGACCGCTGCCAGGTCGCCGCCGCGATCGCCAAGGCGGTGCTCCCCAAGCTGCCCAGGGCGTGACGCGCACCACTACCGTTGCGGGACCTGACACCGCCCGGCGGGGGCTGAAAGTTCTCCTGGATCGCGTTAGGGTCAGGTTACTGGCGAGTATCGGAGGGCCCCATGACGCAGACCGCTTCGGACAGCGCACTGTCGGCCGATGGTGAGCAGCGGCGGTTCGCCTCACTGGACCCGCGCACCGGCGAGGTCGTGGCGCACCACCCGATCCACACCGCGGCCGAGGTCGAGGACGCCGTGTCCTCCGCCCGCGAGGCCGCCGCGTGGTGGGCCGGTCTGGGCTTCGAGGGCCGCAAGGCCAAGCTCGACGCCTGGCGCAAGATCCTCTCGCAGCGCTCGGACGAGTTCATCTCGCTGATCAGCGCGGAGACCGGCAAGCCCGCCGACGACTCGCGCCTGGAGATCACGCTGGTCATGGACCACCTGCACTGGGCGGCCCGGCACGCGGGCCGGGTGCTGGGCAGGCGCAGGGTCTCGTCGGGCCTGCTGATGTTCAACCACACCGCGTCGCTGGAGTACCGGCCGCTGGGCGTGATCGGCGTGATCGGGCCGTGGAACTACCCGGCGCACACGCCGATGGGTTCGATCTCGTACGCGCTCGCCGCGGGCAACGCCGTGGTGTTCAAGCCGTCGGAGTTCACGCCGGGCGTGGGCACGTTCCTCGCCTCGACGTTCACCGAGGCGGTACCGGAGTTCCCGGTGTTCCAGGTGGTCACGGGCTTCGGGGAGACCGGTGCGGCGCTGTGCGCCGCCGGGGTCGACAAGATCGCCTTCACCGGGTCCACGCGCACGGGCAAGAAGGTCATGGCCGCGTGCGCCACGACGCTGACGCCGGTGCTGGTCGAGTGCGGCGGCAAGGACGCGCTGATCGTCGACGTCGACGCCGACCTGCACGCGGCGGCCGAGGCGGCGATCTGGGGCGCGGTGTCCAACGCCGGCCAGACCTGCGCGGGCGTCGAGCGGGTCTACGTGGCCGAGGAGGTCGCCGACGAGTTCGTCGAGATCGCCGTGAAGCGGGCGCGCAAGCTCAAGCCCGGCGGCGAGCCGAACGCGAACCTCGGCCCGATCACGATGCCGTCGCAGGTGGAGATCATCCGCGAGCACGTGCGGGACGCGCTCGACCGCGGTGGCAAAGCCCTGGTGGGCGGCCCGGAGTCGATCCGGCCGCCGTACGTCGAACCGGTGGTGCTCGCCGACGTGCCGGAGGACTCGCTGGCGGTCACCGAGGAGACGTTCGGGCCGACCGTCGTGATCAACCGGGTGCCGAACGCGCTGGAGGGCGTGCGGCTCGCGAACCAGTCGCGGTACGGGCTGGGCGCGGCGGTGTTCTCCAAGGCGCGCGGCGAGGAGCTGGCGCGGGAGCTGCGGGTCGGCATGGTGTCGGTCAACGCGGTGCTGACCTACGCGGCGGTGCCGGGGCTGCCGTTCGGCGGTGTCGGCGACTCCGGGTTCGGGCGCATCCACGGCGAGGACGGGCTGCGCGAGTTCACCTACGCCAAGGCCGTGACGAAGCAGCGGTTCAAGGCCGTGCTCACCATGACGACGTTCGACCGGTCCTCGCTGGCGGGCAAGCAGATGCTGCGCCTCGCGCGGATGCTCTTCGGCCGGTAGAGCACCCGCGCGAGGGGAGCTCCTAGGCGCCGGCCTGCTTCTTGAGGTCGTCGAGGACCACGTTCGCGGCCAGCACGCCGAGGCCGAGGAAGTAGGTCTCGTCGGCGACCGGCTTGGCCTTGCCGCCCTTGACCGCGTTCAGGCCGCTCCACAGCGGGCCGCCGAGCACGTCGCCCTGCGCGGTCTTGGCCGCGTCGCCGTAGGTGGAGTAGAGGAGCAGGTCCGCGT
This sequence comes from Lentzea sp. NPDC042327, assembly GCF_040647275.1. NCBI lineage: Bacteria > Bacillati > Actinomycetota > Actinomycetes > Pseudonocardiales > Pseudonocardiaceae > Lentzea > Lentzea sp. NPDC042327. The sequence goes on from NZ_JBEZBX010000009.1 coordinate 363,651, forward strand.
CGGCCTTGCTGATCTGCTCCGCGCTCACCTCGGCGGCGAGGTCGTCCACCTGCGACGGCGACGGCTGCGGGAGCTTGGCGTCGATCAGGATCGTGCCGATGAACGACTTCTTGGCGTACAGGCGGATCTTGCCCGGCATGAAGCGCAGCGCCGTCACCGTCGGGCGCACGCCGAGCTTCTGCTCGATCGCGGTGCCGGTCTCGGTGGCCTTGTTCGTGTAGTCCTCCAGCATCTTCGCGGCGTCCGCCTGGCGGTCGAGCGCGGCCGCGTTGAGGAGGAAGTTCTCCTTCCACACGTAGCCGGGGCGCACCGCGAAGACGGTGGGGGCGATGGCGGAGAGCTTCGGGTACAGCGCCTCCGCGCGCAGCTTCGAGCCCAGGATCAGGTCCGGGTTCAGCTTCGTGATCGCTTCGAGGTTGAGGTTGTTGATCGTGCCGACGTTCTCCGGCGTGCCGCCCTTCTCACCGATGTAGGACGGCATGGTGGGCGAGCCGTCGGTGTAGGCGATGCCGACCGGCTTGATGCCGAGCGCGGCGACGTTGTCGAGCTCGCCGGTGTCGAGGACGACGACCCGCTCCGGCTTCTTCTCCAGCGTGGTCTCGCCCATGGCGTGCTTGACCGTCCTGGGGAACTCGCCGGGCTTCGCCGTGGTGCCGAAGCCGTCGCTCAGCTGGGTCGCCTTGCCGAAGTCGGAGCCCCCCTGGGCCACGGACGGCTGGTCGGGCGTGCTGGAGCTGCAGCCGGTGACCGCGAGGGCCACTGCGACGAGCAGCGCTGCTCTCTTCGACACGACGTTGTTCCTCCACTACGAGCAGTGACGCTGACCTGCGGGAATTAGGGCAACCTAACGTACATCGGGACGGTATCCCGTTCCGAGTGTCAGACCCTCGGAGTAAGAAGGAACACGGTCACCGCCGATCGGGAGGGTGTGGGATGAAGAAGATCATCGATGATCCGGAGACCGTGGTGCGGGACGCACTGCGGGGGATGCGGGCCGCCCATCCCGGGCTGTTGTCGGTCCAGTACGACCCGGCCGTCATCACGCGGGCGGACGCGCCCGTGCGGGGCAAGGTCGCGATCATCTCCGGAGGCGGGTCGGGCCACGAGCCGCTGCACGGCGGGTTCGTCGGGCGCGGGATGCTCGACGCGGCCTGTCCGGGCGCCGTCTTCACGTCCCCGACGCCCGACCAGGTCGCCGCGGCGGTCGCGGCGACCGACGGCGGTGCCGGGGCGTTGCTGCTGGTGAAGAACTACACCGGCGACGTCATGAACTTCGAGATGGCCGGCGAGCTGGCCGAGTCCGAGGTGCGGTCGGTGGTGGTCGACGACGACGTGGCGGTGCAGGACTCGCTCTACACGGCGGGACGGCGCGGTGTCGGCGGGACCGTGCTGCTGGAGAAGATCGTCGGGGCGGCGGCCGAGCGCGGCGACGACCTGGCCGCGTGCGAGGCGCTGGCGCGGCGGGTGATCGGGTCGGTGCGGTCGATGGGGCTCGCGCTGACCTCGTGCACGGTGCCGCACGTCGGCACGCCGAGCTTCGAGCTGGCCGACGACGAGATGGAGATCGGCATCGGCATCCACGGCGAGCCAGGCCGTCAGCGGGTGCCGGTCGGCTCGGCCACCGAGATGGTGGCCGCGCTGCTCGACCCGATCGTGGCCGACCTGCCGTTCAGCTCGGGCGACCGGGTCCTGCTGTTCACGAACGGCATGGGCGGCACGCCGTTGATCGAGCTGTACCTGGCGCACGGCATCGCGGAGCAGTCGTTGGCAGACAGGGGGATCACGGTGGAACGCAGCCTCGTCGGCCCGTACATCACCAGTCTGGAGATGCAGGGCATGAGCCTCACGCTGCTCAAGCTCGACGACGAGCTGGTGGAGCTGTGGGACGCGCCCGTGCACACCGCTGCGCTGCGGTGGGGGGTCTGACATGGGGTGCACGGCCTCGGATGTGGTGGCGGCGCTGCGCCTGGCCGCCGCCGTCGTGCAGGAGCACTGCGACGAGCTGGTGCGGCTGGACCAGGCGATCGGCGACGCCGACCACGGCGAGAACATGCGCCGCGGGTTCACCGCGCTGGTGTCCAAGCTGGAGGCCGACCCGCCCGCGACACCGGGCAAGGTCCTGAAGCTGGCCGCCACCACGCTGATCTCGACGGTGGGCGGCGCGGCCGGCCCCCTGTACGGCACGGCGTTCCTGCGCGCCTCCACCGCGGTGGGGGAGGCCGAGGAGCTGGACGGCGAGCTGCTGGCGCGGGCGTTGCAGGGCGCGCTGGACGGCGTGCTCGCCCGCGGCAAGGCGGCGGTGGGCGACAAGACGATGGTCGACGCGCTGACCCCCGCTGTCACCGCGGCGGCCACGGCCGGCAGCGGGTCGGTCGCGGCGGTGCTGAGCGCGGCCGCCGACGCCGCCGAGGCGGGAGCCGAGTCGACGGTGCCGCTGGTGGCGCGCAAGGGCCGCGCGTCCTACCTGGGCGAGCGCAGCGCCGGGCACCTCGACCCCGGTGCCCGTTCGACGGCGCTGCTGCTGCGCGCCTTCGCGGACGCGGCGGCCAAGTCGTGACGGCGGCCGCGGTGGCGCGGGTCGGGCTCGTGGTCGTCTCGCACAGCGACATGCTGGCGAACGGCGTGGCGGAGCTGGCCGCGCAGATGGCGCCGGACGTGGCGGTGGTGCCCGTGGGCGGCACGGAGGAGGGCGGCCTGGGCACCGACTACGGCGCGGTGGTCGAGGCGCTGTCCGACGCGGACTCCGGCTCGGGCGTGGTGGTGCTGTACGACCTGGGCAGCGCCAAGATGACCGCCGAGATGGCCGTGGAGTCCGCCGACGACCCGAGCCGCTACGCGGTGGTGGACGCACCCCTGGTGGAGGGAGCGGTCGCGGCGGCGGTCACGGCCCAGGGCGGCGCCTCCCTGGCGGACGTCGCCGCCTCGGCCGAGGGCGCCTCCGGCGACACCCCCGCCGCAACCCCGTCCCGCCCGGCACTGCACCTGGTGTCCGACGAGGTGTCGGCCGACGTGCTGCTGACGAACGAGGTCGGCCTGCACGCCCGCCCGGCCGCCCTGCTGTCGCGCACGGTCGCCGAGCTCGACGCCGACGTGGTCGTGCGCCACGGCGGCGAGGAGGCGAACGCGGCCAGCGTGCTGGGGCTGATGGGTCTGAGCGCGCCGGGCGGCTCGTCGATCACGGTGGTGGCGACGGGGAAGGACGCGCGGGAGGCGGTGCGGCGGATCGAGGAGCTGGCGGAGAGGGGCTTCGACGACTGAGGGACGAGGGACGGCGGGGGACGACTCGGGACGGCTGTGGGCGGCTTGGGACGGTTGCGGGCGGGCTCGGGACGGCTGTGGGCGGCTCGGGCCAGGTGAGGCTGGCGCGTCGCGAGGTGGGGTGGGGCTGGCGGGACGGCGACGCTGCGGTCGGCTGCAGTCGGCTCGGGCCGGGTAGGGCTGGCGGGGGCGGGGAGGGCTGCGGTCGGCTGAGGCGAGCAAGGGCGGTCGGAGGCGAACGAGGCCGGCTGGCGACGGTCCCCGTCGCCGCGTTCGGTCCGGGGACGGTTGGCGGCTGCGGTTTGCTGCGCAGGCCGAGCTCGCCGCGCTCGGCCCATCGCACCGTGCCGCGCTGACGCGCCGCCGTGCCCTGCCGTGCCCCGCCGTGCCGCCGTGCCGCGCGCCGCCGTGCCGCGTGCCGCTGCGCCGTGCCGCCGTGCCGCGCCGCGTTGACGCGCCGCGCCGTGCCGCCGCGCCGCGTGCCACCGTGCCGTCGAGCCGTGCCGTCGCGCTGGAGGCGCCGCACCCGGCGCGTCCAGACCAACCGTGCCGCTCCTGCCACCCGCCGCACAGCTCGCCGCCGAACCGCCCTGCCGCCACCCACCCGCGAGGTACCGTCCCCCGCAGACTGATCTTGACACTGGGGAGACGGGGATGTTCAGCAGGTCACTGGGCGACGACGGCGCCGAGCTGCGGCCGTTGGAGCCGTGGCACGCGCCGGAGTTCTTCGCGAACATCGAGCGCGGGCGCGAGTTCATCGGGCGGTACATCGCGCTGCCCGACGCCGTGCCGGACGTGGAGGCGGCGCGGGGTTACCTGACCGGGTACGCGGAGAAGGCGAAGACCGACTCCGGTCGCATCTACGGCATCTGGCTCGACGGGCAGCTGGTCGGCGGGGTGTTGTTCCGGGTCATGGACCTGCGGCAGGGCACCGCCGAGGCCGGGTGCTGGCTGGAGCCGTCGGCCGCGGGCAGGGGGCTGGTCACGCGGGCCGCGCGGCTGGTGGTCGACTGGGCGATTCGCGAGCGGGGTGTGCATCGGGTTGAGTGGTTGGTGTCGTCGGCCAACGCGCCGAGCATCGCGGTGGCGCGGCGGCTGGGCATGAGGAGGGACGGCGTGCTGCGGGAGCACTACCTCTACCGCGGTGTGCGTCACGACATGGAGGTGTGGTCGGTGCTGGCTCCGGAGTGGATCGATGGATGACCTCGTGCTGTTGCACGCCTTTCCGCTGGACGCGCGCATGTGGGACGTGCCGGGGGCGCGGACGCCGTCGTTGCGCGGGGCCGGTGAGCCGGACCTGACGACGCTCGCCGAGGGAGTGCTCGCCGGGCTCGACGACCTCGACCGGTTCCTGCTCGGCGGGTGCTCGATGGGCGGGTACGTGGCGATGGCGTTGCTGCGAATCGCGCCGGAACGGGTCAAGGGCCTGGTCTTCGTCGACACCAAGCACACCGCGGACACCGAGGAGGCGGCCGCGAACCGGTACGCGATGGCCGAGCGGGTCGAACGGGAGGGCGTCGGCGACTGGCTCGCCGACGCGATGCTGCCGAACCTGCTCGGGCCGGGCGCGTCGGCCGAGGCGAAGGCGCTGACCAGGGCCATGGTCCTCGACCAGAGCGCGGAGGACGTGGCTTGGTGGCAGCGCGCGATGGCGCAGCGGCCGGACTCGACCGAGGTGCTGGAGTCGCTGGACGTGCCGTCGCTGGTGCTGGTCGGTGAGCACGACCGGCTCACGCCGCCGGACGTCGCCGCGAAGCTCGCGGTCACGTTGAAGCGCAGCACCAGCGAACGGATCGAGGACGCGGGGCACCTGCCGCCGGTCGAGCAGCCGGACGAGTTCCGCGCGCGGCTGGAGCGGTGGCGGGTCCAGGTCGGGCTCTAGAAGCGGCGCGTGGTCGGTCCGCGCCGGCCGCGCGAGTCCCAGCAGCCCTGGTGCCAGTGGCGGCGTTCCTCCGCGGAGCCCGCCTCGTGCGCGGGCCACGCCACCACGTGCGGGGTGCCGGGGCGGATCTCGTGGTCGCAGCCGGGGCAGCGGTAGGTCTTCTGGGCCTGCGTGCCGGAGATGGCGCGCACCAGGTAGTCCTCGCCGTCGGGACCCCGTTCGGAGCGCGCCCAGCCGACACCGCCGCCCAGCGGACGGTGCTCTTCTGGCTTGGGGCTGTTGCGACGCGGCACGGCCACACGGTAACCGCTCGTAGAATCAGGTCGTGCCGACCTACGAGTTCCGCTGCCGAACGTGCGACGACACCTTCGAGCTGAAGCGCCCCATGAGCGAGTCGTCAGCGCCCGCGAGCTGTCCCGGTGGTCACGCGGACACGGTGAAGCTGCTGTCCATGGCCGGGATCGGCGGCACCGCCCAGCAACCGGGCGGCGGTGGCGGCGGGTGCTGCGGCGGAGGCTGCTGCGGCTAGGACGGCGACCGGGACAGCATGATCTCGGCGATCTTGCGGCCCTGGTCGCAGACACCGCCGAACTTGCCGGTCGAGTCGATCACGATGATCCCGAGCCCGCCGCCGTCGTACGGGGCGACCAGCACGCACGTCGGCTGCACCTCGGGGTCGTCGGACCGGTCGAGGTAGGGCACCTTCTTGCCGCCGACCTCGTACTCGCCGGTGGTGCGCTCGATCGTGATCTGCTTGCCCTCGCGGAACCGCAGCGAGACGCCCACCTCGGCGTTGTCGACCTTCGTGGTCCAGCGGCACGACTGGTCGAACGTCGAGTCGTAGTTCATCTGCGTCGGCGGGGTCTCCGCCTTGGCGCCGGGGTAGGGCAGGTCCGTCCACTTCAGCACGGCGCACACGCCCTGCACCTCGCCGTCGATCGGCGTGGTGTCCGGCTCCTCGGAGGGGTCGCCGGACGGGTCGGGGTCGCCGGACGGGTCCGGGTCTTCGGAGGGCGGTGCCTCCTGGTCGAACGGCGAGGCCGCGTCGATCGCGTCCTGCGCCTTCGGACTGCCCTCGACCGTCGTCTTCCCGGCACAGCCGGCGACGAGCACGAGGACAGCCAACAGGAGCACCAGTCGACGCATGGCACCACCATGCCACGTCCGGCGTGGTGCCCCTGTCAGCGGTACAGCGCTCACGTGTAGTCGCGGAAGCCCTTGCCCGTCTTGCGGCCCAGGCGACCCGCTGTGACCAGGTGTTCCAGCAGCGGCGCCGGCGCGAAACCGGGCTCGCGGAACTCCAGGTACAGGGTGCGCTCGATGGCCAGCGACACGTCCAGGCCCACGACGTCCAGCAGCGCGAACGGGCCCATCGGCAGGCCGCAGCCGACCTTCATCGCGTTGTCGATGTCGTCGGCCTCCGCGTAGTGCGCCTCCAGCATCTTCACCGCGTCGTTCAGGTACGGGAAGAGCAGCGCGTTCACGATGAAGCCCGCGACGTCACCGCAGTGCACCGGGTGCTTGCCGAGGTCCAGGCAGACCTTGCGGGCCGTCGCCACGACGTCCGCGCTCGTGGAGATCGTCTCGACGACCTCCACCAGCTTCATGACCTGCGCCGGGTTGAAGAAGTGCAGGCCCACGACGTCGGCGGGGCGGGACGTGGCCGCGGCGACCTCGATGACCGGCAGGGAGGACGTGGTCGTCGCGAGCACGGCGCCGGGCTTGCACACCTCGTCGAGCGCCGCGAAGACCTCCTTCTTGACGCCGATCTCCTCGGCGACCGCCTCGACCACCAGGTCGCAGTCGGCGAGGTCCACGAACTCCACGGCCGGCGTGACGCGGGCCAGCGCCGCGTCCCGGTCAGCTTCGCTGAGCTTGCCCTTCGACACGGCGCGCTCCAGCGACCTGCCCACCGTCCCGATCGCCTTCTCGGCCTTGTCGAGGCTGCGCGCCCGCAGGACCACGTCGTAGCCGCGCTTGGCGAACACCTCGGCGATGCCGGTCGCCATCGTGCCGGTGCCGATGACACCGACCCGCTGCACCTCGCGCACCGGCACCGAGCTGTCCACAGTGGACGGCGTCAGCGCGTCGGCCACCACGGTCGGCGAGTCGGGGCCGTCGTAGGTGTAGAAGCCGCGCCCCGACTTGCGGCCCAGCAGCCCCGCCGTGATCATCTGCTTGAGCAGCGGCGCCGGCGCGTGCAGGCGGTTGCGCGACTGGTGGTACATCGTGTCGAGGATCTCGTAGGCGGTGTCCAGGCCGATGAGGTCCAGCAACGCCAGCGGGCCCATCGGGTAGCCGCAGCCGTAGCGCATCGCGGCGTCGAGGTCCTCGCGCGTCGCGTACTTCGACTCCAGCATCTTCACCGCGTGGTTGAGGTACGGGAAGAGCAGCGCGTTCGCGATGAACCCTGCGCGGTCGCCGATCACGACCGGCGACTTGCCCAGCCGTTCCACGAACGCCACGACGTCGGCGACCACGTCCGCCTCGGTGACGACCGTGCGCACGACCTCGACGAGCTTCAGCACCTGCGTGGGGTTGAAGAAGTGCAGGCCGACGACCTTGCCCGGCCGCCCGGTGTGCACGCCGATCTCGGTGATCGACAGCGACGAGGTGTTCGAGGCGATCACGGCCTCGGGCTTCAGGATCTGGTCGAGCTCGCGGAAGATGCCCGCCTTGAGCTCGATGCTCTCCGGCACCGCCTCGACGACCAGGTCGCAGTCGGCGAGGTCCGCGAGCCGCAGCGAGGTCGTGATCCGGCCGTGCAGCGCCGTCTTCTCGTCCTCGGTCAGCTTGCCGCCCTGCACCGCCCGCGCGGTCGAGTGCTCCAGGTGCCCGAGGCCGCGTTCGAGACCGGCCGCGTCGACGTCCACCGCCCGCACCGCGAGCCCGGTGCGTGCGAGCACCTCCGCGATGCCCGCGCCCATGGTTCCGAAACCGACGACTCCGACGGTGTTGATCTCGCGCGCCACTGCAGACCTCCCTGCGGGACAAAGCGTGGGCTACCAAGGAGTAACTTGCGGGCGACTATGCCACTCCCCGGTGGGACGAGTGCCGTGAGCTTCGCCATCGGGATCGAAACAGTGAACGGTCCAGCGGCACGTCACGAACGGGAAAACCCCAGATGGCGCAACGGTTGCGTGCCGCTGAACGAGCAACGGCCGCGACTCCGGTGGAGTCGCGGCCGCTGTGACTGCGGTGCTGTCAGGACTTCTTGGCCGGCTGCGGGCGCGTGAGCTTCTTCGTCGGGCCGTCCACCGCGGCGGGTGCCTGCTGGGCGGGCTTGGCGGGAGCCGCCGGAGCCTGCTGCGGGGCCGGTGCGGGCGTGGCGGGCGGCTGCGGAACGGCCTGCGGAGCCGCGGCCCTGGTCGGTGCCGCCGGTGCCTTGGCCGGTGCTGACTGGGTCTGCGCTGCCTTGGTCGGCGCGGCGGGAACCGGAGCAGGGGCCTGCGGGGCCTGGGCCTGCGGGTTCTGCGCCTGCGGGGCCTGCTGCGGAGCGGGCGCGGCCTTCTGCGCCTCGGCGGCGGGCTGGGCAGGCGGCTGCTGGGCGGGCGCCTGCTGAGTGGGCTGCTGCTGAGTGGGCTGCTGCTGGGCGGGCGCCTGCTGAACCGGCTGCTGGACCGGCTGGACGACCTGCTGGGCCGCCTTCGGCTCGGCCGGTTCCGGCGCGGTCGCTTCCGGCTGCTCCTCGATCGGGTCGAGCAGCGGCACGACGTCCTGCAGCGCCGCCCGCACGCCGTGCAGCTGGTGCGACAGCCGGTTGCGCAGGGTGCGGAGCTGGTCGACGCGCTGCGTGGCGGCGGTGGTGCGGCGGTTGGCCTCCTCGGTGGCCTCGCGGACCCGGCGGTTCGCCTCGTCCGTGGCCTCCTGGATGCGCGCGGTCGCCTCGGTCACCGAGTCGTGGCGGCGGCGGTTGGCCTCCTCCGTCGCCTCGCGGACGCGGCGTTCGGCCTCGGTCTTCGAGGTGGCCTGCTCCTGCGCCACGGCGGCGCGGATGCGCGCGGCCTCCTCGGAGGCCTCCCGCAGCCGGCGGTCGGCCTCGGCCTTGGAGTTGGCCTCCTGCGTGGCCAGCGTCGCCATCGCCTCCGACCGGCGGGCCGCCATCGCGATCTCGAAGTCCTCCTCGACGGTCACCCGGCGCTGCTCGGAGTCGTCGGCGATCTTGCGGGCCGCGGCCTCCGCCTCGGAGACGATCTTCTCGGCCTCGCCGCGCGCCGTCTCCAGCACGCCCCTGTGCTCGGTCTCCATGGCCGAGCGGCGCTCGTCGAGCTCCTGGATCAGCTTCTCGTAGCGCTGGCGGAGCACCCCCGCGTCGGCTTCCGCCTTGGCGCGGATGTGCCCGCTCTCCGCCTCGGCGCGGGCCTTGATCTCGTTGGCCTCGTCCTGCGCCAGCCGCAGCATGCGCTGGAGGCGCTCGGAGAGCCCCTCCAGCGTCGTCGGCGGCAGCGACAGGCGCTCCACCTGGTTGCGCAGCTCGGTGATCTCCGAGCGTGCGGCCTCCAGCTGGCGCGCCAGGTCGGACGTCTGGGACACGGCGGCGTCGCGGTCCGCGGCCAGCAGCCGCAGGTCCGAGTCGAGGCGTTCGAGGTGGTCCTCGACCTGGGCGCGGTCGTAACCGCGCTTGACGATGTCGAATCCGGATCCCAGAGGGACGAGGTCACGGTCGTCGGCGAGGGGGCCCATGCCCCTCACGCTACCCGTTCGAGTGTCTTCAGAAGGTCACACACCCCGGAATCGGTTGATGGCCGTGAGGTGCTTCGCACGCAGTTCGTGGTCAAGCACACCCAGACCCTCTTCCGGTGCAAGGCACAGCACGCCGACCTTGCCCTGGTGCGCGTTGCGGTGGACGTCGTGCGCGGCCTGGCCCGTTTCGTCCATTGAGTACACCTTGGACACCGTTGGGTGGATCTTTCCCTTGGCGATCAACCGGTTCGCCTCCCACGCCTCGCGGTAGTTCGCGAAGTGGGACGAGAGGATGTGCTTGAGGTTCATCCAGAGGTAGCGGTTGTCGTACTGGTGCATGTACCCGGAGGTCGACGCGCACGTGACGATCTTGCCGCCCTTGCGCGCGACGAACACCGACGCGCCGAACGTCTCACGGCCGGGGTGCTCGAACACGATGTCCGGGTCCTCGCCGCCGGTCAGCTCGCGGATCTTCGCGCCGAACCGCTTCCACTCCCGCGGGTCCTGCTCGTGCTCGTTCTTCCAGAACTTGTAGCCCTCCGCCGAACGGTCGATGATCAGTTCGGCGCCCATCGAACGGACGATCTCCGCCTTCTCCGGCGAGGAGACGACGCACACGGGCGTCGCGCCGCCGTTCAACGCGAACTGCGTGGCGTAGGAACCCAGGCCGCCGGACGCGCCCCAGATCAGGACCGTGTCGCCCTGCTTCATGTTCGCGCCGTTGGTCGACACCAGCTGCCGGTAGGCGGTGGAGTTCACCAGGCCCGGCGACGCCGCCTCCTCCCACGTGAGGTGCTTCGGCATCGGCATCAGCTGGTTCGACTTCACCAGCGCGAGGTCCGCGAGACCACCGAAGTTCGTCTCGAAGCCCCAGATCCGCTGCTGGGGGTCGAGCATCGTGTCGTTGTGCCCGTCCGGCGCCTCCAGCGGCACGTCCAGGCAGTGCGCGACCACCCGGTCACCCGGCTTCCACGCGGTGACGCCGGGGCCGACCCGCACGACGACGCCGGCCAGGTCCGATCCCACGACGTGGTACGGCAGGTCGTGGCGGCCGCCCAGCTTCCGGAGGAACCCGAACGTGGACACCGGCTCGAAGATCGAGGTCCAGACGGTGTTGTAGTTGATCGCGGAGGCCATGACGGCCACCAGCGCCTCACCCGGCCCGAGCTCCGGCGTGGCGACCTCGTCGACGTGCAGCGACTTGCGCGGGTCCTTGTCCCGCGTCTCGAGGCCCGCGAACATGTCGGCCTCGTCCGCGTGCACGGTCACGCCCCGATAGCTCTCCGGAACGTCCAGCGAACCGATCGCGTCCAGCTCGTCGGCCAGGATCGCGTCAAGGATCTTCTGCACGGCGGCATTCCTTCCCGGTTGAGGGATAGTCGCAGGTTGCCGGAGGTTACTCAGCAGTAACCGATTCAGAGTCACACCTGTGAGGGATGCCACGCGCATTCGCCGGACCGGGTCCTCCGGTCAGTGCTCCGCGGGCTCGACCAGCTCGATGAGCACGCCGCCGGCGTCCTTCGGGTGCACGAAGTTGACCCGGCTGTTCGCCGTGCCGCGCTTGGCGGCGGCGTAGAGCAGCCGCAGGCCCTTCGCACGCAGCGCGTCCGCCGCGACGTCCACATCGGACACCCGGTAGGCGAGCTGCTGCAGGCCGGGGCCGCTGCGGCCGATGAACTTGGCGATCGTCGAGTCCTCGTTCAGCGGCGCGAGCAGCTGGATCGCGGTGCCGTCGTGGTCGCCGGGCGCGTGCAGCATCGCCTCGCGCACGCCCTGCTCCTCGTTGACCTCCTCGTGGGCGACCTCGAGGCCGAAGTTGTCGCGGTAGAACGCGATCGCGACGTCGAGATCGGGCACCGCGATGCCCACGTGGTCGATCGCGGTCACGAATCGAGCGAGTTCTGCGTTCATGAGAGCGAAGGGTATCGACTCGATCGGTGCAGGCGCCCCTGTGCGAGGTCTCACAGCGTTACCGCCGAGTAGCCGCGGGTATGGTGCTCAGTTAACGACCGTTCGCTCTTCCATGGAGGCAGCTGTGTCCGGTTCCGTCATCGTCGCCGGGGCGCGCACCCCGATGGGTCGACTGCTCGGATCGCTCAAGGACTTCTCGGGTGCCCAACTGGGCGGCGTCGCGATCAAGGCGGCACTGGAGCGCGCGGGCGTCGCCCCCGAGCAGGTCCAGTACGTGATCATGGGTCAGGTGCTGACCGCGGGTGCCGGCCAGATCCCCGCCCGCCAGGCCGCCGCCGCCGCGGGCATCCCGATGAGCGTGCCCGCGCTGACCATCAACAAGGTGTGCCTGTCCGGCATCGACGCGATCGCGCTGGCCGACCAGCTGATCCGCGCCGGCGAGTTCGACGTGGTCGTGGCCGGTGGCCAGGAGTCGATGACGCAGGCGCCGCACCTGCTGCCGAAGTCGCGCGGCGGGTTCAAGTACGGCGACGTGCAGATGCAGGACCACATGGCCCACGACGGTCTGTTCTGCGCGTTCGACCAGGTCGCGATGGGCTCGTCGACCGAGAAGTACAACGGCCGCTACGGCGTCACGCGCGAGGAGCAGGACGCGTTCTCCGCGCGCTCGCACCAGCTCGCCGCCAAGGCCGCCGGGAACGGCGTGTTCGAGGCCGAGATCGCCCCGGTGTCGATCCCGCAGCGCAAGGGCGACCCGGTCCTGTTCAGCACGGACGAGGGCGTGCGCGCCGACACGACCGCCGAGTCGCTCGGCAAGCTGCGTCCCGCGTTCGCCGCGGACGGCACGATCACCGCGGGCTCGGCGTCGCAGATCTCCGACGGCGCGGCCGCCGTCGTGGTGATGAGCAAGGCCAAGGCCGAGGAGCTGGGCCTGGAGTGGATCGCGGAGATCGGCGCGCACGGCGTGGTCGCCGGCCCCGACGCCTCGCTGCACGAGCAGCCCTCCAACGCCATCAAGGCCGCGTGCGCCAAGGAGGGCATCTCGCCCGCCGACCTCGACCTGGTCGAGATCAACGAGGCGTTCGCGGCGGTCGGCATCGTGTCGACCCGTCAGCTCGGGATCTCCGAGGACAAGGTCAACGTCAACGGCGGGGCCATCGCACTGGGCCACCCGATCGGCATGTCCGGCGCGCGCATCGCCCTGCACCTCGCTCTCGAGCTGCAGCGGCGCGGCGGCGGCGTGGGTGCCGCGGCGCTGTGCGGTGGCGGCGGGCAGGGCGACGCCCTGATCCTCCGCGTGCCGACGAAGGCCTAGGGACCGCGTTTGTGGCCAAGGCCGTTGACGTAGCAGAACTGGTCGGCCGCGCGCGTGACGGCGAGCCGCGCGCGGTCGCCAGGCTGATCTCCCTGGTGGAACAGGGCAGCGACGAGCTGCCCCTGGTGGCCGCGGCGCTCACCCCGTTCACCGGGCACGCCCAGGTCGTCGGCATCACCGGCGCCCCCGGCGTCGGCAAGTCGACCTCCACCAACGCCCTCGTGCGCGCCTTCCGCGCCGCGGGCAAGCGGGTGGCCGTGATCGCGGTCGACCCGTCCAGCCCGTTCTCCGGGGGCGCCCTCCTGGGTGACCGGGTCCGGATGGGCGACCACGCGACCGACTCGGGCGTTTTCATCCGTTCGATGGCCACGCGCGGCCACCTCGGCGGCCTGTCCTGGGCCACCCCGCAGGCGCTGCGCGTGCTCGACGCGGCCGGGTTCGACGTCGTGCTCGTGGAGACCGTGGGCGTCGGCCAGTCCGAGATCGAGGTCGTGGCCCTCGCCGATACCACCCTCGTGCTCCTCGCGCCGGGCATGGGCGACGGCATCCAGGCAGCCAAGGCGGGCATCCTGGAGATCGCCGACGTGTTCGTCGTGAACAAGGCCGACCGCGACGGCGCCGACCAGACCGCCCGCGACCTCAAGCACATGATCTCCCTGGGCCGCCGCGACCGCACCGGCCCGGTGTGGCGCCCGCCCGTGGTGAAGACGGTGGCCGCCCGCTCGGAGGGCCTCGACTCCGTCGTGGCGGCCATCGACGCCCACCAGCGGTGGATGGCCGAGCACGGCGAGCTCGCCGAACGCCGCCTGCGCCGCGCGGCCGCCGAGGTCGAGGCCATCGCCGTCGACCGCGTCCGCACCCGCCTCGGTCCCGCCGACGGGCTCGCGCGGCGCGTGGTGGCGGGCGAGCTGGACCCGTTCACGGCCGCGGAGCAGTTGATCAGCGGTAACCTGCGGGCATGACCGCTTGGGGAGCGCCCGCACCTGTCGTCCTCGACCTGGGCAAGAGCGACACCCGCAAGGTCCTGCTCGGCGGCTCGCTGGCCGGTGGTCTCGGCATCCTCGCGCTGATCGGCGCCGTGACCGCGTTCCTCGACGGCGAACCGGTCGGCGGCTCCATCGCCGGTGTCATCGGCCTCGCGTTCACCTTCATCGGCGTGATGGCCCTGGTGAAGTTCAAGACCATCTCCCGGCCCCGCAAGCTGGTCATCGAGCAGCAGGGCATCCGCCTCGACGACCCGCAGGGCGCACCGTGGGCCGTCGCCTGGCAGGACCTCGGCGCCGTCTCGATCTCCCGCACCCGTGAACGGGCCGTCGAGCTCGCCGACGCCTTGGTCCGACGCACGCTGGTCCGCGTCGACCTCCACCCCCTCGACCCGCCGCGCTTCCGCGCCGCCCACCCGACCATGGAGCCCCTGTGGGAGTTCCACCGCGTGCAGAACGGGTACCGGCTGGCCCTCGGCGACTCGGCGTCGATGATCGCGCCGATCGACGCCGGGCTGCGGACGTTCGCCCCGCAGATCTACCGCGGCGTGATCGACGAGGGGTTCACCGTCGGGCTGCACTGAACCCGCCGGGCAACTCGACCGACCCTCTACTCTGAGTAACCTCAGTTTTCACCATTTCCGGTGATGGTCTCCCCTCTGACTACGCAGGGGAGTTACCCTCAGTCGTTCGTGCGGTGTCACTTCTCTCCCTGGCAAAGAGGTGAAGCCCGTGGGCGGCGGCAACTTGAGCACCGATCAGCGCCTTCTCGACGTGGTGTTGTCGCTCGCTGACAGCCGCTCGTTGCCCGACCTCCTTCACCTGGTCGTGGAGTCCGCCTGCGACCTGGTCGACGCCCCTTACGGCGCACTGGCGGTCGTGAACGGCCACCGGGAGCTCGTCGAGTGGTCAGGGCAGCACCCCGGCCACATCACCGCGGGGGACCCGCGCTCGATCGACGACACGCACTTCATCGGGGCGGCGATCCAGGTCGGCGGGGAGGACTTCGGCAACCTCCACCTCGCGGGCAAACCGGTGTTCGGCGACGACGACCGGGAGCGGGTGGCCACTTTGGCGGCAGCCGCCGGGGTGGCGATCGAGAAGCAGCGCGACCACGACCGGCTGCGCAAGCGGGAGACGTGGCTGACGGCGGCGGCCGAGGTCACCACCGCCCTGCTCACCGGCACGACCGGGCGCGACGCGCTCTACCTCGTCGCGCAACGGGCGCGGGTCGCGGCGAACGCGAACTTCAGCGCGCTGGTGCTGCCGGACCACGCCGGTGAGCTGGTCATCGAGGTCACCGACGGCGGGACCTACGACGCGGAGGGCATGCGGGTGCCGCGCGACGGCACGGTCAGCTACCGGGTCTACGAGACCGGGCGGGCGGAGTGCCACGAGGCCGGGCAGGTCGACCTGGTGCCGGGGCCGCTGGTGGTCGTGCCGATGTCGGCGGGGGAGCGGACGCTCGGCGTGCTCATCGTGGCCCGCACCCGCAGCCAGCCGCCGTTCGAGGACCTGGAGCTGGTGCAGGCGTTCGCCGCGCAGGCGGCGCTGGTGCTGGAGTTCACCGAGGCGCAGGGGGACACCGAGCGGATCGCGGTGCTGGAGGACCGCGACCGGATCGCCAGGGACCTGCACGACCTGGTCATCCAGCGGCTGTTCGGGCTGGGGCTCGGGTTGCAGGGGCTGACCGGGATGGCCGCGAAGCCGCAGCTCACCGAGCGGATCACCGGCTTGGTGGAGGAGGTCGACCACACGATCCGCGAGATCCGCAGGACCATCTTCTCGTTGCAGGAGCCGCTGACCAGCTCCACGAGCCTGCGCGGGCAGCTGCTGCGGGCGGTGCACGACTCGGCGCAGCTGCTGGGGTTCGAGCCGGACGTGTCGCTGGAGGGGCCCCTCGACTCGGTGGTGCCCGACGAGCTGCGACCGGACCTCGTGGCCACGTTGAGGGAAGCGCTCACCAACGTCGCACGGCACGCACGGGCGACCCGCGTGAAGGTCGCGATCGGCGTCGACCGGGAGCTGACCGGACTGGAGCTGACCGTCCAGGACGACGGTCGCGGCTTGCCGTCGGCTGACGATCCGGGCGGGGAGGCCCAGCACGCCGGAGGACTGGCGAACATGGCGGCACGGGCGCGGCGGCACCACGGGAACTGCGCGGTGGACTCCGTTCCCGGTGCCGGTGTGCGGATCACCTGGTCCGTCCCGTTGGTGCTGCAGGAGGCGAGATGGCGATAGCGGTGCTGCTGGTGGACGACCACGAGATCGTGCGGCGGGGGCTCGTGCAGCTCCTGGCGCAGGCCGACGACATAGCCGTGGTCGGCCAGGCCGACAGCGCCACCTCCGCGATCACGCAGGCGCCGCGGTTGCGCCCCGACGTCGCCATCATCGACGTGCGGCTGCCCGACGGTGACGGCGTGACGGTGTGCCGGGAGATCAGGAGCCTGGTGCAGCCACCGCCGGCCTGTCTGATGCTCACGTCCTACTCGGACGACGAGGCGCTGTTCGGCGCGATCATGGCCGGTGCGTCCGGGTACATGCTGAAGGAGGTGTCCGGCAACGACCTCGTGGCCGCGGTGCGCACCCTCGCCTCCGGTGGCAGCCTGCTGCACGCCGGCGTCACGGCCACTGTGCTGCAACGGCTGCGCGGCGGCCCGGAGGAGGACCCGCGCTACGCCGCGCTGAGCCCGCAGGAGAAGCGGATCCTCGACCTGATCGCCGAGGGCATGACGAACCGGCAGATCGCGAACCGCCTGTTCCTGGCCGAGAAGACCGTGAAGAACTACGTGTCGAGCCTGCTGCACAAGCTCGGCTTCGACCGCAGGACCGAGGCGGGCGTCTACGCGGCACGGCGCAGACGCCTCCACCCCGGCACGTTCTGACCGGGTTACCAGGGTCGCCGCCCGCGAATGTTTCGACGGGCGGCGAACAGGTTGGTCGTAATTAGCGGTGGTTTGATCAAGGGTTGGTGGTACTTGCAGATGCCATCAGGAAACGCGGGTCACCAGCCGAGGTCGGTGGCCAGCTGACGTGCCTTCGTGAGCGGGTTCTGCACGGTCTCGCCGGGAGCGGGCAGCGGAACGCCGGGGCACGTCAGGTCCTTCGCGGGCGTGACACCGTCGACGAGGTAGCGCTCGACGACGTCGTTGACGCACGCGTTGCCGAAGCCGTAGATGCCGTGGTCACCCTCGTCCTCCACGGTGAGCATCACCGAGTTCCGGAAGCCCCGGTGCGCGCGCTGGGCGCCTTCGAGCGGTGTCGCGGGGTCGCGGACCGACTGCACCATCAACGTCGGCACGACGCCCTTGCCCGTGGGCTGCTTCAGGGTGACGTTCGGGCGGTCCCAGAACGCGCACGGCCCGGCGAGCTGGTAGTAGCCGAAGAACGGCCACCGGGCGCCGTCGCGCACGGCGTCGCGCTCCAGGTGCGTGCGCCCGCCGCGGAACGGCGTGTCGTTGCACAGGACCGAGAACAGCGTGCCGATCGAGGCGTCCGGGTAGGTGGCCTGCGCGCTCATCCGCCGCGGTGCCGCACCGGCCAGCTCGGCGATCTTGGTCGCGGTGCCGTCGAACGCGCCCTTCTGGTAGAGCCCGGCGCGCGTCACGAAGTCGAGCAGCACACCGTTGTAGACGCCCTCCGGCAACGTCACCGGCTGCTCGTTGAGCTTCCTGCGGGTGCGTTCGTAGGTCTGCCACACCTCGTCGGCGGTCTTCCCGAGGTGGTAGACGCTGTCGTACTTCGCCACCCACGGCAGGAAGTCGACGCGCAGCCGCCGTTCGAAGCCCATGCCCCAGTCGCCGAACACCGCCTGCCACGGCGCGGTGAACTCGGCGTTGGAGTCGAGCACGACCTTGTCGAGCGTCTTCGGGAAGTACGTGGCGTAGTAGGCGCCCAGCCAGCTGCCGCCGGAGTAGCCGAGCCAGCTGACCTTCTTCCTGCCCAGGAGCTGGCGCAGGAGGTCGAGGTCCTTCACGGTCTGGTCGGTGGTGATGTAGCGCCCGAGCTCACCGGACTTGGTCTGGCAGAACTTCGCCTGCAACGCCATGCCGTCGTAGAGCAGGTCGAGGTTCGCCCTGCTGCGGTCGCGCGGGTCGGTCGAGGGGAGCGTGAAGTAGTCGCCGCACGTGACGTTGCTGCTCGCCCCCGTGCCGCGCACGTCGATGCCGATGATCTCGGCGTTGTCCGCCAGCTTCTGCCGTTCGGCGAACAGCAGCGGCATCGTGCGCCCCTCGCCGCCCGGCCCGCCGGGGTTGGTGAAGACGGTCGACTTCGCCTTGCCGTCCTTCGGCGTGAGCCGGCTGACGGCGATCGTGACGGTCTTGCCGTTGTTCGGGTGGTTCCAGTCCATCGGCGCGGTGAACGTGCCGCATTCCAGCCGTTCGGCACCGGGCGGCGCTCCCGGCGGGACCTCGCTGAAGCAGGCGCGCCAGGCGATGGTCTGCGCGGGCGCGGCCGAAGCCTGCGGTGCGACGAGAAGTGATGTTGCCGTGGCGACGGCCAGCGCGGCCGCTAACTGCTTTCGGCGCATCGGTGGTTCCCCCTTCGGTTGTGCCCCAAGCCCACCGCCTTCCGGCGCGCGGGACAACGGCTGAAGGGTGATCCCCCGGTACACCTCTGGTCTTAGCCCAACCCGGCCATGCGGCCATGACGGTTGTCATTTTTCCCTGGCAGGTCTCGGGGTCGTGACATGGCGCAGGGCCGCTCCCACTGCGGTGGAACGGCCCTGCGCCAGGCTTGCGGGAAGCTCAGCACTTCTCCCTGTAGAAGTACTTCGAGTTCGCCGAGGCGTCGTCCTTCGTGATCGCCACCAGGTCGGTCTCGATGTCGCGCTCGTTCTGCTTGCCCTCGATCGCCGCCAGCGCCTGCTCGACGCCCTGCTTGCCGATCGTGGCCGGGTCCTGTGCGATCAGCGCCTGCACGGTGCCCGCCTGGAGGTCCTGCACCTGCTTCGGTGAGGCGTCGAACCCGACCAGGTTGACCGCGCCCGTCTTGCCCGCGTTGCGCAGGCCCGTCGCCGCGCCCTCGCCGGTGTTGAGGTTCGTGGCGAACACGCCGATCAGGTCCGGGTTCGCGGCCAGGGTCGCGGTGACCTTCGAGGCGGCGGTGGCCGGCTCGTTGTCGGTGTACTGCTGGCCGATGTAGCGGAGGTTCGGGTAGGCCTTGACCGCCTCCTCGAAGCCCTTGGCGCGGGCGTCCGTGGTCGAGGTGCCGGCCTTGGTGTTGAGCACCAGGACCGAGCCGGACTTCCCGGCGGCCAGCTTGTTCAGGGTCTCCGCGGCGAGCTTGCCGCCCTGCTCGTTGTTCGAGGAGATGGAGGACGCGGCGATCGAGGTGTCCTGGAGCTTGGTGTCGACCTCGACGACCTTGATGCCCGCGTCCTTGAGCTGCTTCATCGGGCCCGCCATGGCCCTGTCGTCGGTCGGCGCGATCAGGACGGCGGCGGGCTTGGAGGCGAGGACACCGGTGACGATCGGGGTCTGCTGGGCCGCGTCGAACTTGGCGGGCGCCTGCGTGTCGAACTCGTAGCCCGCGGCCTTGGCGGCCTCCTCGAACCCGCACCGCATCGAGATGTAGAACGGCTCTGCGGTGATGCCGGGGATCAGCACGAGCTTCTTGTTCGCGGCGGTGCCGCCCGTGTTCGAGTCGCCGATCTGGCCACCTCCACCGCACGCGGCGAGCAGGAACGCGGCCGAGACGGCCACTGCGGAGCGGATCTTCATTGGTCCAGCACCCCTTCTCAACGTTGGTTGCGCGCCCGCCGCCGCGTCTGGTCCAGCCACACGGCGGCCACCAGCACGACCGCGACCGCGATCGGCTGCCAGAACTCCCTGACCCCGATGATCACGAGGCCCTTCTCCAGCACCGCCGGGATGAACACGCCGAAGACCGTGCCCACCACCGAACCCGTCCCGCCGAAGATGCTCGTGCCGCCCAGCACGACGGCGGCGATCGCGTTGAGGTTGTCCGTCTCGTGGCCGGTGACGACCGCGACGCGGAAGAACGCGTTGCCCAGGAACCCCGCGAGGCCCGCGAGCGTGCCGGCCAGCAGGTAGACCTTCGTCAGGTGGCCGCGCACCGAGATGCCGACGCGCCGCGCCGCCTCCTCGTTCGACCCGACGGCGTAGGTGTAGCGGCCGAACCGGGTGGTGGACAACAGGAGCGCGCCCAGCGCGGTGACGACGGCGGCCACGATCACGATGTTCGGGATGCCCAGGTACGTGCCGGAACCGAACGTGCGGCTCAGCCTGTCCGGGACACCGGCGACGTTGGAACCGTTGTTCAGCAACAGGGCCGCGCCCTGCGCCGCGCCGAACGAGCCCAGGGTGACGATCAGCGGCGGGATCTTCGCCCGCGAGATCAGCAGGCCGTTCAGCAGGCCCCAGACCGCGCCGCTGACGAGTGCGACCAGCAACCCGAGCCCGATCACGCCCCAGCCCGCGTTCGTCGCGTCACCGCCGGACAGGGCGTTCATCGCCAGCGCGGACGTGACCGAGGCGAACACCAGCACCGATCCTACGGACAGGTCGATGCCGGAGGTGATGATCACGAACGTCATGCCGACCGACAGCACCAGCAGCACGGCGGTCTCCGCGAGCAGGAACTGCAGCGTGGTCACCTGGAACACCGCGTCCGGCCGGATCGCGCCGAACACCGCGACCAGCACCAGCAGCACCAGGCCGATCCACAGCGTGTTCGCGCCGGCGAGCCGCTTCAGCAACGGCGTGCGCCGGTCGTCCGATGAGGCTGACAACGTTGTCTTCTCCTCGGTCATCAGGCCGCGTCCTCCTGGGTCAGCGCACCCGTCATCGCGCCGACGAGCTCTTCGACACTGGTCTCGGACGCCGTGAAGCGCGCCACCCGGCGACCGAGGCGCAGCACCTCGACCCGGTCGGACACCGACAGCACCTCGGGCATGTTGTGGCTGATCAGCACCACCGCGACGCCCTCGTCGCGGACCCGCTTGATCACGTCGAGCACGCGTTCGCGCTGCACCACGCCGAGTGCCGCGGTCGGCTCGTCCATGAACACGAGCTTCGACGCCCACGCCACCGAGCGCGCGACCGCCACGGACTGCCGCTGACCACCGGACAGCGCCGCGATCGGCACGTCGATGCTCTGCAGCGCCGCGCCGAAGCGGGTGAAGTGCTCGGTGGCCTGCCTGCGCATCGCCTTCTTGTCGAGCACGCCGAGGAACCCGAGCAGACCCGGCTTGAGGATCTCCCTGCCCAGGAACATGTTCGCGGCCGGGTCGAGGTCCGGCGCGACCGCGAGGTCCTGGAACACCGTCTCGATGCCGCGGTCGCGGGCGTCGTTGGGGGAGCCCAGCACGAGCGGCTCCCCCTCGAACAGCAGCGTTCCGCCGGTCGGCTGCTCCACCCCGGACAGGCACTTCACCAGGGTGGACTTGCCGGCGCCGTTGTCGCCGATCAGCGACACGACCTCGCCCGCGCAGGCGGTGAACGACGCACCGCGGAGTGCTTCCACGGTGCCGTAGCTCTTCGTGAGATCACGCGCCTCCAGCAGCGGCCGGCTCATCGCGATGCGCCCTCCAGGGTGGACAGAACGGGTGGACGGCAGCGGACCGCCACCAGGTCACCGGTCAGCCCCAGCTCACCGGCCGCGTGCGGCACGACGACGGTGCTGCCCTTGTGCACGTCCAGCGCGCCGAGCCGGCCGGAGCCCTCCAGCACGACGAGCACGGCGAACGACGGCTCCAGGGTGGAGGAGCCCTCCACGTGCAGGCGGTCGGCCTGGAAGAACGGGTCGGCGGCGCGGCCCAGCAGGTCCACCGACGGCGCCCACTTCTCCGACGTCTGGTGCACGAGCTCCGCCAGCGAGGAGCCCCAGCCCTGCCGGTCGACGCAGTCCAGCGCCAGGTCGTAGCCGAGCCCGAGGTGGCCGGCGTCGGCGTCGGCGAGGAACCCCTGCCACTCCAGCGTCACCGAGAAGTCGGTCGGCTGCTGCAGCTCGACGATGAACACGCCCTCGCCGATCGCGTGCGGCACACCGGCGGGCACGAACACCGTGTCACCGGGCCGCACGCACACCGGGTTGAGCGCGTCGAGCATCGCCGTCGTGTTCTGCGTGGCGACCCAGCCGGCGACGACGTCGGCGGGCACCTCGTCCTTGAATCCGATGTAGACGGTCGGGTTCGCGCCGGTCGTGCCGATCACGATCCACGCCTCCGTCTTGCCGTGCCGGCAGTTCAGGTGCGTGGCGGCGAAGGCGTTGGAGGGGTGGCAGTGCACCGGCAACCGCTGCCCGGCGTCGAGCAGCTTCACGAGCAGCGCCGTGTCCGCGCCGAACTCGGCCACGTGGTCGGCGCCGAGCCACCCCGTGGGGTCCGCGGCGACGGCGTCCCGCAGCAGGACGCCGTCCGGCAACGTCGTCAGCCCCGCGTCGCTGCGGCCGAAGAGCGTCGTCGTCGACGCCACCCAGTCCTCCGGCCCGAAGTCGGCGGCGGCGCCACCCCGCAACGCGGCGATCGCCTCACCGCCGCGGTAGAACTGCTTCGGCTGGTTCGCCGGCAGGTTGACCGGCTGGTGGAGCAAGCCAGAACTCACGCGTGGACCTCCCCGGATCCTCGTGGCACCAAGCGCACCGGCAGCACGACGCGGCGCGGTGGTGAGTTGTCGCCGTCCAGTCGGGCGAACAACAAATCGGTGGCCGCCTTGCCGAGCGCGCTCGCGTCGTGCGCGATCACGGTCACCGGCGGCGACAGCAGGTCGGCGAGCTCGAAGTCGTCGAAGCCCACCAGGGCGGGCTTGTCCGCGACCCCGGCGAGCGCGCGCAGGACGGAGACGGTGATGCGGTTGTTGCCCGCCACGACCGCCGTCGCCGGCTCCCGCATGGTCCGCAACCGCTGCAACGCCGTCACGACGCTGGCCTCGTCGTGCGGTCCCATCGCCACGAGCTCCTCGTGGTACCCGATCCCGGCCCGCACGCAGCCCTCGCGGTACCCGCGCAGCCGCTCGTTGGCGGTGAAGATGTCCGGCGCGTCCCCGAGGAACGCGATCCGCCGGTGCCCGTGCGAGGCCAGGTGCATCACCGCCTCGACGGTCCCGCCGATGTTGTCGACCAGCACGGTGTCCGCCACGACGTCCCCGGCCGGCCGGTCCAGGAACACCACCGGCGTCCCCGCGCGCATCTCCGGCACCAGGTAGCTGTGCTGCAGGCCCGCGGGCACGATGAGCAGCCCGTCGACCCTGCGGCTGCAGAACTCCAGCGCGAGCTCGCGCTCCCGGCCGGGGTCCTCGTCGGACGATCCGGAGATCACCTGTCTGCCCCGCAGCCGCGCGATCTCCTCGACAGCGCGGGTCACCCCGGAGTAGAACGGGTTGCCGACGTCCTCCAGCACCAGCCCGATCGTGCCGGTGGACGACCCCCTGCGCAGGTTGCGCGCGCTGAGGTTCCGCCGGAACCCGAGCTGGTCGATGGCCGCCAGCACGCGCTCCGCGGTGGACGGGTGCACACCCGGCTCGTCGTTGACCACGCGCGAGACGGTCTTGATGCTCACGCCCGCCAGCCGTGCGACGTCGTTCATCGTCGCGCGGCGGACCTTGCGCTGGCCGGCAGCCTGGCCGCTGGGGGACAACGTTGTCATAGTGGCCGTATCTCACCCCGGCTCCACGCCCTTGTCAACCGTTCGGCACCGGTCAAGCGGGGCCGGGTGGCGGGCGGTCGCCAGCGGTGTCCACTGTGGAGGATCAACCGCGTCCTGCCGGTGCTCGCGGAACCACTCCTCCGCACCACTGCCCGCGCCCGGAATCCCGTCTAGGGTGGGCCTCGTGGACGCACTGGACCCCATCGAGTCGGTCAACACCTTCATCGGCACGAAGGACGAGGGCAACACCTTCCCGGGCGCCTCCATGCCGTTCGGCAAGGCCCACTCCAGCCCGATCGGCTCGCACTACGCCGGCTACCGCTACGACGACCAGGTCATCCGCGGCTTCGGCCACTTCTTCCTCTCCGGCGCCGGCTGCTGGGAGCAGGGCGGGCTGGTCTCGATCCTGCCGATCTCGGGCCCGTTGCCGGCGAGCTTCGACCACCGGCGCTACGGCGCGAAGTACACCCACGACGGCGAGATCGGGAAGCCCGGCTACTACAAGGTCAGGCTGGACCGGGACATCACCGTCGAGTGCACCGCCACCACGCGCGTCGGCGTCGAGCGGTTCACGTGGCCGGGTGGCGTGGGCGGCACGGTGCTCGTCAACGTCGGCCAGGCCAACGACAAGGAACCCGTCTCGGCCAGCAGCGTGGTGGTCCTGGACGACCGCACCATCGCCGGAACCGTGGAGACGCAGGCGTTCTGCGGCGGCCGGCCGTACGTCTCCCACTTCACCACCCGGTTCGACCGGCCGTTCCGGGAGTTCGGCACCTGGGGCCCGAACGGGGCGAAGCCGGGGCAGCGCGAGTCGCGGGGCGGTGCCGGGCTGCGGGGCGCGTGGGTCACCTTCGAGCCCGGGCCGGTCACGGCGAAGACCGCACTGTCGCAAGTGGACGCCGACGGGGCGACCGGGAACCTCGGCGAGGCCGGGGAGAAGAGCTTCGACGAGCTCCGCAACGAGGCGCAGCAGGCGTGGCGCGACGAATTGGCGTGCATCGAGGTCGAGACGGACGACTGGGACGAGCGCGCGGTCTTCTACACCGCGCTGTACCACGTGTTGTTGCAGCCGCTGACCGGCAGCGACCTCGACGGCCGGTACCGCGGGTTCGACGGGCAGGTCCACCGCGCCGACGGCTGGACCTACTACGAGTACTTCAGCCTGTGGGACACCTATCGCGCGCACAACCAGCTGCTGGCGCTGCTGAGGACCAAGCGCAGCAAGGACATCGCCCGCAGCGTGCTCGCCGTCCACGAGCAGGGCGGGTGGCTGCCGCGGTGGGCGTTCGCCAACCAGGAGACCAACTGCATGACCGGCGACCCGGTCACGCCGTTCCTGGTCGACCTGTGGCGGTTCGGGCACCTGGAGGGCTTCGAGGAGCAGGCGTACCGGGCACTGCTGCAGAACGCCGACGGCGTGCCGCCGGAGAGCTCCCGGTTCCAGGGACGGTCGGGCAACCCGAGCTACCTCGCGAACGGGTTCGTCCAGTACGACAAGCACTTCCCGAAGAAGGGGCAGGACACCGACCCGCACCACGGCGCGTCCGCCACGCTGGAGTACGCGCTCGCCGACGCCACGCTCGCGGTCATGGCCGAGGCGCTGGGGCACCGGGAGGACGCGGAACGGCTGCGGCAGCGAGGCCTCAACCACCGCGCCCTGTGGGACCGGGGCGTGAGCGACCGCGGCTTCACCGGGTTCCCGCGCCCGAAGCTGCGGGACGGCTCCTGGCTCGACCCGTACACGCCGCAGGGCTCGGAGGGGTTCCACGAGGGCACGGCCTGGCAGTACCAGTGGTTGTGCCGGCACGACATCCCCGGCCTGCTCACCGCGGTCGGCGGCGCGGCGGCGGCCGAGGCGCGGCTCGACGACTTCTTCGCCTACCCGGACCTGCTGACCGACCCGAGGCGCACGGTGCGGGAGAAGTGGGTCGTCGGGCCCTACGACTACTACAACCAGTTCCGGTACAACCCGAACAACGAACCCGACCTGCACGCGCCGTGGATGTACGCGCTGATCGGCAAGCCGGAGAAGACCTCGGTCGTCGTCAGGGCCGCGCAGACGCTGTTCGTCAACGGCCCGGCCGGGGTCACCGGCAACGACGACCTCGGCACGATGTCGGCCTGGTACGTGTTCAGCGCGCTCGGCATGTACCCGGCGGTGCCCGGCACCGGCGAGTTCGTGCCGCACGCCCCGAAGTTCACCAGGGCGGTGGTGCACCTGGAGAACGGCAGGGACGTCGTGATCAGGGCCGAGGGCGCCGACCTCGCGAAGACGCAGGTGGTGCGGCGGGTCCGGGGCGGGTGGCTCGCCAGGACCAGGGACCGGATCGAGGTCGCCGAGCTGCGGTCCGGCGCCGTGCTGGACGTCGAACTGGGCACACTTCCCAATTGAGACACCGAATCGGCCGTAAACTCACGCGATGGGCACCTGTGCGACGTGCGGCACGCACTTCGCGCCCCGGCCGTCGAGGGCGCGGTACTGCTCGAACGCGTGCCGTCAGCGGGCCTACCGGCGGCGCACCGCAGGTACGTCCACTGTGGTCACCGAGGTGCCCGCCCACGCCGACGCGTTCGTCGGACGCGCCACCGAGCTCGCCGAGCTGCAGGTGTTGCTGCGCAAGCACAGGATGCTCACGCTCGTCGGCGCGGCCGGTGTCGGCAAGACGCGGCTCGCGGCGGAGCTCGCCGGCCGGCTGAAGCGGGTGGAGGTGCGCACGGTCGAGCTGAGCCGGGTCGGCGCGGCCGACCAGGTGGTGCCCGCGTTCGCCCACGCCGTCGGGGTCCACCGGCACGCGGGGGCCGGGTTGCACGGCACCCTGCTCGCGGAGCTGGCCGGACGCAGGGTGGTGCTGCTGGTCGACAACTGCGAGCACCTCGTCGAGGAGTGCTGTGCCGTCGTGGACGCGCTGCTGGCGCGCTGTCCCGGGGTGCAGGTGCTGGCCACGAGCCGGGAGGCGTTGCGCGCCTTCGGGGAGGCGGTCTACCCGGTGCGGGGCATGGCGGCCGACGCCGTCCGGTTGTTCACCGACCGGGCCGGGATCAGCGCCACGCCGGAGCACGAGGCCGAGATCGCCGCCGTGTGCGCGCGGCTGGACGGCGTCCCGCTCGCGGTGGAGCTGGCAGCGAAGCTCATCCGGTCGGTGCCGCTGTGCGAGCTGGCCGACCGGCTCGACGAACGGCTCGACCTGCTCGCCGACGCGGACGGGCAGAGCAGGCACCGCAGCCTGCGCGCCGCCATCGCGTGGAGCCACGACCTGCTGACCGGGCAGGAGGAGGCGCTGTTCCGCAGGCTCGCGCTGCTGCCAGGCGGGTTCGGGCTGGGCATCGCCGAGGTCGTGCACGGCGGGCCGGTGGTCGAGCCGCTCGCCGCGTTGCAGGCGAAGTCGTTGGTGGTGCGGGAGAACGACGGCCGCTTCCGGATGCTGGAGTCGGTGCGCCTCTACGCGGAGGAACAGCTGCGCAGCCGCGACGAGTACGCCGAGACCGCGCGCCGGATCGTCGACTGGTTGTGCGGGATGGGCGAACCCGGTGTCACGTCGTCGGTCCTCACGCCCGAGCAGGTCGAGGTGCAGCACCAGGAGTACGACAACGTGGCGTACGCGTTCGCCCGTCTGGTGCAGCCGTGGGACGAACGCCGGCTGATGCTCGCCACGATCCTGCTGCGGGTCTGCTCGGACCGCGGTTGCTTCGCCGAAGCGGGCACCGTGCTGATGCAGGTGCTGGACCGAACGGCGGCCGATGCGCGCTACCGCGTCCTCGCGCTGGAGTACGCGTCACTGCTGGCGAGCCACGAGGGACGGCACGACGACGCGGTGCGGTACGCGCTGGAGGCGGTCGAGACCGCAGAGGCGGGTGGCCAGCAGCTCGTCGTGTGCCGCCTCTACCGCACGGTCGCGGGCGCTTACGACGGCATGGCCGACCTGCCGAACACGGCGCGGGCCCTGCGCCGGTCGATCGAGTGGGGTGTGCGCAACGGCGACGACGTGAGCGTCGCCGTGTCGAGCCGGAACCTCGGCCGGGTGCGGCTGGAGCTGGGCGACGTCGACGGCGCCGACGAGCTGGTGTCCGCGGCCCTGCCCGTGCTGGCGGACCTGGGGCGCCCCGACATCGCGGCCACCGCCCTGCACACCTCCGGCTGCGTCGCGCTGGAACGCGGCGACCTGGGCAGGGCGGGCGCGCGGTTCGCCGAGAGCACGCGGATGTCGGCGGCGGCGCCGCGGGCGGTGCTGGAGGCGGTCGAGGGCTGCGCCCTGGTCGCCGTGCTGTCCGGGCGGCACGAGCTCGGGGTGCGGTTGCTGGCCGCCTGCCGGCAGATGCGCGCGGTGTGGGACGTCCCGCCGGGACCGTGGTGGCGGCG
This sequence comes from Lentzea sp. NPDC042327, assembly GCF_040647275.1. Classification (NCBI taxonomy): domain Bacteria; kingdom Bacillati; phylum Actinomycetota; class Actinomycetes; order Pseudonocardiales; family Pseudonocardiaceae; genus Lentzea; species Lentzea sp. NPDC042327. The sequence goes on from NZ_JBEZBX010000009.1 coordinate 391,647, forward strand.
GAAGATCGCCGCCGTTCGCGACGTCGCACGGGAAGCCTTGCCCCGCGCGGCTTTCAGCCGGGCCGAGCGGGCCGGTCGCGCGATGGACCTCCGCTACGCCGTGGAGACCGCGCTGGACGAGGCGGCCGCGCGCGACGCGGTGCTGAGCGACCGGCAGCGGATGGTCGCCGACCTGGTGGCGCAGGGCCTCACGAACGCGCAGATCGCGGCCAGCCTGGGGATCTCGCACCGCACCGTCGAGTCGCACGTGCACAACGTGAAGACCGTGCTCGACCTGTCGACCCGCGCGCAGCTCGCGGCCTGGGTGCAGTCCAACTGAGACGTAACGCAGCGGCCCATCCGGATGACTTCCCGCCGCCCGCAGGTCATTGTGATGACAACCAACGGAGGGGACGACGTGGAACCGTTCCGCCTGCTGCACCCCGACCTCGTGCCGCGGCACCGCGAGTCGGTGCGGCACGCGGCGTCCGTGCTCGCCCGGATGGGGCTGGACGACACGGTGCTGTCCGCCTCGCCCGTGCACCAGCGGCTGGCCCGCGTGGTGCTGGCGAGCAGCGACGTCATCGGGTGGGAGCCCGGACCCTGCGACGGCCACCTCGCCGACGACCGGCGGCTGGGCATCACCAGGGCCGGCGGTGACAGCGGCGCCGTGTTCCTGTCCGGCGTCCTCACCGCCTACCTCGACGTCCTCGGCAACGCCACCCGCATGGGCACCTCGCTGGGCGGGGACGCCTGGCGCACCCTGGTGTGGGCGCCCACCGCCCTCTTCGACCACGTCCTGCGCCGGCCCCAGGTCGGCATGACCGTCGTGATGCCCGGCACCGGTTCCGAGGACCTGTCGCACCAGCGCGTCCTGGCCGGCCAGCGCCTGCACCTCGCGCTGATGCAGGTCGTCCGGTTCGCCGTCGGCGGGGTCGTGCGCCCCGGCGGTGACGGCCCGCTCGTCGAGGACTGCGTGACCCTCGCGACCGCGTGCCTGCGGGCGGCGACCGTCGCGCTCGCGTTCGCCGGGGACGTCATGGGCGGTCCGGTGCCGCGGCTCGCCGAGACCGCGGAGCACCGCCTCGCGTGGCAGGCGCTGGGCGAGGTCCGCACGGCCGTGCCGCGGGCGCGGTTCGAGCAGTTCGCCGCCGCGCTGCGCAGGTCGGCCGACGTCCACACCGAACGCCCGTTGCTGGTCGCGGGCGGCTGACGGCTTTCGTCTCGACTTCGCGACGACTTTGGTCGTTCCGCGGCGTGCGGGACCTGCCGCTGACCTACCGTCGCGCCATGACGCAGGAACGGTCGGCGGTCGTGGTGCGGGACGTCCGCAAGAGCTACGGCGAGCTGAAAGCGGTGGACGGGGTCTCGTTCACCGTGGCCGAGGGCGAGTTTTTCGGCATTCTGGGGCCCAACGGCGCCGGTAAGACGACGACGCTGGAAATCGTCGAAGGCCTGCGCGAGCCCGACAGCGGTGAGGTGTCGCTGCTCGGCGAGAGCCCGTGGCCGCGCAACACGAAGTTGTTGCCGCGCATCGGTGTGCAGCTGCAGGCGTCGTCGTTCTTCGAGAAGCTGACGGCGAAGGAGCAGTTGCAGACGTTCGGCTCGCTCTACGGCGTGAGCCCCGGCACCGCCGCGGACATGCTGGAGCTCGTCGGCCTCGCCGACAAGGCGAACGAGCAGGAGAACAAGCTCTCCGGCGGGCAGCGGCAACGGCTCTCCATCGCGTGCGCGCTCGTGCACGACCCGGACATCGTGTTCCTGGACGAGCCCACGGCCGCGCTCGACCCGCAGGCCCGGCGCAACCTCTGGGACGTGCTGCGGGCCATCCGGGAGCGCGGCAAGACCATCGTCTACACCACGCACTACCTCGACGAGGCCGAGATCCTCTGCGACCGCGTCGCCATCATGGACAGGGGCAGGGTGCTCGCTCTCGACCCGCCGGCGGTGCTCGTGCGCGGCCTGGACGCACCGACCCACGTGACGCTGCAGAAGGGCCTGCTGTCCGTCGTGGACGCCACCGCGCTCGACGGTGTCGAGGAGGCGCACGAGGACGAGGTCTCGCTGACGATCTCCACCCGCCGCCCCGCGCCGGTGCTGTCCGCGCTCGCCGACCGCGGTGCGCTCGACGGCCTCCAGGTCCGCACGGCCACCCTCGAAGACGTCTTCCTCGACCTGACCGGGCGGGAGTACCGCGCATGACCGCGTTCAGAACGCTTTCGCTCGCGATGTTCAAGGGGTTCGTCCGGGACAGGGTGACGCTGTTCTTCACCTTCCTGTTCCCGCTGATGTTCCTGGTGATCTTCGGTCTGCTCCTGCGGGACGTGGGCACGGACAAGACGAAGATCGCGGTGGTCGGCGACGGCCCGGTGGTCAGCTCGCTCAGGGACAGCGGTGTGCTGGAGCTGGAGGCGTTCGACGACGAGAACGCCGCCTTGCAGAAGGTGAAGGACGGCGACCTGCCGGCCGCGCTGATCGTGCGCGGCCAGACGCTCGACGTCCGCTACGCGCAGAGCGACCAGGTCCAGTCGGCGACCGTCCTCGGGATCGTGAACGGGTTCGTGGACAAGACCAACCTCGCCGCCACGGGCCAGCCGCCGCGGTTCACCTTCGCCGCCGAGAAGGTCGAGGACGCCTCGCTCAAGCCGATCCAGTACCTGACGCCGGGCATCCTGTCGTGGGGCGTGGCGGTGTCGGCGGTGTTCGGCTCCGCGCTGACGCTGGTGTCGTGGCGGCGCAAGCAGGTGCTGCGGCGGATCAGGCTCGCGCCGGTGTCCACGACCGCGGTGCTGTCGTCGCGGGTGCTCGTCAGCGCGGGCGTCGCGCTGGTGCAGGGCGCGATCTTCGTCGGCATCGCGATGCTGCCGGTGTTCGGGCTGCGGCTCTCGGGGCACTGGTGGCTGGCGATCCCGTTGCTGCTGCTGGGGACGGTCGCGTTCTTCGCGCTCGGCATGCTCGTCGGCGCGTTCGCGAAGACCGAGGAGTCCGCGTCGGCCGCGGCGAACATCGTGGTGCTGCCGATGGCGTTCCTGTCCGGCACGTTCTTCCCGGTCGACCAGGCGCCGGGGTGGCTGCAGGCGGTGTCGAAGGTGTTCCCGTTGCGGCACATGAACGACGGCATGCTCGACGTGCTGGTACGCGGCAAGGGGGTCGAGGCGCTGGTGGTGCCGGCCGCTGTCCTCACCGGGTTCGCGCTCGTGGTCGGGTTCCTCGCCTCCCGCGTCTTCAAATGGGAGGAATAGGACATAAATAGACAACCCCGGTGGCGTTGTGCTCCCCATCACGGTTCATGATGGGGAGCCATGACGTTCTCCAGCGCGGCCGGACGGTTCCGCATCCTCGCCCTCGCCGAGGCGATCTCCTGGGCGGGGCTGCTGCTCGGGATGTTCTTCAAGTACGTCGTGGTGCAGAACGAGATCGGCGTCAAGGTCTTCGGCCCGATCCACGGCTTCGTCTTCGTCGCCTTCATCCTCGTCACGCTCATGGCGAAGGAGCCGCTGCGGTGGGACGCCCGCACGCTGCTGCTGGGCCTGCTCTCCAGCATCCCGCCGTTCGGCACGGTGATCTTCGAGCGCTGGGCCGCGAAGACCGGCCGCCTCACCGAACGGGCAGCTCCCGAACAGCTCTGAGCTCGGCCTCCTGGTCGCCCTCGTGGTAGATCCGCTCGGACGCCTCGATGTTGTCCAGGAACTCCTGGTACTTCACCGCGTTGTGCAGCCGTGAGGCACGACGGGCGACGGCGAGCGCCTTCAGCGGCTCGCTGTCCGGGCGGTGCCGCAGCCAGGCCTCGCTCCACACCCGGCTGATCACGTCGCTCAGGTGCGGGGTGAACTCCGCAAGCCGGCACGCGTCGAGCGCCGGGTGGCCCCAGCACGCGTCGGACCAGTCGATCACGACGCCGCTGTCGCGCCAGTTGCCGGGGTGGAAGTCGCCGTGCACGAGGGTGTCCGGCAGCCCGAACGACGGCATCGGCACGACCGACGGCGGCAGCTGCGGCTCGCCGGCCAGCGCGTGCTGCACGGCGACCCAGCGCGGCACGACCCGCTCGACCAGCTCCGGCGTCAGGTCCCAGCAGTTGCCGCCCTCCGCCTGGCTCAGCAGCACCCGGCCCGGCGCGGACGCGAGCACCGCCGGCACGAGCGTCGGGTCGTGCGCCGCGACCGTCTTGAGCACGGCGCCCTCGTCGCAGAAGAACGGCGGCACGGCCTTGAGCCACACCGGGCCGCCCGCGGTGGGCAGCCGGTGCACGCTCGACAGGTTCCACGTCCTGACCTGCACGGCAGGGCCGGTGCGGGTGACCGCGGTGTCGGCCCACGCCACCAGCTCCGCGGGACCGCCGAGCCGCGCCCACGGCAACCGGTGCTCGGCGTCGGGCTCCGGTTCGGCCGCCGGGCTCAGCTTCGAGCGGTCGGGCTCGCCGTGCGCTTCCACGTGGTAGGTGACCGTGCCGCCCCACGGCACCTGGCCGCCCTCGACCGACACCAGCCGCAGCACGCTCGTCTCGACGCCCAGCAGCTCGCGCAGCACGGCGTTGACCGGCTCGACGTGGTTCCACTCCGGGGTCGGCACCGGCAGGACATCGGTGCGCCCGGCGAACCCGCTCGGGGTGCTGACGAGGGCGACGATCGAGCGGTCAGGGCGGTTTCGGATCACCCGCCCATGACGCCACAGCTCCGGTCGCGTGCCAACCGAATTAGTCCTCGAAGTCGCCGCTGGCCCTGCGCACCTTGGCGAGCAGGTCGGTGAGCTGCTCGGTCTGCCGGTCGGTGAGTCCCTTGAGCCCGAGGTTGACCCGCACGACCGCCTCGGTCGCCGCCTCCCGGCGCTGCAGACCGGCCTCGGTGATCTCCACCAGCGTCGTGCGGCGGTCGGTCGGGTGCGGCGTGCGGCGGACCAGGCCGTCGCTCTCCAGCCGGTCGACGATGTTCGTGACCGACGTCGGGTGCAGCTGCAGGCGCTCGCCCATGACCCGCATCGGCAGCGCGCCCTTGCGGGAGAAGAACAGCAGCACCAGCGCCTCGTAGCGGGCGAACGTGAGCCCGTGCGGCTTGAGGGCTGCGTCCACCGCGGACTGGATGATTTGCTGGACACGCATGACGCTCGTGACGGCGGCCATCGACGTGGCCGAACCGACGCGCTCGTCCCACAGTTCGGCCGCGCGGGCGATCGGATCGAACGGCAGCGGTGTCATGTGCACGGAAGCTACCAGTCAGTACACGCAGAGATCACCAGGGAGGCACGTGTGCTTGTCGCGTTCAGCGTTGCTCCGTCCGCATCGGACTCGTCGGGAAGTGTGGCCGCGGCCGTCGCCGAGGCCGTGCGGATCGTGCGGGAGTCGGGACTGCCCAACGAGACGAACTCGATGTTCACCTTGGTCGAGGGGGAGTGGGACGAGGTGATGGACGTCGTGAAGCGCGCGACGGAGGCGGTGCAGGCCGCGGCACCGCGGGTCTCGCTCGTGCTCAAGGCCGACATCCGGCCGGGCCACACCGGGCAGCTGAAGGCCAAGGTGCAGCGGATCGAGGACCACCTCGCCGACACCCCGTGACCCGTGTGGAGCAACGGTCCGCACGAACGGCCGAGGGCTCTACGCCGCACCGGTGAGCGGGTCCGTGCGGCGGCGTCCGCTGGGTTAGCGTGTCGGGCGTGGATGTGAGGCAGCTGTGGCTGCGGTTCGAGCCGTACCACGACGTCACCTACTTCACGCCCGAGTCCCGCGCGGCAACCGACGCGCTGGGCTGCAAGGGCGGCTGGATGGGCTACTTCGGCCTGCGCGCCGCACCGCTGGGCGCCGCCTCCCGCGAGCTGGTGACGGCCGTCTTCTACAACTTCGCCCCGCGCAAGGTCGCACGGGCGCTGCCCGACGCGTGGGAGGTCGCCTCGCCGGCGGAGTTCCTGCGGGCCCGGCTGGAGGGCGTCGACGGCGCCCTGCGGCGGTTGCTCGGCACGGTGGACACCCCCGAGATCACCGAGCTGGCCGCGCTCGCGCGGGACGCCGCCGAGGCCGCTCCGATCGCGGGCCGCCCGCTGGCCGCGGCGAACCGCGCGCTGCCGTGGCCCGACGAGCCGCACCTGGCGCTGTGGCACGCGTGCACGATCTTGCGCGAGTCGCGTGGAGATGGGCATGTGGCTGCGCTCGTGGCCCACGGTGTGGGACCGTGCCAAGCGCTTGCGCTCTACGCGCGTGAGCATTCCCTCGATCCGGCGTACATGCGGGCGGCGAGGGGGTGGACGGAGGAAGAATGGGAAGCCGCCGACCTGCCCGGTGACCTCGCCGCGGTGGAACGGGCGACCGACGAGGCCGCCCGCGCGCCGTGGGAAGCGCTGGGAGGACAGCGGACCGAGCGGTTCGTCGACCTGATGACACCGCTTGCACTACGCATCGCTTCGGGCAACGAGGCGATGCGCGTCAACCCGATGGCCCTGGACCCGGTCCGGGAACTAGCCGTGCCAGGATGGAACACGTGACAAGGCCTGATCCTCGCAAGACCGCCGCACTGTCCGCCGCGCTCTCGGGCGCCGTCGACCTGGGTGCCCTGAAGGCGCGCGCCGACGCCGCCCGCCAGGCGGCCGCGTCGCCCGCTCCCGCCGCCGGTCCCGCCGGAGCTCCGAACGGGTCCGCGCCGTGGATCGTGGACGTCACAGAGGCGTCGTTCCAGGCGGTGGTCGAGCAGTCCCTGCAGGTGCCCGTCGTGGTGCTGCTGGGTGCCTCCTACAGCCCGGAGTCGCAGCAGTTGGCCGCGTCGCTCACGCGGCTCGCCCAGCCGTCGGGCGGCTCGTGGATCCTCGCGCGGGTCGACCTGGAGCAGGCCCCGCGCATCGGCCAGGCGTTCGGCGTGCAGTCCGTGCCGACGACCGTGGCCGTCGCCGGCGGGCAGCCGATCGACGCGTTCGCCGGCCCGCTCGCTGACGCCGAGCTGCAGCAGTGGATCGCGCGGCTGCTGGACGCGCTGCGCGACCGGCTGCCGGGCATCCGCGCCGGCGAGGCCAACGCCACCGCGCCGGCCGAGCCGGAGGAGCTCCCAGAGGACCCGCGGTTCGTCGCCGCCGAGGAGGCCTTCGAGCGGGGCGACTACGCCGCCGCGCAGGCCGCCTACCAGCACATCCTCGACGCCGAACCGTCCAACGAGCTTGCGAAGGAAGGTCTCGCGCAGGCGCGGTTCGCCGAGCGGGCCGAGGCCGTCGACCCGGCGGTGATCGCGAAGGCGGACGGCGCACCGGACGACGTCGACGCGCAGCTCGCCGCCGCCGACGCGCAGGTGGCGTCGCAGCAGGTGGAGGAGGCGTTCAAGCGCCTCGTCGACACCGTGCGCCGCGTGTACGGGGACGACCGCGACCGCGTGCGCCAGCACCTGGTCGGCCTGTTCGAGCTGTTCCCCGCGGACGACCCCCGCGTGGCCGCAGCCCGCCGCAACCTCGCTTCCGCCCTCTACTGACCGGCACGCGGGCCCCCCACGTCCCCTTCCGGGGCACGCGGCCCCCCACGTTCCCTTTTTGGGGGCACGCGGGGACCCTACGTTCCCCTCTGGGGCACGCGGGGACCCCGCGTACCCTCTGGATTAGGGGCGGCGGCGTTCGAGGAGTACGGTGTCGCGCCATTTGCCGTGGTGCTGGGCGATCCGTTCGCGGAGTCCGACCGTGCGGAACCCCGCCCGGTGGTGCAGTGCGATGCTGGCGCGGTTCTCCGGGAAGATCACGGCCTGCAACGTCCACAGGCCGTCGGCATCGGCGGCGGAAACCTGGTGGTGCAGCAGGGTTTTGCCCACGCCGCGGCCCTGGAACGCGTCGCTCACGTAGATCGAGGTCTCGGCCACGCCCGCGTAGCACTCGCGCGGTGAGACCGGGGCGGCCGAGGCCCAGCCCGCCACGGAACCGTCCACCACCGCGATCCAGCGGTGGTCCGGGAGCCACTTCGGCTCCAGCGTGCGGCGGGACGGGACCTCGGTTTCGAACGTCGCGTTGCCCGAGGCGATGCCCTCGCCGTAGATGCGGCGGACATCGGGCCAGTCGGCCGCGGTCATCGCGCGCACGGCGACACCGGCGACCGGCCGGACCGAACCCGTGGTCAGCGCGCCCATCACGGCGTCGGCGGCGTGCGGCAGACCGGTGCAGCACGACGGGTTCACCGACACCATCGTCGCCGTGCCCTCGCGCCGCACGCGCAGGAAGCCGACCTCGGAGAGCTTGCGGACGTGGTGCGAGCAGGTGGACTGGCTGATGCCGAGCGACGTCGTCAGCTCGCCCACCGTGACCTCGCCGGGCGCGGACGCGACCTGGTGGAGCAGGCGCACGCGCGTGGGGTCGGACAGGCTCGCGAACCACGAGGCGTACGTGGTGGCTTCATCGGTCAGCACCGGAAAAGTATCGACCGGCGTCGATCAAAGGGTCAAACCGAGTACTTCTTCACGCACAGCGCGGAACCGCGGAAGAACCCGTCGGCGAAGGCCTCCACCCGTGCGAACCCGGAGGGCACCGCCTTGCCGTTCACGTCGGCCGCGATGAGGCTGTCGTCGGCGAGCAGCTCGGCCACGGCCTCGTCGAGGTCGCCGGGGGACAGCCGCAGACCCGCGGCGGGGTCGGGGCGGTTGGTGAGCCCCGCCCACGCCCCGGTGAGGCACGCCGTGCGCTGGCCCGCCGCGTCGTCGTCGAGCCTGAAGCCCGTGGCGCTCTGGATGGACAGCGAGAAGCGGGACGCCACGACGGCGAACGCGGCGAAGTCGCCGATGCCGCCCTTCTGCCCGCGCTTGGGCGGGGTGCCGATCTTGACCAGCGACGGCAGGTCGAGCTGGACCTGGTTCGTGGCGGGGCAGTAGGACGCGGGCGAGGTCGTCTGGGCGTCGGCGCAGGACCTGATGCCGCCCTTGTCGAGGGCGGGGAAGGCCGCGCCGCTGGACCTGTAGGCGTCGCGCAGCGACTCCTCCAGCGCCTTGAGGTACTTGTCCTGGTCGATGCGGGCGTTGCCGCGGCCCTGGCCCTGGTCGGTGTCCTGCAACGAGAACGGGCGTTCGGTGATGCGCTTGTCGATCTCGGCCTCGTTGATCTCGGCGCAGCGGGCGGCACCGCGCACGAACCCGAACTGGAAGGCGGAGACGCGGTCGAACGCGCTGCCGTGGGCGCCCTGCTTCTCGAACGAGGTGCCGGCGGAGTCGCGGATGAAGAACATGGTCTGCAGCACCTGGTTGAGGCCCTCGCCGGTGGACAGCTCGAAGTGCTTGGACCTGTTCTCGGCGATCCAGCGCATGAACACGCCGGTGTAGCAGTCGGCCTGCTGCTCCTTGACGATCGACTGGGTGTTCGGCCCGATGCCGGACGCGGCACCGAGCTTGTACTGCACGGCGTGGCCCATCTCGTGCGCGAGAACGGTGACGACGGCCATCGGGCCGAACGCGTCCTTGAGCATCGGCAGCAGCTCGCCGCGGTCCCAGGTGATGCTGTCGTCGACCGCGCAGTAGAACGCGTTGGCGATGCCGGTGGTGTTGAGGCGGCAGACCTCGACGCCCTTGCCGTTGGAGTCGTAGGAGATGAACCGCTTCACCGGCTCGAACGCCTTGCCGCCGAACGCCTTCGGCATCTCGTCCTTCCAGAACTCCTGGACGTCGGCGAGCGTGTTGATCGCGAGCTGGTCCATCTCGCCGCCGTCGCCGTTCTCGACGGACAGGTCGGCGTTCGGCACGCCGGGCTTGGCGCCGGACGGGCCGTTGGTGATCGCGAGGCCCGCGACCTTCGTGGGGTCGGGCCGCTCGCCCTTCGGTGCTCCCTCGACCACGGAGGAGCATCCCGCCAGCGCGACGACGGTGGTGAGCGCTGCGGCCAGGCGTCCGATCCCCATGGTCAGAGGCTACTCAGTGCCCTCTGGGCCTGGTGAGGGAACCACCAGCGGCCAAACGTGAAACTCCCTCACCCCGTGGGGTGATTTCAAGACTGCACGGACTCGTTTCCTTGTCCCGCCGATGTTCCGGAGCGCACAGTCCCCCCACGCAAGCCTTCGGCGTGGAAGGAGTTTGGCGGTATGGGAAGAACGCGCTGGGCACGGTTCGTCGGGGTGCTCGGCATCGGTGCCGTGGGCGCCGGTGTGCTCCTCTTCGGCATGTCCCAAGGAGCGCTGGCCGCCTCGTTCTCGGTGTCCGGCAGCAGTTTCAAGGTGTCAGCTGACGGCTTGACGGGCCAGGGGTACGTCCAGTTCGGCGGGGTGGACGCCGGGTCCGGTCAGGTGCACCCGGTCGCGGTGAACGGCTTCAAGTCGGCATCGCTCGACAAGTTCTGCCAGTCGGTCTTCGTCCCCGACATGCCGGTCGTCGGTGACCTCACGATGCGCATCGAGGCCGGCGGCAAGGGCGGCATGGAGGCGACCAACCTGGTCGTCGGGCTCACCGACATCAGCGGTGACCTGACGCTGGGCAACCCGCAGATCGGCATCGACGCCGGCACGCTGTCCAAGGGCCCGGAGGGCCTGAAGGGCCTGCCGGGGTCGTTCGGCATGCAGGCCGACACCGTCAACATCGCGGCGCTGCGGCAGGTCGCGTGGAGCACGACGGCCCAGTCCATCAAGTTCAAGGGGATGAACCTGAGCTTGAAGCAGGGGCAGAACGAGTGCTTCTGAGGCTCTGGCGCAGCTTCACCGCGTGGCGGCGTGGCCGGCCCTTCTGGGCCGGCCTGTTCGTCATCGCCGGTGCGATGGTCATCCTGTTCCCGCCGTTCGTCGGCGTGAAGCTCGGCGACATGATCATCTCGATCAAGACGATCGGCGGCGTCTCCGCGCTGCTGATCGGCACGTTGCTGATCATCTGCGGTCTGTCGCTGTGGATCGCGCCGGGGTTCCGGCTCGCCTCCGGCATCGTCACCGTGCTGCTGTCGCTGGTGGCGCTGGTGACGACGAACCTCGGCGGCTTCCTGCTCGGCACCGTCCTCAGCCTGCTCGGCGGCGCGCTCGCCGTGGCGTGGACCGACGTGCCGAAGGAACCGAAGGCACCAGGGGAGAAGCGCCGGAAGAAGGGCCGGTCGGAGCTCTCCCTGGAGAACCCGGCACCGCCGATGGCCGCCGTGGCCCTGATCGCGCTGCTCGCCGTCCAGCAACCGTCCGCCGACCCCGCCGACCCGTCGGTACCGCCGCCCGTGAGCACCACCCAGGCCCCCACGAGCAGCTCCGTCGCACCGCCGTCGAGCAGCACGCCACCGGGCACCCCGCCGCCGGGCAGCTCCACCCCGCCGCCGGCGTCGTCGTCCGTGCCGGCCCCACCGCCGAGCACGGTGCCGCCGTCGACGCCGGCCACCCCGCCACCGGCCCCTGCCCCGGTGGCGGGCGGCAGGGAGTGGACCCTCACCGCCTCCCGGCTCGACCTGGTCGGCCTGAACTTCGCGGGCGTCGTCGACTCGGTGCTGAACGGCCAGGTCGTGAAGGTCCTCAAGTTCACGGCCACCGACATGAAGATCCGCGACCTGGTGCAGACCGGCGAGGTCTCACCCGGCGTGCAGCTCGTGACGAGGGCCGCGCCTGGCAGCACGTCCACGGTCTCGGTCCCGTTCGGCTCACCGGCCAGGATCGAGCTGTTCACCGTGCAGCTCAAGGGGAACCTGGACATCCTCGGCATCAAGATCCCGGTTGACTACACCGCGGCCCACCCGCCGCCGCTGAACGTGCCGATCGCGTCGTTCACCGAGGTCACGGTGCGCAACGCGGACCTGGCCGGCGGCACCCTGAAGATCCCCGGCACGAAGATCTCGCTCCAGTCGAGCTGACCGCCCCCGGCACAGTGAAGCCCGCAGCGGAACGGTCCGCTGCGGGCTTTCGGCTGCCGGGCGCGAGATCAGTTCAGCCCGCACTTCTTCGGACCCTCGAACACCCCTTCGCGGAACCGGGCCACCCGCTCGAAGCCGGGGTCCACCGCGTCACCGCCGGTCGCGTCGCGGGCCGCGTAGTCGAACCGCAGCAGCACCGTCACCGCCTCGTCGAAGTCGCCCGGCGACAGCCCGAACCCGTCCTGCCGCTGGAACACCGCGCCGGTGTACGCGCCGGCCAGGCACAGCGCGGCCTTCGAGGCCTCCTCGCCCTCGGTCGGCTTGCCGAGGACGGCCAGCTCGGCCAGTGCGTACCGGGTGGCGATCAGCGTGCCGGTGGCGTAGTCGCCGAGCTCCTTGTGCAGCGCGGGCAGCTCGTCCTTGGTGTCGATCTTGATGGTCTTGTCCGACGGGCAGTAGGCGACCGGGCCCTGGTCACCGGAGCAGTCCGGCTCGCTGGACGCGGCCTCGGCGCGCACAGTCGGCCAGGTCTTGCTCTGGGTCGTGGCCAGCGTCTTGAAGTACGTGTCGAGGTCGGGGGTGACCGACTCCAGCATCTCGTCGAACGGCAGGTTGCCGCCGTTCGCGCGGTCGCGGGTGCTCGTGAAGGCGCGCTGGGTGAACGTGCGGTTCTGCACGGACATGGCGGCGCAGAACTTGGGGCCCTGCTCGAAGCCGTCCTGGAAGGCGGCCACGCGGTCGAACGCGCTGCCGTGCGCCTGCTCGTCCTCCGGTGAGGTGCCGACCGGGTCGCGGAACGTGATCAGCGCGCCCAGCGCCTTGTCCAGCGCGTCGGTGCCGATGTCGAGGTACTCGGAGTCGCCGTCGGTGACGTGCCGGACGAACGAGCCCGCGAAGCAGTCGGCCTGCGCCTCGGTGAGGATCGTCGGGTACTTGTCCGGCTCACGGCGCTCCGCCTCCGGCGTGATGCCCATGCGGTTCTGCACGGCGTGGCCGACCTCGTGGGCCAGCACGACGACCACGGCGGCCTCGCCGAAGCGGTCCTCCAGCACGGGCAGCAGCGACGAGCGGTCCCAGGCGATGGCGTCGGCCGAGGGGCAGTAGAACGCGTTGCCCTCCACGTCGGCGGCCTTCTGCGTGCACGGCGGCGGCTTGGCGGCCGAGTCCGCGGTGTCGACGGAGTAGTAGCCGCCGCTCAGCTTCTTCCACGGCTTGCCGAACGTCTTCGGGAACGAGTCGGTCCAGAAGACCTCGATGTCCGTGAGCGCCGTCGCCGCGAGCTGGTCGATGCGGCCGTTGTCGCTGCCGCGGACCTGGATCGTCGGGTTGGCGGGTTGTTGCTTGACCACCTTGGCGGCACGGGGACGGCCGGGTATCCCGGCGGTGCACCCCGTGGCGAGCAGGGCGGTGACGACCATCAGCGCGATGCTCCAGTGCCGCATCACACCATTGTGCCTGCCGCCCGGCTCGACGGAGGCCCTACTCGGCGAACTCAGGCGCATGTGAGGGTCAACGTGTGCCGGGCCGATCGGGTTCACCCGGCGAGATCACCACCGGTGACCGGGGTGCGACCGGCTGCGGCCGCACCCCGGCCGGCGTCACAGCTCGTCGGCGGGGTCCGGCACGAGCCACAGCACGCCCGAGGGCGGCAGCTGCAGGACCGCCGACGCGGGTCGCCCGTGCCACGGCTTGGCCTCGGCGACGACACCGCCCATGTTGCCCACGCCCGACCCGCCGTAGTGCGCCGCGTCGGTGTTCATGAGCTCCTTCCACCGCCCGGTCGACGGCAGGCCGACCCGGTAGTCGTGGTGCGGCGATCCGGAGAAGTTCGCGACGCAGGCGAGCGTCGAGCCGTCCTCACCGACCCGCAGGAACGACAGGACGTTGCCGCCCGAGTCGTTCGCGTCGATCCACTGGAAGCCCTCCGGCGTCACGTCGTGCGAGAACAGCGCCGCGGCGGTCTTGTAGACCGAGTTCAGGTCGCGCAGCAACGACTGGATGCCCTGGTGCAGCGGCTCCTGCTCGACCAGGTGCCAGTCGAGCGACCGCGACTCCGACCACTCCTGCCGCTGCCCGAACTCGCCGCCCATGAACAGCAGCTGCTTGCCGGGGTGCGCCCACATGAACGCGAGCAGCGACCGCACGCCCGCCGCCTTGTTCCAGTCGTCGCCGGGCATCCGGGTCCACAGCGAGCCCTTGCCGTGCACCACCTCGTCGTGCGAGAGCGGCAGCACGAAGTTCTCGCTCCACGCGTAGACCAGCGAGAACGTCATCTCGTTGTGGTGGAACGAGCGGTGGACCGGCTCACGCGACAGGTAGTGCAGCGTGTCGTGCATCCAGCCCATGTTCCACTTGAAGCCGAACCCGAGACCGCCCAGGTGCGTCGGCCGCGTCACGCCCGGCCACGCCGTCGACTCCTCGGCGATCATCACGATGCCGGGGTGCCGCTTGTAGACCGTCGCGTTCAGCTCCTGCAGGAACCGGACCGCCTCCAGGTTCTCCCGGCCGCCGTGCTCGTTGGGCAGCCACTGGCCCTCCGGCCGCGAGTAGTCGAGGTAGAGCATCGACGCCACGGCGTCCACGCGCAGCCCGTCGAGGTGGAATTCCTCGATCCAGAACAGCGCGTTCGCCACGAGGAAGTTGCGCACCTCGTTGCGGCCGAAGTCGAAGACGTACGTGCCCCAGTCGAGCTGCTCACCGCGACGCGGGTCGGCGTGCTCGTAGAGCGGGGTGCCGTCGAACTTCGCGAGCGCCCAGCTGTCCTTGGGGAAGTGCGCGGGCACCCAGTCGACCAGCACGCCGATGCCGCGCTGGTGCAGGGCGTCGACGAAGAACCGGAAGTCGTCCGGGGTGCCGAACCGCGAGGTCGGCGCGTAGTAGGAGGTGACCTGGTAGCCCCACGAACCGCCGAACGGGTGCTCGGCCACGGGCAACAGCTCGACGTGCGTGAAGCCCATGTCCTCGCAGTAGTCGGCGAGCTCGGTCGCGAGCTGCCGGTAGCTCAGGCCGGGCTTCCACGACCCGAGGTGCACCTCGTAGATCGACATCGGCGCGTTCGCCCACTGCGTCGCCGCACGCCGCGCCGTCCACTCGGCGTCCTGCCACTCGTGCTCCGACCGCGTGACCACCGACGCCGTCTGCGGCGGCACCTCCGTGGCGAACGCCATCGGGTCGGCCTTCTCGTGCCACACGCCGTCGGCGCCGAGGATGCGGAACTTGTACCGCGAGCCCACCGGCACGTTCGGGAGGAACACCTCCCACACGCCGGAGGACCCCATGGACCGCAACGGGTTCGCGCGCCCGTCCCAGCCGTCGAAGTCACCCGTCACGCGCACACCGCGCGCGTTCGGCGCCCAGACGGCGAACGACACACCGGTGACGTCACCGGTGACCGTCTCGTAGCACCGCACGTGCGCGCCGAGCACGTCCCACAGCCGTTCGTGGCGGCCCTCGCCGATCAGGTGCAGGTCCAGCTCGCCGACGGTGGGCAGCCACCGGTACGGGTCGTCGACCTCGATCGTGCGGTCGCCGTACGCCACGAGCAGCCGGTAGTCGCCGGGCGCCTCCGGCAGCTCGCCCTCGAAGAGGCCGTCGGCGATGCGCGGCAGCTCGACCTGCTTGTCACCCCACGCCACGGCGACCGAGGTCGCGCCGGGCCGCAGGGCCCGCGCGACCACCTGGTCGCCGACGGTGTGCACACCCAGCACCGAGTGCGGGTCGTGGTGCGCACCGGACAGGAGTCGGTCCAGGTCGGCCTTCACGGCTTACTCTCCTCCAGAAGTCATCCGGGCGATCGACGACAGCGGCACCGTCAACCACTCCGGCCTGTTGGCGTGCTCGTAAGCGACCTCGTAGACCGCCTTGTCCAGCTCGAACGCGCGCAGCAGGTGCGCGTTGTCCCGCGGGTCGGCCGCCACCTCGGCGTAGCCGTCGCAGAACGCGGCCCGGTTGCGCTTCGTCCACTCCATCGCGCGGTAGGCGAGCTGGTCGTCGTCGGGCTGGCCGACGAGCAGCTGCCTGGCCGCGTAGTCGAACGACCTCAGCATCCCCGCCACGTCGCGCAACGGCGACCGCAGCGCGTTGCGCTCCTCGACACCGGCGGCCGGCTCGCCCTCGAAGTCGATCAGCAGCCAGCCGTGCACGGTCCGCAGCACCTGGCCCAGGTGCAGGTCGCCGTGGACGTGCTGGATCGGGATCGCCCCGACGTGCCTGCGGGCCTCGTCGAACGACGCGCGCAGCGCGCTCTCGTAGCGGCCCAGCTCCGGCACCGCCTCCAGGACGGTGTCCAGGCGCCGCTGCATGCCCGCGATGGCGCGGGTGACCGCGTCGTCGTCGGCCATGCGGGTGCCCAGCGCCTCCGCGAGGTCGGCGTGCACCTTGGCCACCGCGTGCCCGAGCCGCTGCGCCTCGCCGGCGAAGTCGCCGCCCACCTCGAACGCGTGCAGGTCGGCCTCGGCCATCAGGTCGCGCACCGAGGTCTTGGCCATGTCCCAGCCCTCGACCGCGTCCGGCAGGAACTCCTGCAGCATCGCGAGCGTGACCGGCTCACCGTCGAGCGTCGTCGAGATCGAGCCGAGCGGGCGGGCGATGTGCTCGCAGCCCACCGACTGCAGCGCCCGGTGCATGACCAGGTCGCGGTTCTCGCCGCGGGCGAGCTTGCGGAAGATCTTCAGGATGTACTGCTGGCCGTAGATCAGCGACGTGTTCGACTGCTCGACGCCGATCGGGCGGCCGCGCAGCGCCGTGCGCAGCTCGACGCCCGGCTCGTGTGCGAACTCGATGCCGTTGACCCGATCGCCGGCGGCGATCTTCTCCAGCAGCAGGCCGTTGCGCTCCGGGTCGGCCGTCGCGTCGAAGCCGTCCGAGTGCTCGCTGATCACGAGCTGGTAGGCCTCGGTGCGGCCGGGTTGCTCCACCTCGACGACGCAGTGCACCAGGTCGTCGGTGAGCGGGGTCGTCCGCAGTGGACGGACGGCGGTGATCGCGCGGTCCTTGCCGCCGAACCACCGCAGCGTCGGCAGGACGTCGGGCAGGGTGCCGACCAGCTTGTCGGCGAGCTCGTCCGGGTCGATCATGCGCGCCTCACCTCATCTCGCTGTCGTCGCCCGCCTCTACCAGCTGGAACCAGTAGAAACCGTGACCGGGAAGGGTCAACAGGTAGGGGAGTTCCCCGATCGAGGGGAATTTGACACCTCCGGTCAGTTCCACCGGCGTGTAGTCGCGGTGCTCGGAGAGGTCCAGCTCGACCGGTTGCGGGAAGCGGGAGAGGTTGTTCACGCACAGGACGATGTCCTCGCGCCCGTCGGGGCGCTTCCACATCCGCTTGTAGGCCAGGACGCTCGGGTTCGAGCCGCCCAGCTCGGTGAAGTCGCCCTCGGCGAACGCGTGGTGCTGCTTGCGCACCTCGATCATGTGCCGGGTCCAGTTGAGCAGCGACGAGGAGTTGTTGAGCTGCGCCTCGACGTTGAGGCCCTGGTAGCCGTAGACCGGGTCCATGATCACCGGCAGGTAGATCCGGCCCGGGTCGCAGGAGGAGAACCCCGCGT